>JAODNO010000128.1 GCA_025465235.1 Pseudonocardia sp.
TCAAGTCCGGGAAGTCCACTGACACGTCGTCGAGCAGCATGGGGTTCGACAGCGCGAGGCGGATGCCCCGGCGCCCGGCATCCCGGCGCCGATCCCCGTCTGCCCGGTGTGGAACAGCGCGGGCACCCCCAGCTCCTGCGCCACCTGCAGCAGTCGGGTAGGCGCTGCGGTCGTTCGGGGCGAACCCCTGGATCGACGGGTAAAACTTGATCACGACCGTGGCACGGGCACATGATCAACCTCTGAGGTCGCCGTGCGGGGCGGCGAGCCATCGCTCGATGCCCACCCGGCCGTCCGGGACGAACGGCCAGCTTCGCGGGTCGGCGAGTCGCGAGCGCAGCTCGTCGAGCGTTACCCAGGCGCCCCACACGACCTCCTCGGGCTGGTGGTGCAGCGGGCCGTCCCAGCGCACCTCGTAGGTGAACATGTGGCAGCGCAGCACACCGTCGTCGTAGGCGAACTGCTCCACCGGCTGCAGCGGCACCGTCTCGGGGACGCCGAGCTCCTCGGCCAGCTCGCGGGCGGCGGCGGTGCGGGGCGACTCGCCGGGCCCGATGACCCCGCCCGCCCAGCAGTCGTACATGCTCGGGAAAATCAGCTTGTCCGGGGCCCGCCGATGCAGGTAGACGCGTTCCCCGTCGCCGCTGCGCACGAGCACGCCCGTGGTGCCGTGCCACAGACCGTCGCGGTAGACGACGCCACGGGGTGCCACCCCCACCACCGAACCGGCCGCGTCGTACACGGCCACCTGCTCGTCCCCTGCAGGGGTGTCAACCTGCATGCGCTCATCATCCTCCTGCCGCGGCTAGGCTCGTCGCATGACAGCGCACGTCGAGGCACGCGCATGACGGCCCGCCGGATCATGGGCACCGAGATCGAGTACGGGATCTCTGTGCCGGGCGATCCCACCGCCAACCCGGTGATCACGTCGACGCAGGTGGTGCTGGCCTACGCCGCGGCTGCCGACATCCCGCGTTCGCGCCGCGCCCGCTGGGACTACGAGGTGGAGTCACCGTTGCGCGATGCGCGCGGGTTCGACCTGTCGGCGCCCACGACGCACAACCCCGCGGAGTCGGAGCTGGACGACCTCGGCGCGGCCAACGTCATCCTGACCAACGGCGCCCGGCTCTACGTCGACCACGCCCATCCGGAGTTCTCCACCCCCGAGGTGACGACACCGCGCGACGTCGTCATCTGGGACAAGGCGGGGGAGCGGGTGATGGAGGAGGCCGCGATGCGGGCCGCCACCGTGCCAGGGGCGCCGCGGATACAGCTCTACAAGAACAACGTCGACAACAAGGGAGCCAGCTACGGCTCCCACGAGAACTACCTGATGGCCCGCACCACCACGTTCCCGTCGATCGTGGCCGGTCTCACGCCGTTCTTCGTGACACGCCAGGTCGTGTGCGGCGCCGGGCGCGTCGGGATCGGTGCGTCCGGCGACGAGGCGGGCTACCAGCTCGGGCAGCGCAGCGACTACATCGAGGTCGAGGTCGGCCTGGAGACCACGCTCAAGCGCGGGATCATCAACACCCGCGACGAGCCGCACGCCGACGCCGACAAGTACCGCCGACTGCACGTCATCATCGGCGACGCGAACATGAGCGAGTACTCCACGCTGCTCAAGGTCGGCACCGCGGCCCTGGTGCTCGACATGATCGAGAACGGCGTCCGGTTCGACGAGCTACGCCTCGCCGAGCCGGTGCGCTCGGTGCACCGCATCAGCCACGACCCGTCGCTCAAGACGCTCGTCGACCTTGCCGACGGCCGCAAGATGACGGGCGTCGACGTGCAGCACGCCTACTTCGAGAAGGCGCAGAAGCACGTCGAGAACACGATGGGCGCCGACGTGGACGACGCCACGGCCGAAGTTCTGCAGCTGTGGGGCGAGGTGCTCGACGCGCTGGCGCGCGACCCCATGGAGTGCGCCGACCGCCTCGACTGGCCTGCCAAGCTCCGGCTCCTGGAGGGCTACCGGGAGCGCGACGGCCTGGCCTGGAACTCCGGGCGGCTGCAGTTGGTGGACCTGCAGTACACGGACGTCCGGCTGGCGAAGGGCCTGTACAACCGGCTCGTCGCGCGCGGTTCCATGAAGCGGCTGGTCAGCGAGGAGGAGGTGCTCGCCGCCATGCACGAGCCGCCTGAGGACACGCGCGCCTACTTCCGGGGCCGCTGCCTCGAGCGCTACCCCTCCGAGGTGGCCGCCGCGTCGTGGGACTCGGTCATCTTCGATCTCGGCCGGGAGTCGCTGGTGCGGATCCCGACCCTCGAGCCGCTGCGCGGCACCCGTCGCCATGTTGGTGAGCTGATCGACAACTCCCGCACCGCGGAGGAACTCGTCGAGGCCCTGACCCGCGGCTGAACGCCGACCCGCCCATTCGCTTGGTCCTGATCGCGGGCGTTTCGCCGATCGGCTGGGTAATGTTCAGATACCGGACCCCGGTACGACGCACTGCGGAGTAACCGGGCAGGCGCGAAGAGGAGACACCCATGTCGCAGGAACAGACCAAGCGCCAGGGCGGTGGTGGCGGCGACGACGAGGACGGCGGCGACGCCGCGGCGGCCGGGCAGGAGCGTCGTGAGAAGCTCGGAGAGGACGTCGACACGATCCTCGACGAGATCGACGACGTTCTCGAGGAGAACGCCGAGGACTTCGTCCGGGCCTACGTCCAGAAGGGCGGCGAGTAGCCGCTCACCGGCACCACCGCACCAGCACCCGCACGAGGAGAGGCACTCACCTGACCATGGAGCCCCGGCTGCCGGTCGCCCCTACGGGCCCGGGCGCGTACCTCGCGCCCGGCCCGTCGTCATTCACCGACTTCGTCACGGCCAACGCGCCGCACCTGCTTCCCGGCCGGGTGCCCGCGGGGCTCTCGGCGGCGCCTGCGCCCACGGGTGGGGCCGCAGGCCTCCAGGTGCCCCACGGCACCACGATCGTGGCGCTCACGTTCACCGACGGGGTGGTCATCGCCGGTGACCGCCGCGCCACGGCGGGCAACGTCATCGCACAGCGCGACATCGAGAAGGTGTTCATCACCGACTCGCACTCCGCTGTGGGGATCGCGGGCTCCGCGGGCATCGCCCTGCAGATGGTGCGGCTGTTCACGGTCGAGCTCGAACACTACGACAAGATCGAGGGTGTGCCGCTCTCCCTCGACGGCAAGGCCAACAAGCTGGCCAGCATGATCCAGCAGAACCTCGGCGCGGCCCTGCAGGGCTTCGTCGTCGTACCGCTGTTCGTCGGGTACGACCTGGACTCCGCCGACCCTGCGAAGGCGGGCCGCATCATCACCTACGACGCCACAGGTGGCCGCTACGACGAGTTGCTCGGCTACCACGCCGTGGGCTCAGGCTCCGTGTTCGCGAAGTCGGCGCTGAAGAAGCTCTACGATCCGGCGGCCGATCGCGACCTCGCCGTGCGCACGGCCGTCGAGGCGCTCTACGACGCCGCCGACGACGACACCGCCACCGGCGGCCCGGACCTGGTCCGCCGAATCTACCCGGTGGTCGTCAGCATCACCGCCGACGAGGGGGCCGTGCGCCGGCCCGACGACGAGATGGAAGCCGTCGTCCGTGCCGTCGTGGCCGGCCGCATGGAGAAGCCCGGCGGATAACCTGACCGTGCTCCCCACACCTGCGACGATCCAGGAGCCCGCACCGTGACGATGCCCTTCTACTCCTCCGTCGACCAGCTGCTGCGCGACCGTTCCGAGCTGGCGCGCAAGGGCATCGCCCGCGGCCGCAGCGTCGTCGTGCTCACCTACACCGGCGGTGTGCTGTTCGTCGCCGAGAACCGGTCCAGCGAGAACCGGCCCAGCGCGCTGCGCAAGGTCTCCGAGATCTACGACCGCATCGGGTTCGCCGCGGTCGGGCGCTACAACGAGTTCGAGACGCTGCGCAACGCCGGCATCCGGATGGCCGACGTGCGTGGCTACTCCTACGACCGCCGTGACGTCACCGGGCGGATGCTCGCCAACTACTACGCCCAGGTCCTCGGCACCTCCTTCGTCGAGCAGCAGAAGCCCTACGAGGTCGAGCTGTGTCTGGCCGCGGTGGGCGAGACCCCGGAGGCCGACCAGCTCTACCGCATCACCTACGACGGCTCGATCACCGACGAACCGCAGTTCGTGGTGATGGGTGGCACCACCGAACCCATCAGCGCCAAGCTCAAGGACACCTACCGGCCCGGCATGGAGCTGGCAGAGGCGATCGGTATCGCGGTCGAGGGCCTGCAGGCCACCGGCACCCCGGCGGGCTCCGGCCCTACAGGGAGCAACGGGGGCGCGCAGGCCACCAGGGTGCTCGGCGCCAATGCGCTGGAGGTGGCCGTGCTCGACCGATCCCGGCCGCATCGCACGTTCCGGCGCATCACGGGACAGGTCCTGCGTGATCTGCTCCCCGAGGAGAACCGCGCCGTCGACGCCCCGCCCCCGCCCACTGTGGCCGGTGACGACGTGCCTGCCGCGAGCGGCGCGGTGAACGGCGAGCAGAAGGAGCAGGGCGACAAGCCGGGCGGAGCGGCGAACGGCTCGTAGCCCGGGCGGTGTCGCGGACCGGGCCTTGACCTGCACCCGGGTTGAGGCCGCACGCTGGTGCCCATGAGCATCGAGCTGAACCACACCATCGTCGCCGCGCGGGACAAGAACGCGGAGGCTCGCTTCGTCACCGACGTCCTCGGGCTGCCCGACCCGGCGCCGTTCGGACCGTTCGCCGTTGTCGAGCTGCAGAACGGCGTGAGCCTCGACTTCATGGACACCGCCGACGTGCCCTCGCAGCACTACGCGTTCCTGATCAGCGAGGAGGAGTTCGACGCCGTCGCCGGTCGGCTGCGCGATCGGGGGGTGCCGACCTACGGCGACCCCGGGCACCAGACGCCAGGGCACAACACGAACGACGGCGGCCGCGGCCTGTACTTCTCCTCCCCCGAGGGGCACAACCTCGAGGTGCTGACGAAGCCCTACGGCAGCGGCGGATGATGCAGGTGATCAGCCGGCCGGCGGGCCGCGGAGCCGTGCCTGCCCACATTCCGGCTGGACGATCGCCGGCGGCCGCTCCAGCATGCCGTGCCGGAACGCCCCCGCCAGGCCCCTGACCGCTGCCTCCCGCCCGCCGACAACCTCGCCGCCCGCAGTCTGGCCGCGCCGGTGAGCTGGTGGCCGCCGACCAGGTAGACAAACGTCCCGATCGCGGTGATCTGCGCGCTCACCCGACGAACGGGCGGTTGCGCCCCGTCCACCTGTCCTCGTGCCGCCGGTACACCGGGATCGCGTCCTTAGCGACGCGGAACGTGTACCGGCCCGCCTCCTCGACGACCTCGCCGTCGGTGGCGAGCATGCCCGGCACCGCGAGCTCCACGTCGAGTACGGGCACCTCGCGCTGGTGGTACACGCGGCTGTGCCCGAGCGCGCCGAGCAGCAGCGCGACGACGGCCCGCAGCCGTGAGAACCGCACGTCAGCGCGCAACCAGCGCACGTCGAGCAGGCCGGAGTCGAGCGAGGGTCGCCAGGCAGGCACCATGCCGCGCGGGTGGTAGGGCCCGTTGCCGACGAACAGGAACCAGACCGACGTCCACCGGCCGTCGATCTTGATCTCGACGGGTTCGGCGCGGTGCAGCACCACCACGAGCGCTGCGGCGAAGGCGGGCCACTTGCCCCACCGCGGCTGCCATTGCTCGCGCAGCCGGACGAGATCGGGGTAGGAACCGAGGCTGGCGGTGTTGAGGAAGCAGCGGACGCGCTCGACCTCCTTGAACTCCGGGTCGGCGCCGAGCCCGGGATGCACGTCTATCAGGCCGAGATCCACGGCGACCGCCTCGCCCGCTCCCGTGGCGTCCACCGCTTCCTGCAGGTCGTAGATGCCGACGTCGCGGGCGAAGTGGTTGAGCGTGCCCGTGGGCACCACCACCAGTGGCAGGCTGCGGCGCCCGGCGACCGTGGCGCCTGCGGCCACCGTGCCGTCGCCGCCCGCGACGCCGATCGCCCGGACCCAGCCGTCCCGTTCGGCCACGGCGGTGTCGATCTGCTCCTCCAGGTCGCGGTCGGGCTGGGCGCGCAGCACGACCGCCGCGGGCAATGCCGTCTCCAGCTCGGTCGCCGGGTCGTGCTCGGGGTCGCCGGAGCGCTGGTTGGACACGATCACGAGGCCCTCACCGCGGGGGAGCTCGGGCACCGCGTCGAGCGGCCGGGCCCGGGCCTCGTCGCCGCGCCGCACCGGCCACCAGCGGCGGGTGGCGAGCGCGACGCCGCTGCCCACGGCCGCCCCCGCCAGCACGTCCGATGCCCAGTGCACGCCGACATGCACCCGCGAGTAGGCCACCGACGCCGCGAGCGGGGCCATGACGAGACCGAGTCGCGGGCTCTCCAGAGCGACAGCCGTGGCAAACGCAGCGGCCGACGCGGCGTGCCCGGACGGGAACGACGACGAGGTCGGGGGGTGGTCGATCGTCTGGTAGGCCGGGAGCTCCGCCGCGGCCGGCCTGCGGCGCGGCAACGCCGGTTTGAGCAACGCGTTCGCCGTGCCACTCGCGCCCGCGATCGCGAGGAGAGCACGGGCGGCAGCCTTGCGGCTCGCCCCTCGCCGCGACGCCAGCAGCGCAGCGAGCGCGAACCAGAGCAGGCTGTGGTTGGCCGCGGTGGACAGACTCTTCATCGCGGTGTCGAGCGGCGAGGGGGGCATCGCGGAGACGGCCCGCGACACGGCGCGGTCGGCGTCGTTCACCTCGTCGGCGGCCCGTCGAAACCAGGACATCACGGACCGACCCTACGCAGGCGCTCGTCCGTCGTCCCGCTCCCCGGCTCGTCCGACCGAGCCGGGGCGACCCGCTGGACACACGCTAGGCCCAGTGGGCGGCCCGTGGAGCAACGCTAATGGACCAACCGGGAGGGGACTTCGGGAGAACTACCGGACGACGTACCCGAACCGGTCGGTCACAGCTGTGACATGAGTGGGGTCTCTCCGCCTACGCTGACGGGATGCAGCGGCGGATCTACGGTGTGGAGACCGAGTTCGGGGTCACCTGCACCTTCCACGGCCAGCGACGCCTCTCCCCGGACGAGGTGGCGCGGTACTTGTTCCGCCGGGTCGTGTCGTGGGGACGTTCGTCGAACGTCTTCCTGCGCAACGGCGCCCGGCTCTACCTCGACGTCGGGAGCCATCCCGAGTACGCCACGGCCGAGTGCGACTCGCTCACCCAGCTCGTGGCGCATGACAAGGCCGGGGAGCGGATCCTCGAGGACCTCCTCGTCGACGCCGAGCGCCGGCTCGTCGACGAAGGCATCGGCGGCGATATCTACCTGTTCAAGAACAACACCGACTCGGCGGGCAACTCCTACGGCTGCCACGAGAACTACCTGGTCGCGCGGGCAGGTGAGTTCTCCCGCATCGCCGACGTGCTGCTGCCCTTTCTGGTGACGCGCCAGCTGATCTGCGGCGCGGGCAAGGTACTGCAGACCCCTCGCGGCGCCGTGTACTGCCTCTCGCAGCGCGCCGAGCACATCTGGGAGGGTGTCTCCTCGGCCACCACCCGCTCCCGTCCGATCATCAACACGCGCGACGAGCCCCACGCCGATGCCGAGCGGTACCGCAGGCTGCACGTGATCGTCGGCGACTCGAACATGTCCGAGGTCACCACGCTGCTCAAGGTCGGCTCGGCCACGCTGGTGCTGGAGATGATCGAGGCGGGCGTCCAGTTCCGCGACTTCACGCTCGACAACCCGATCCGCGCGATCCGCGAGATCAGCCACGACCTGACCGGCAGGCGCACGGTGCGGCTCGCGGGCGGACGGGAGGCGAGCGCGCTGGACATCCAGCGCGAGTACTACAGCCGCGCCGTCGAGCATGTCGCCACCCGCGGTTCCCATGACCCGACGATCCAGCGGGTGCTCGACCTGTGGGGGCGCACGCTCGACGCGGTTGAGGCGCAGAACCTGTCGTTGATCGACCGCGAGATCGACTGGGCGATCAAGCACCGGCTCGTCGAGCGGTACCGCCAGCGCAACGACATGGACCTCGCCAACCCGCGCATCGCCCAGCTCGACCTCGCCTACCACGACATCCGGCGCGGGCGGGGGCTGTTCGACCTGCTCCAGCGCAAGGGCATGGTCGACCGCGTCACCGACGACGGGGAGATCGAGGCCGCGAAGGACACCCCGCCGCAGACCACGCGGGCCAAGCTGCGCGGCGACTTCATCGCCGCGGCCCAGGCCGCAGGACGCGACTTCACCGTCGACTGGGTGCACCTCAAGCTCAACGACCAGGCGCAGCGCACCGTGCTGTGCAAGGACCCCTTCCGGGCTGTCGACGAGCGCGTCGACCGGCTGATCGCCTCGCTGTAGCCGGGCCGTGCGCGGATACGAGTGCGGGAGCACTCGTATCCGCGCACGGACCTCGGTGCTACGGCTCGCCGAACATCCCTGCGCGGAGCTGGGCCAGCTCGTCCTGCACCGCCGGAGAGGTCACGCTCTCGTCGTTGCGCCCCGGCTCGATACCGAATGCCCGCAGCAGCGCCGCCGCAGGCACTGCCGGGTCGCCTGCCTCGCCGAGCACCGGGTGCAGCCCGTGGTCCGCGAGGTGGTGGAACACGAGGTTGACCACTGTCCACGGGTTGAACGTCTCGACGCTCTCGTTCACGTTGATCCTGTCGTCCACGGTGCCTCTCCCGATCCGGCGGTCTGCCGAGCCTGGGCGCGGCGCCATGTCACGGTCAAGGGCCGGGGTGTCGCAAGCTGAGACACCCGGTCGGTTGCGCCGGTCGGCCACGGCTGCGACGGTGTCGGTCGTACGATGCCGGGCGTGTCCTCCGCACGGGCCGAGCGTCTGGTGAACCTGGTGCTCTGCCTGCTGTCCACCCGGCAGTTCCTGCCCGCCGAGCGGATCCGCCAGATCGTGCCCGGCTACGCCGACGCGCGTGGGGACGACGCGTTCTTCCGGATGTTCGAGCGCGACAAGAACGAGCTGCGCGAGCTGGGTGTCCCGCTGGAGACCGGGCGCCGGTCGAGTTTCGACACCGTCGACGGTTACCGCATCGCGCGCCAGGACTACGAGCTCGGCGACATCGACCTGGAGCCCGACGAGGCGGCAGCTGTCGCGCTCGCAGCCCGGCTGTGGGATTCGCCCGAACTCGCGGCGCCCGCGCACAGCGCGCTGGTCAAGCTGCGCGCCGCCGGAGTCGAGGTCGACGAGGACCAGGGCCGGGTGCAGCCGCGGGTGCGGACCACGGAGCCGGCGTTCGCGCCCCTCCTCGCCGCCGTGCGGGCCGCGAGGGCCGTCTCGTTCGAGCACCGCCGCGGCGGCCCAGGTGGCGTGATGCAGCGCCGCACCGTGGAGCCGTGGGGCGTCGTGTCCTGGCGGGGGCGGTGGTACCTGGTGGGACACGACCGGGACCGCGATGCGCCGCGCTCCTTCCGGGTGAGCCGGATCAGCGAGGTCGTCACCCCGATCGGCCCGGCCGGTGCCGTCACGGTGCCGGCCGACGTCGACCTGATGGCGATGGTGCGTCACAACGTCGATCCCCCCGCGGGCACCGGCACGGCCAGGGTGTGGGTGGCCGACGGCAGGGCCCATGGCCTGCGCCGGCTCGCTCGGGCGGTCGGGCGGTACACGCACGGTGGCAGGCCCGGCGACGAGCTGGAGCTCGACCTGCGCAACGTCGACACCGTCGCCCGCTGGCTCGCCGGCCACGGTCCCGACGTCGCGGTGCTGGGCCCGGAGAGCCTGGCGGCGGCCGTCCGTGCCAACTGGGCGGCCGCGGCGGCGGCCCACGCCCCGCACGAGGTGGACGCCGACGGCCGGTTCCCGGTGTCCGACGACCACGTCGTGGTGCGTCCGGACCGGGCGGGGACGGGGCCGTGAGCACCGGCGGGGTCACCGAGCGGCTGCCGCGGCTGCTCTCGCTGGTGCCCTACCTGCTCGCGCGACCGGGGATCCCGGTCGCCGAGGCCGCGGCCGACTTCGGCGTCAGCGAACGGCAGCTGCGCCGCGATCTCGAGCTGCTCTGGATGTGCGGTCTTCCCGGCTACGGGCCGGGCGACCTGGTGGACCTGTCGTTCTCCGGGGACAGCGTCACCGTCACCCATGACGCGGGCATGCGTCGTCCGCTGCGGCTCACCACGGCCGAGGCGACGGCGTTGCTGGTGGCGCTGCGCACGCTGGCCGACGTTCCCGGCGTGGTCGACACCGCGGCGGTACAGCAGGCCACCGCCAAGATCGAGCACGCCGTCGGCGACGCCGGACTGGTCGGGGTGGCCGTCGACCTGTCCCGCGAGGAGGCAGCCACCACCGCGGCCGTGCGCGAGGCGCTGGCCGCGAGCCGTGCGCTGCGGATCGTCTATTACACCGCCGGTCGCGACGCGGTCTCGCAGCGCACGATCGACCCGATGCGGTTGCTGATCGTGGAGGGTCGCGGCTACCTGGAGGCGTGGTGCAGGCGGGCCGAGGCGGTGCGGATGTTCCGGCTGGACCGGGTGGAGGAGGTCGAGGTGCTCGACGAGCCCGCCGCCCCACCGCCGGAGGCCGAACCCACCGACGTGTCGGAGGGCCTGTTCCGGCCGAGCGCCGAGCACCGGTTCGCGGTGCTGCTGCTCGAGCGCGAGGCCCGGTGGGTGGCGGAGTACTACCCCGTCGACGACGTGGTGGAGCTCGACGGAGGCCGGGCCAGGGTGCTGTTGCGTTACGCCGACCCGGCGTGGCTCGTCCGGCTGGTAATGGGACTCGGTGGCGGGGCCCGGCTGCTCGAACCGCCGGAGCTGGTCGACGCCATCGGCAGCAGGGCGCGGGAAGCGCTGGCAGCGGCCGGCGGACACGGCGATCGCGACGCAGTTGGACAGAGCGGGAGATGAACCATGGGTGAGTTCCTGCCCGCGCTGGTGACGGCCGCGGTCGGCCTCGTGCTGTTGGTGTTCGTGATGCTGCTGGTGCTCAGGTCGGTACACCGGGTCCGCCGCGCGAGCGCCGCGTTGCGCCTCGAGACGGGCGAGCGCGCCACCTTGTTGCAGACGTTGGTGAACTCGCGGCGACGCAGCGACCAATGAGTGACGACGTTGTGGCCGGTGGCGGCCCGTGGACCGGGGGGTTGCCCAGGGCGGCGTAGACTGCCCGGCACGTGACCACGGCGGAAGGACGAGAATCATGCCGAGCCTCGGCGGCTGGGAGTTCGTGATCCTCATCGGGATCTTGGTGCTGTTGTTCGGCGCCAAGCGGCTCCCGGACATGGCCCGTTCCATCGGACAGTCCGCCCGCGTCTTCAAGGGTGAGATGAAGGGCCTGAAGGGTGAGGAGGCTCCGGCAGGCGGCGACACCGCCAAGACCGAGAAGCCCGCCGATGCGCCCGTGCCGCCCGCGGCCCTTCCCACAACGCAGCCCGCCCAGGTCCATGAGACCAGGCCGCAGCCCACCCGCGCCACGCAGCCGGGCTCCAGCAGCACCGGGCAGTAGCCCAGCCCCGTGGCCAGACTTTCCTTGCGGCGGGGCGGTAGGCGGCCGAAGAACCCCGACGGCACGATGTCGCTCGTCGAGCATCTCTACGAGCTACGCAACCGTCTCACGATCGCGCTCATCGCGATCGCCATCACCACGATCATCGGCTACATCTGGTACGGCACGAGCTTCTTCGGCATGCCCAGCCTGGGCGACCTGCTCAAGGAGCCCTACTGCTCCATCCCCGCCAGCTCGCGTGGCCAGTTCAGCGCCGATCCCAACGCCTGCACACTGCTCGCGACGGGCCCGTTCGACCAGTTCAACCTCCGGCTCAAGGTCGCGATGACGGCCGGCATCGTGCTGGCGTGTCCCGTGTGGCTGTACCAGCTCTGGGGGTTCATCACCCCGGGTCTCTACGCGAAGGAGCGCCGCTACGCGCTGAGCTTCGTCTCCGTGGCGGCGGTGCTGTTCGTCTTCGGTGCGGTGCTGGCCTACATGGTGGTCACCCAGGGCCTGAGCTTCCTGCTCAGCATCGGCGACAACGTCCAGACCACGGCGCTGACGGGCGAATACTACTTCAGCTTCATCATCGCGCTGCTGCTGATCTTCGGGGTCAGCTTCGAGATCCCCCTGCTGGTGGTGATGCTCAACCTCGCCGGGGTCATCTCCTACGCGAAGCTCAAGGCGTGGAGGCGCGGCCTGATCTTCGGTCTCTTCGTGTTCGCCGCGATCGCGACCCCGGGGCAGGACCCGTTCTCGATGCTCGCGCTCGCGTTCGCGCTCGTGCTGCTGTTCGAGATCGCCATCCAGATCACGAGGATCAACGATCGGCGCCGGGCGGCCCGACGCGCTGCGGAGGGCTGGGACGAGTGGGACCCCGACGCCCCCAGCCCGATCGACACGAGCCCCAGCCAGCTCGACACCACGCCCAGCCAGCTCGACACCACTCCGAGCTCCCTCGAGAGTCCCAGCCCGATCGAGACCTCGCGTGCCTCCGACGCCGCCCGCCGGGTCGACGACGCCACCTGAGCCCGCTACCGGTGGGCCGCTCGCGTCTCGGAAACGAGCACGTGGGTGGCACTGTGGTCGTGACCCACTCCGTCGACCAGAAACGCCTCTCCCCGACGTGAGCGGTAAGGATGCTGCCGCGAGCTCAGCTTTCCTCGCGCCACACCATGATCTGGTCGCCGGCGCCCTCGAGCAGCACCGTGGCCCACACGATCCGATGCGCCATCTGGACGAACGCGGGTGCGATGTCGGGGAGGGTGGAGGGCATGGGGTGAGCGCGCCATGACCAGGTGCCGTGTCATTGTGAGTGGGCAGGGCGGGTTCATTTCACGGCGATGTGGAAACCTGGGTCGGTGGCCAGCAGCAATCCTGCTCCCGCGGAGGCCTACGCCGCCGCCAGGAGCCGCGCGGCACGTCCCCGTCTCGCGGAGTTCGCGGCGGACCTCCCCTTCGAGCTCGACGGGTTCCAGCACACCGCGTGTTCGGCGCTCGAGGACGGGCACGGGGTCCTCGTGTGCGCCCCGACCGGCGCAGGAAAGACCGTCGTCGGTGAGTTCGCCGTGCATCTCGCGCTCGCCCAGGGTCTCAAGTGTTTCTACACGACCCCCATCAAGGCGCTGTCGAACCAGAAGTACGCCGACCTCGTGGAGCGCCACGGTGCCGACGCGGTCGGGTTGCTGACCGGCGACACCGTCATCAACGGAGACGCGCAGGTGGTGGTGATGACCACCGAGGTACTGCGCAACATGATCTACGCGGGGTCCCGGCAGCTCGAGCAGCTGGGCTTCGTGGTGATGGACGAGGTGCACTACCTCGCCGACCGTTTCCGCGGCGCGGTCTGGGAGGAGGTCATCCTCCAGCTCCCGGAGCACGTCGCCCTGGTGAGCCTGTCGGCCACCGTGAGCAACGCTGAGGAGTTCGGCGACTGGCTCGTGACCGTGCGCGGCGACACGACCGTGGTGGTCGACGAACACCGGCCGGTGCCGCTGTGGCAGCACATGATGGTCGGCAACCGCCTCCTCGACCTGTTCGCGGGGGAGGACGCCGCGGGCGAGCTGCAGGTGGATCCGGACCTCGTCCGCTACACCCGCGACCTCGACCGGCAGGGCGCCGTGTGGGACCGAGGGCGTGGACGCGGGTCGCGCGGCGGCGGGAACGGTCGTTCCTCCACGCGTTTCCGCCCCCCGTCACGTACCACGGTGATCGACCGCCTGGATCGCAACGGGCTGCTGCCCGCGATCACCTTCGTGTTCAGCCGGGCGGGCTGCGACGCCGCGGTCGGCCAGTGTGTGCGCTCGGGCCTGCGGCTGACCACAGAGGAGGAGGCGCTCGAGATCCGGCGGACCGTCGAGCGGCGCACCGCCGACCTCCCGCAGGGCGACCTTGCCGTCCTCGGCTACTGGGAGTGGCTCGAGGCGCTGGAGCGCGGCATCGCGGCGCACCACGCCGGGATGCTGCCAGCGTTCAAGGAGACGGTGGAGGAGCTCTTCGTCCGTGGTCTGGTCCGCGCGGTCTTCGCCACGGAGACACTCGCACTCGGGATCAACATGCCCGCGCGCACCGTCGTGCTGGAACGGTTGGTCAAGTTCAACGGCGAGGCGCACGTCGAGCTGACCCCTGGCGAGTACACGCAGCTCACCGGCCGCGCAGGCCGGCGTGGCATCGACGTCGAGGGGCACGCCGTCGTGGTCTGGCAGCCGGGTGTCGACCCGGTGCAGGTCGCCGGGCTCGCGTCGACGCGTACCTACCCGCTGCGCAGCTCGTTCCGGCCCGGTTACAACATGGCCGTCAACCTCGTGGGGCGGCTCGGCACGGAGGCCGCCCGCGAGCTGCTGGAAAAGTCGTTCGGGCAGTTCCAGGCCGACCGGTCCGTGGTGGGACTGGCCCGGCGCATCGAGCGGAACACCGAGGCGCTGGCCGGATACGACGAGTCGATGCACTGCCACCTCGGTGACTTCGCCGAGTACGCCGCGCTGCGCCGCCAGGTCAGCGAACGGGAGAAGGCGCTGTCCCGCGAGGGCGTGGCGGACACGCGCGAGGCCGCGGCCGACTCAATGCGCTCGCTGCGGCCCGGCGACGTCATCGCGGTTCCCGGTGGGCGCAGGGCAGGCCTCGCCGTGGTGCTCGACCCCGGCCTCGACAATGACGCCGACCCGCGTCCGCTCGTGCTGAGCGAGGACCGGTGGGCGGGCAGGCTCTCGCCTGCCGACTTCCCCACACCCGTCGAGCCGCTCGGGCGGATGCGGCTTCCCCGGCGCGTCGACCATCGGACGCCGAGCGTGCGCCGCGACCTCGCGTCGTCGTTGCGCAACACCGGGATCGTCGCTCCCGCCACGCCGCGGCGGCGCCGCGGCGGGAACGTCGACGATCCGGAGCTCGCCACGCTGCGCCGAACCCTGCGCGCGCATCCCTGCCACGGCTGCGACGACCGGGAGGCGCATGCCCGGTGGGCCGACCGGTACGCGCGCCTGGAGCGCGAGACCGAGCAGCTGCGGCAGAAGGTACGCACGACCACCCACTCCCTCGCGAGGGCGTTCGACCGGATCCGGTCGTTGTTGGGTGAGCGGGGCTACCTCGACGGGGACGAGGTCACCGAACACGGCGCGCGGCTCGCCCGGCTCTGGGGCGAGTCCGACCTGCTGACCGCGGAGTGCCTGCGCCACGGCATCTGGGAGGGACTTGAGCCCGCGGAGCTGGCGGCGGTCGTCTCGGCGCTGGTCTACGAGTCCCGTCGGGACAACGGCCCGATGCCCCGGGTGCCGTCCGGAGCCGTGTCCGAGGCACTCGCGAGCACCGTGCGGCTCTGGGCCGAGCTGGAGGGCGACGAACGGAGGCACCGGGTGGACCGCACCCGGGAGCCCGATCTCGGGTTCGCCTGGCCGATCCACCGCTGGGCACGTGGGGAGTCGCTGTCGGTCGTGCTGACAGCAGCCGAGCAGAACGGCGCCGAGCTGTCGGCGGGCGACTTCGTGCGCTGGTGCCGTCAGGTGCTCGACCTGCTCGACCAGATCGCCGGGGTCATGGGCCGCTCCAGCGGCGTGGGCCGGGCGGCGGCGCAGGCCGTCACGGCGATCCGACGCGGCGTCGTGGCCGTTGGTACCGTCTGAGCGGTCCCGCTGTGCGTGGGCGGTTGGCTGTGCTTTGATTCGCCGCACCGCACGGTGGCAGAAAGGTCGACGATGAGCACGCCCCAGGGCCCCAACCCCCCGAACGGCACACCGCACGGGCAGCCGGCGGACCAACCGGCGTGGGGCCAGCAGCCGCCCGGCGGCTGGGGGCAGCAGGGCGAGCAGGGATGGGATCCCGACGAGACGCGCGCGGTGCCGACCCGCGGCGCCCCCGGGACCGCCGAGCCCGGCTACGCCGACCAGAGCCTGAACGGAACACCCCAGCAGCAGTACGGTTCGCAGACACAGGATCTTCCGCAGTACGGTCCGCCGCCCCAGCAGGGCCTACCCCCTTACGGCCACCCGCAGCAGGGCCCCCCGCCGTACGGCCAGGCGCCTCAGCAGGGGCAATCCCAGGGCCCGCCGTACGGTCCGCCGGCCCAGCAGGGCCAACCGCCTTACGGTCAGCCGCCGTACGGATGGCCCCAGCAGGGCCAACCGCAGTACGGCCAGACCGGGCCGGGCCAACCGCGGGGCGCGGAGTGGCCAGGGCAGCAGCAGAGCTGGGGCCAGTACGCGCCCGCCCAGCAGTGGCCAGGTCAGCCGCAGGGCACGCAGCAGTGGGGGCAGGGCCCGGAGCCGGCGAAGGGCAGCAGGAGCGGGAAGAAGAGGTCCTCGCTGCCGCTCATCATCGGCGGCGCCGTGGTCGTCGTTGCCGTGATCGCAGTGCTCGGTTTCGTGGCGCCCGGCTTCTTCGTCACGAGGGTGTTCGATACGGCTGCCCTGCAGGACGGGGTGCAGCGCGTCCTCACCCAGGACTACCGCCTGGCGAACGTGGCGGGCGTGCGCTGCACCGAGGGGATCCGCGTGGAGCAGGGCGCCACATTCCAGTGCGACGCCACGGTGGACGGCGCTCCGGTGAAGGTCCCGGTCACGATCACCGGCTCCGACGGTGCCTACGAGGTGGGCCGCCCGGGCTGAGGTCGGCGCCACGCAAAGAATTGTCGC
>JAODNO010000131.1 GCA_025465235.1 Pseudonocardia sp.
GCGCCGCCCGGTCGCGGGCCTCCCGGGTCTCCCGCTCCGCCCGCTCCCTGGCCTGCTGGGCCTCGACGCGCGCCGCCTCCGCCTCGGCGGCACCACGGTTGGCGACCTCGACCGACGCGAGAGCGGAACCCTCCACCTCGTCGAGCCGGTCCGAGACGGCCGAAAGCGCATCGGTCAGCTCGGCGACCGGACCACGCACGGCCTCGACGTGCTCCCGCAGCCGGTCGGCGTCGAGACGGAAGGTTGCGCGGCCCGAGTCCAGGCCGAGCGCGTCCAGGGCATCGCGCTCGGCGCGGGCCATCTGGGCGCACGTCCGGCCACCCGGCCAACGGGTGTCCCGGCAGAAGGCACGGCGCCTGCCGCCCTGGGGGCCGGGCGGAGGCAGCTCGGCCCGGCACTTGCTGTAGCCGCAGCGTGCGGCCTCGTCGATCATGATCAGCACGGTATCAGTTCGCGATATGCAACCTCGTAACCGGTTCTCGGTTTCACAAACCAAACTGTCAACCAACGAAACCACTGTTTCGTTGGTCCGTACGGTCGTAGCGGGGGGCGAAAGGAGGGGGTGGTGGCTGTCCCGCCAGGACGCCGTCGGCTTCGATGATCAGAGGTGTTGTCGGGCCGCGGTTAGCCGTCTCGACCAGGGATCGAGACCGACACCGGCACGGGCCAGAACCCGTCGGCGAACCTCCGCGTGGGCGCTGACGTTGGGTCGGTCGCTGCTGACACAGGTGCCTTGCCCGGCCGGCTTGCAGGGCGTGAAGTCACGGCCGGCAGCGGGAGCGGGGTCAGGGTAGGTGTCGGATGCGGCCTGGATCGGCAGCTGCGCGTAGACGCGTGGCGTCCTGGCCGGGTGGGGCACCGAACAGGCGGCGGTATTCGCGGTTGAACTGGGACGGGCTGTCGTAGCCGACGAGATGTCCGACGCCAGCGACATCATCAGGTCTGGCCACCAGAAGCGATCTCGCTTCTTGGAGGCGGATGCGTTTCTGGAACTGCAGGGGGCTCATCGTCGTGACGGCGCGGAAGTGCCGGTGAAACGCGGGCGTGCTCATCCCGATCATCCGCGCGAGGTCCTCGATCCGCATGGGTTCGGCGTAGTTGTCACGGATCCACTTAATTGCCCGGCTGACGTGGGACAAGCTGCTGTCGGCGAGGCCGATCTGGCGGATCATGCCGCCGTGCGGGCCGGTGAGCAATCGCCAGAGGATCTCCCGCTCGATCAGCGGGGCGAGCACGTGAGCGTCCGCCGGGTGGTTGAGCAGCCCGCAGCATTCGGGCCACGGCGTCGAGCAGGTCGGGGCCGGCCTCGCCGGTCGCGATCGCCGGCAGGCCGGTCGTGCCCCGGGACCACCGTCCGGCCGGGGCCTCCAGCAGCAGCGGGGCGATCGCGGCCGGACGCAGCACCAGTCCCATGGCCAACGACGGGGTCTGCGGGGTGGTGTCGAGGAAGTGGCCGGTGACGGGCAGGTCGGTGGTGACCACGAGGCACTGCCCGGCCCGGTACTGGAACACCTGGTCGCCGAGCAGGAGCCGTTTGCCCTCTTGAGCCATGACGACCAACAGCGGATCGGTCAGCGAATGGTCCGGCGTCTCCGTCTCCGCCTTGGACAGCAGCAGCCCGGCGATCGACGTCTGCCCGTCCGGTCCGGCACGGGCCGCGATGATGCCGCGAATCTCGTCCAGGAGGTCGGTGGTGCGCACGCTTCACGGAAGCATCCGCCACGATGTCTGGCAAGCCCAATCGGATCGAAGTCGAGAGGATCGTGCAAGACCCGGCGCGTATCGGTCTACCGCGACCGCGTGCCTCGCGCTTACATGGCGATCGCCATTCCGACACCCATTGGAGCCATCTCATGTCTCTCGATCACTACGTCACCCTCGGCCGATCCGGCCTGCGGGTCAGCCCATTCGCGCTCGGCGCGATGACCTTCGGAGAGGAACCCGGGGGCGCCGGATGCAGCGTCGAGGAGTCGGAGAAGATCCTTGCGACCTACGTGGACCGCGGTGGGAACTTCATCGACACTGCGAACTTCTACACCAACGGCCACTCGGAGAAGATCCTCGGCGACTGGTTCGCCGCCCATCCGGGACGGCGCGAGCACGTGGTGCTGGCGTCGAAGTTCTTCGCCAATCTCTTCCCCGGTGACCCCAACGGTGGCGGTGCGGGCCGCACGTCGATCATCGCGCAGCTCGACGAGACCCTGCGCCGCCTACAGACCGATTACCTCGACCTGTACTGGTTGCACAACTGGGACCGCCACACCCCGATCGAGGAAACGCTGCGCGCCCTCGACGACCTGGTCCGGGCGGGGAAGACCCGCTACATCGGGTTCTCCAACACCCCGGGCTGGGTCACCGCCCAGGCCCAGACCACCGCCCTGCTAAAGGGCTGGACCCCGCTGATTGCGCTGCAGGTCGAGTACTCGCTGCTGGCCCGCACCGTTGAGGGCGAACTCGCACCGCTCGCCCTCGACCAGGGGATGGCGCTGGTCCCGTGGAGCCCACTGAAGAACGGCTTCCTGTCCGGCAAATACCGGCGCGACACGCAGGTCATCGACTCCGCCCGCACGGGCTTCGTCGGCGGCCCCAGCGAGGACGAGTTCACGGTCATCGACACTGTCGCCGCGGTCGCCGAAGAACTCGGGACGACATCCGCGGCGGTGTCATTGGCCTGGCTGCGCGCCCGTGAAGGCACCGTCGTGCCCATCCTCGGCGCCCGGCGTGTGGAACACCTCGAGAACAATCTCGCCGCCCTGGAGGTGACCCTCGCACCCGAGCACCTCCACGCGCTGGACGAGGTCTCGGCCCCGACCTTGAACTACCCGGCATCGATGCACGGCGCGCTACGGGCGATGCTGCAGTTCGCGGGGACCACCGTCGACGGTGAAGTGTCCACCGTGTATCCACCACTCTTGCAAAGCGACGTCCGCTACTGAGTTTCCGCGACCTCCTGGAACGGGCAGCGTGGGTGTCGCCGATCAGCCCGAAACTTGTCGAAGTCGTAGCCGCGATCGGCGAACAGCTCGCGTGGCTTGCGCCGTGGCCGTCCACGCATCCCGCGGATCGGCAGGACAGGGTCGAGTAGTGGGAGCAGTCGGGTGACGTCGTGCCGGTTGGCGCCGGTGAGGGTGGGGCCGCGGGCGTCAACGATCAGGTGGTGCTTCGAACCGGGGTGGCCGCGGTTCGCCGGGGAGGGCCGGACGTGTTCGGGCACGAGCCGAGTTCAAAGCAGACGCGCCGAGATCATGGTGAAACGAGCACCCGTCGAGGCGGAGCAGAAGGCACACAACGCTAGGCTCCGCTGGTGGCAGCGTCCGAGCCGTTGGCCATCCTGGAAGCACTTGCCGGTCACGGCTCCCCTACCGCGCCGGTGCCCGTCGCCCCTGGGGTCTCGGACTGGCCTGGCGTGGCCGATCCCGAGGGGCTGCGCGCTCAGCTCGTCGATTGGCTCGGGCAGTACGCCAATGCCGGCACCCGTCGCACGTACGCCTATGCCCTGGGTCTGCCGATCGCCTGGGTGGACGCCATCGGTGGAGCGCCGCCCACGGGATCCGGACACGCCGCCCCGCCACCCGCGCAGGCCGGCCCGCTGCACGACCTCGCCTGGTTCCGCTGGTGCGCGCGGCAGGCCCTCGACCCCCGCGACGCCACGGCCCGCCACGTCAAGGCCTGGCTGCACGCCCTCGACGCCGCAGGCGCGCAGCGGCGCACCCGCCAGCGGATGCTCTCCACGCTGTCGGCGCTCTACGGACACCT
Source organism: Pseudonocardia sp. (assembly GCA_025465235.1). Taxonomy (GTDB): domain Bacteria; phylum Actinomycetota; class Actinomycetes; order Mycobacteriales; family Pseudonocardiaceae; genus Pseudonocardia. Next base: position 3,757 of record JAODNO010000131.1, read on the forward strand.
GGCCGAGACAGGCGTCGTCGCGGCGAATCCGGCGGCCCTCAACCGAGCACGGCTGGGCCTGTCCTCGACCGCCAGGGACGCGTCCCCGACGGTGCGGCTCACGGCCGAGCAGCTCAAGGCGCTGCTCGTCGCGGCAGCCCGGCTGCCCTACTCGCGCAGCCCCCGGCTGGCCCGGCTCTACGCCCTGCGCGCCGTGGCCATGGTGGCGCTGCTGACGCTGGGCCTGCGGATCTCCGAGGTGGTCGGCCTCGACCGCGGCGACCTCTACCGCACGGGTGGGGACGACGTGCTCCGCGTGCTCGGCAAGGGCGGACTGCACCGCGAGGTCTACCTCACCGACCTCGTCCGTGACGCGCTGACGGCCTACCTCGCCGAGCGCGACCGCGTGGACGACGCCGCACTGCCCGCGCGGCGCGGCCGCACCGGCGCAGGGGGGACGCCCCTCCTCGCCACCCGCAACGGCGGTCGCTGCTCCCGCGTCGACCTCTACACGCTGCTACGCCGGATCGCGGCCCACGCCGGGCCGGCCCTGGACGGCCTCGCCGACCGCGTGCACCCGCACGCGCTGCGGCACGCCTACGTGACGATCGCGCTGGAGCAGGACGCCCGCATCCAGCACGTCCAGGCCGACGTCGGGCACGCCACGATCGCCACCACCCAGCACTACGACCGCGGCAGGCGGACGCGGGCGAGCACGGCGGCCGACCTGGTAGCGGCCGCAATCGCAGCCGCGCCAGAACCCATGCCCTAGTCGTCCTCCCAGACCCGGTCTGCTCGTCGCAGGGTCCGGGGCACTGCGCGCAGCACGTCGGCTCTGCCCGGACGGCGGTCAGCCCCGCCGGGAGGAGGGCGCGTCACCATCGCGTCGGTCAGAGCGTCGAGTCCGTGGGGCTCGAGAAGACCCTGAGTAGGGCAGTCAGCGGCCGGTCGTAGCCGCGATCCTCTTGACCAAGGCGTCCGTGCTGGACAGAGCCCTGGAAGAGGGCACGGCAGCCGGCATGCCCGCCGGAGCCGTTACGACTTCGCGGGCAACACCGGAGCGAGGTGTGAGGCGGCGACTCAGCTGAAGTCGCCGGGCCCCACCGCATCAGGGTCGGGCCCGCCGCGCACCCCGATGTCGATCGCGTCGATCGCCGCGACTTCGTCGGCTGTGAGGGCGAAGTCAAAGACGTCGAAGTTCTCCACGAGGCGGTGCGGGCGGACGGACTTCGTCCGGACCTTCTGGAAACCCCATCTGGACGCGTTGGCAACGGAGCTTGCCCGCGGGCGGCGCGAGCGCCGACAGCGCGGGCCCGACGAGAGGACCGACACATGATCGACATCACCCACCAGCTCAACGCGGTGCAGCGCCGGGTGGGCACACGCACGCTCGAGGCGGGTGAGGCGCGCGTCGACGACGCATGGGACGGCTGCCCCAGCCTCGATCGCCTCCCGCAGTGGTTCCTGCCCGTGTCCGGCGAGCTGCGCCTCGGCGGGCGCTACCAGCTGGAGGGCAACGCCGGAGGCACCGTGGAGCGCTGTGACCCACCGCACGGGTTCGCCGCCACGTGGGAGTTCGGCGGAGAGGTGAGCTGGATCGAGGTCCGGCTCACCGCGACGCCCGAGGGCCGCACCCGGTTCGAGCTCGAGCACATCGCCCACGTCGTCGACGACGAACGCTGGAACGAGTACGGCCCGGGCGCGGTCGGCGTCGGCTGGGACTTGACCCTCGTGGGGCTGGCCATGCACCTGTCGTCCGGCCGGGCGGTGCACCGGCCGGCGAGCGAGGCATGGTTTGCCACGGACGACGGCAAGCAGTTCCTGACGTCGTCCGTGACGCCTGGTTCGAAGTCCTTCTACACGGCAGTGCCCGAGCAGGCCTGAGGGTTCTCGCACGGCCCGCTCGGCCGTCCCCTGGTAACACCGCGGGCACGAGCGCGAAGCTTGCTCACTCCGGCCGGGACGGGCGGGGGGCGGGGGCGCAGCAGCCGACGGCACACGGGGCACCGTTGACCGTGCAGCCGGCACTCGGCACGGCACCCAGCGACCGCGGGGCGGCATCGTGGACATGCTCGGCCACCAGCTCCACCACCATGTCGGCGAATCGCGGGTAGGGCCCGGCCGTCGCCGCGCGGGCGAAGCCCATGCCCAGCTCGGTGGCGCGCTCCCGCGCCTCGGTGTCCAGGTCCCACACCACCTCGACATGGTCGGAGACGAACCCGACCGGGGACAGCACCACTGCGGCAACGCCACGGTCGTGCAGCGCGTCGATGTGGTCGACGATGTCCGGTTCGAGCCACGGCACCTCCGGTGGCCCGGAGCGCGACTGCCACACCAGGTCGTACTCCCCGACACCCAGCTCCGCCGCGACCAGCCGTGCGGCCTCGGCGATCTGTCGCGAGTACAGGTACCCGCCCTCCTCGGGCGGCCCGCCCGCGGCGTCGACGGCGACCGGCACCGAGTGGGCGGTGAACACGAGCCGAGCGTCGTCACGGAGGTCGGCGGGTAGGCCAGCGGCCGCTGCGCGCACGGCGTCGGCGTTGGCGGCGATGAACTCGGGGTGGTCGAAGAAGTGCCGCAGCTTCACCAGTTCCGGGGCGCCGTCCCCCACGGTCTTGCGCGCCCGCACGATGTCCTCCTGGTACTGCCGGCATGCCGAGTACCCGCCGTACGCGCTGGTGGCGAACACGAGTGCGCGGCGGACGCCGTCGCGCATCATCTCGGCGACGGTGTCCTCGACCATCGGGTGCCAGTTGCGGTTGCCGAAGTACACCGGCAGATCGGTGCGCTGCCGGATCGCCGCGATCAGGTCGCGGTTGCGCGCGTTGAGAGGGCTCACACCACCGAAATGTCGGTAGTGCTCCTCGACGGCGTCGAGCCGCTCAGGCGGGATGCCCCGGCCGCGGACGACGTTCTCCAGGAAGGGCCGGACATCATCAAGCCCTTCGGGGCCGCCGAAGCTCAGCACCAGCAGGGCATCAACCTGTTTTAGCACTACTCGATTAGACACCGATGGCGTGGAATCCGCCGTCAGCCCACACCATCGAGCCGGTCGTGACCGGCAGCCAGTCCGAGAACAGCGCGCAGACCGTCTTCGCGACGGGCACCGGGTCGTTGACGTCCCACCCGAGCGGCGCGCGCCCGTCCCAGGCGTCCTCGAACGCCGCGAAGCCGGGGATGGACTTCGCAGCCATCGTCCGCACCGGGCCGGCCGCGACGAGGTTGACCCGGATGCCCTTCGGCCCGAGGTCGCGCGCCAGGTACCGGGTGACCGACTCGAGGGTGGACTTGGCAACGCCCATCCAGTCGTAGGCGGGCCACGCCTGCCGGTTGTCGAAGTCCATGCCGACGATCGAGCTGCCCGGCCCGAGCAAGGGCAGCACCGCTGTGGACAGCGATTTGAACGAGTAGGCGCTCACCTGGATCGTCGTGGCCACGTCCTCCCACGGCGCATTCAGGAACGCGTTCTCCCCGAGGCAGGACGCCGGCGCGAAACCGATGGAGTGGAGCACGCCGTCGAGCTTCGGCTCCTCCTCCCCGGTCGCACTCACGAGGTGCGGCGACACCCGCTCGACGAGGCTGTCGAGCTGGGACTGGTCCGAGACATCGAGCTCGACCACCGGCGCCGGCTTCGGCAGCCGCTGCGCGATCCGCTCCACCAACCGCATCCGTCCGAAACCGGTGAGCACCACGTCAGCGCCCTGTTCCTGGGCGATCTTCGCGGCGTGGAACGCCAGCGACGCATCCGTGATCACACCGGTGATGAGCAGGCGCTTGCCCTCGAGCAGTCCCATGGGAGCCTTTCCGTGTTCGGGGAGCGGGTGGCTAGTGCCCCATGCCGAGGCCACCGTCGACGGGGATGACGGCTCCGGTGATGTATCCCGCGCTCTCCGAACCCAGCCACGTGACGGCGGCTGCGATCTCGTCCGGACTCGCGTAGCGACCGAGCGGCACCTGGCCGAGGATCTCGGTACGACGGGCGTCAGGGAGGGCGCGGGTCATGTCGGTGTCGACGAACCCCGGGGCCACGACGTTGGCCGTGATTCCGCGTGAGCCGAGCTCGCGTGCGACGGAGCGGGCGAGCCCGACGAGGCCAGCCTTCGACGCGGCGTAGTTGACCTGCCCGGCCGAGCCGGTGAGGCCGACGACGCTGGAGACGAACACCATGCGACCGCTCCGCGCCTTGAGCATCCCGCGCGAAGCGCGCTTCGCGACGCGGTAGGCGGCAGTCAGGTTGGCGTCGACGACACGCGTGAACGACTCCTCGCTCATCCGCATGAGCAGCCCGTCGTCCGTGATTCCCGCGTTCGAGACGAGCACCTGCACCGGGCCGTGCTTGTCCTCGATCTCAGTGAACGCGGCGTCGACGGCCGCGGTGTCGGTGACGTCGCACTGCACGGGCAACAGTTCGCCCGGCAGACCCTCGACGGGGCTGCGGTGGGTCACCGCCACCTGGTCGCCCTGCGCCGCGAACGCCTTGGCGATCGCCAGCCCGATACCGCGGTTGCCTCCGGTCACCAGCACGCTGCGTCCCACGGGGCCACCCTATGGTCCGGCGGCCCACCGGCGTAAACCGGGCGACTCGCGCGCGGATTGGGGCGACTCGCGCGCCACCACCCCGCGAGTCGCCCGTTTCCCGCCCCCGAGTCGCCCACGCCAGGTCCGCGCGAGTCGCCCGGTTTGCGCACGCGAGTCGCCCAGTTCCCGCCTGCGAGTCGCCGACTTCCCGCCCCCGAGTTGCGCGTCTACGGGAAGCGGCGGCCCAGGGCCAGGCCGCTGCCCACCCCCGCGACCAGCAGCAATGCACCTCCGGCGAGCCATGGTCTGCTCGTGTCGACGCGGCGTACCTCGTAACCGATCTGCTCACCGAGCTCGGCGTACACCTGGCGCAACTCGTCCTCGCTGGCCGCCGTGAAGAACTGGCCACCCGAGAGGTCGGCGATCTGGCGCATCGACGCGTCGTCCACCGCCACCGGGGTGCGCTCCCCCGGGTTGATCTCGATGGAGCCGTAGTCGGTGCCGAAGGAGATCGTGGAGACGGGGATGCGGGCCGTGGCGGCCGCGCGCGCCGCCGTGAACGAGCCCCGCGGCTCCTCCTCCGGCATCACGCCCCCTGGCACCGTCTGCTTCCCGTCGCTCATCAGCACGATCCGGGCGGGCGGCGGACCGTCCGCGGCAGCACCGGCGATGGCCTGCGAGAACGTCTCCACCGACTGCATCGCCGCGAAGATCGCCTCGCCGGTGGCGGTCGACTCCGACAGCTTCAGCCCGTCCACCGCACGTTTGATCGGCTCGCGGTCGACCGTCGGTGAGACGAGGACGGCCGCCGTACCCGCGAACGACACCAGCCCCAGGTTGATGCCGGGGGTCAGCTGGTCGGCGAACGCCTTGGCCGCGGCCTGCGCGGCTGCCAGCCTGCTCGGCTGGACGTCGGTGGCCTGCATCGACAGCGACACGTCGATCACCAGCACCACCGTGGCCCGGTTGCGTGGAACCCGGGCCTCCGCCATCGGGCCCGCCAGGGCGACGGTGAGCACGGCCAGGGCGCCGATCAGCGCGGCAGCCGGGAGATGCCGGTACCAGCCGGGGCGCTTCGGGGCCACCCGGTCGAGCAGCTCCAGGTTCGTGAACCGGACCGTGTCGCGGCGACGCCTGCGCAGCAGCAGGACGTACCCGACAGCGAGCGCCGCCACCACGACCAGCAGCAGCAGCCACAAGGGGTCGGCGAACATCTACCGTCCACCCCCCGACCAGGCGCGCTTGCGGGCCAGTACGAACCGCACGATGTCGGCGATCCAATCGGAGTCGGTGCGCAGCGTGAGGTGCGCGGCACCGCTGCGGCGCAGTGCCGTGGCCACCCGGTCGCGGTGCTGGGCGGCTGCGGCTGCGAACTCCCGGCACAGGAGCGGACTGGTGACCACCTCCCGCTGCCTGCCGGTCTCGGGGTCGGCCAGCACCACGGTGCCGACGTCGGGCAGC
>JAODNO010000253.1 GCA_025465235.1 Pseudonocardia sp.
TGATCAGCACCGCGGTCGCCCTCACCCTGGTCAGCGCGCCGCTGCCGGTCGCGCTGCGCCAGCACATCTTCGACGGCTCGATCTCGCGCGTCTCCCCGGCCGCGCTCGAGGACTTGGTCACCGGATACCGGTGGGCCTTCGGGCTGATGGCGGCGATGTCGGTGCTGTGCCTCGTCGCATCGACCGTCGGACGGCAGGTGCACCGCAGCAGCAGGACGAGCGTCGCCAGGACGGTGTCGACGTCGACAAGCGAGGAGTGAGTGGAATGGGCATTCTCGACGGCAGGATCGCACTCGTCACCGGGGCCAGCCGGGGTATCGGCGCGGAGATCGCCCGGCGGTTCGCGGCCGAGGGCGCCACGGTGATCGCCACCGCGCGCACGGCGGAGCCGGGCAGCTCGGCCCTCGCCGGGTCCCTCGCCGACACCGTGGCCGACATCGAGGCGGCGGGAGGCAGCGCACAGGCGGTACCGGCCGACATGTCGCGCGCCGAGGACCGGGCGGCGCTCGCGCAGCGCGTGGTCGCCGAGCACGGGCCGGTGGACATCCTGGTGAACAACGCGGCGGTCACCTGGTTCACGGCCGTGGCGGACTTCCCCGCGAAGCGCGTCGACCTCATGTTGGAGGTCCAGGTCAAGGCACCGATGCACCTGGCGCAGCTGGTGCTGCCGGGGATGCGCGAGCGGGGGAGCGGCTGCATCCTCAACATCTCGTCGCGCGCGGCCATCCACCCGCAGCTCCCGCCGGCTGGTCGGGTGGCGCGCGGCGGCACGGTATATGGAATGTGCAAGGCCGCGCTGGAGCGTTTCTCCACGGGGCTCGCGGCCGAGCTGCACGCCGACGGGATCGCCGTGAATGCGCTGTCGCCGAACCGGGTCGTGCCCACCCCGGGCACCGTGTTCCACCACCTCACCACCGAGGACTCCCCGGACGCCGAACCGCCTGCCGTGATGGCGGAGGCGGCACTCGCGCTCTGCCGCCCGCCGTCGAACGGGAGCGGCCCGCTGACCGGTCGAATCGCCTACTCCCAGGATCTCCTGAACGAGCTCGGCATCGCCGTCCCCTCATGACCTTCGCACCGCAGGCGCGACCGGCCCCGCTGCCTCCGGGCTGGGTGCGCGTGGACTGCCACGTCCACACGGTGACGTCGTGACGCGGTGCTGCGGGTGGAGCAGCTGACGCGCCGGGCGGTCGGCCAGGCGCGGATCGTGGGGGAGCTGCGCCCACACGCCCCGCGGTTCGGCGGCCCGCCCCGACACGGGCCGTACGAACGGCACGCTCGGTCGATAGGTCCGTGCGAACGCGCCGTTCGTACGGCCCGTGTCGGGGCGGGCGGCGCGCGGTGCCTGCTCGCGCTACCGCACCGGGCCGAGGCCCAGCTCGTCGAGCACCGCCGTGATCGCCTTCGTCTCGGTGTCGTCCAGGGGGAGCAGCGGAGGGTTGGTGGCCGGGTTCGTGATGATTCTGCGCACGGCCATCGCGGCCTTGAACGCGCCAAGGGCACCTGCCGTGAATCCGATCCGCCGCTGGTCGGGCACCCCGACGATCTCGAACAGCCGCGCCAGGCGGTCCTGCTCCGCGGCGGCCGCAACGAGGTCACCCGCCGTCGCCGTGCGGAACAGCCGCACGTACCCGTGCGGGTCGACGTTGCCCAGGCCGGGAACGATGCCGGCTGCACCGAGCTGCACCGCCGTGTCGGCGAGCAGCTCGGAGCCGGTGAGTACCGGGAAGTCGGCCGGGACCCGGCGCAGGGTCTCGCGGAACCCGGCGAGGTCGCCGCTGGAGTCCTTCAGCCCCACCACGAGACGGGACTTCGCGAGCGCGGCGACGATGTCAGGGGTGAGCCGGGCGCCCACGGCGCTGGGGATGTCGTAGGCGACCACGGGCACGTCGACAGCCGAGTGCACGATCCGGAAGTGCTCGACGATCTCTGCGGGATTCGGCGTGACGTAGAACGGAGCGGTCACCACGACGCCGTCGGCGCCCTGCGCCGCACTCTGGCGGGCGTGCTCGACCACCCGCCGCGTGCCGGTGTCGACGGCGCCGACCAGCACCGGTACAGCCCCGGCGACTGCTCCGACGGCCACCTCGACGAGCGCACGCCGCTGCGCCGTGTCCAGCAGCGCGATCTCGCCGGTGGACCCGCCGAGGAAGACCCCGTCCACCCCGGCGTCGAGGACGAACGCGACCAGGCGCTCCAGGGCCGCGCGGTCCACCTCGCCGTCGTCGTCGAGCGGGGTGACCAGCGGGGGGATCACGCCGTGCAGACGGCCGGCCAGATCAGGCATGTGCGGTCCGATCCTCGGAGGAGCCGGCGGAACCGGCCGGGTGGTCGGGGGAGATCCCGGTGGCGCGGCCGATGCGCGCAGGGACGTCGAACCCGATGATCAGGGCGACCACAACCGTCAGGCTGACGGCGAGGGTGGTGAGAGCGCTGCCGAGGCTGCCGAAGCTCTCGGCGATCGCCGCTCCGGCGAGCGGGGCGACAGCACCGCCGAGTGCACCAACGTTGTAGCTGAACCCGAGGCCTGCGGCGCGCATGCGGGTGGGGAAGTGGTCACCGATGTACTTGGGCAGCAGCCCGGAGATCCCCTGGCTGGTGGCCTGCATCGCGAACAGCAGCACCCAGAGCGCCACGATGTTGCCCGCGGGCAGCGCGAACACCGGGAACACGAACGCGAGCGAGACGAACAGACCGATCACGTACGTGCGCCGCGTCCCGAGCCGGTCGGCGACGACCCCTGCCACGCAGGAGCCCGCCGCGTACCCGAGGCCCGCCCACAGCAGCGCGTTCGACACCTGAGCGGCGTTGTAGCCGAGCTCGGTCTTCAGGTACGTCGGCAGCAACGACTGGATCGGCCACGAGTACAGGAACGCGCAGAAGACCGTGACCATGATCGCGATCATCACCGGCCACAGCCGTCCGGCCAGCTGCACGGCGAACGCGACGAACCCGGCCACGACCAGGGCGATCAGCAGCCAGCCGTACCCGCCCGCGGTGCGGCTGAAGATCAGCACCAGGGCCGCGGAGAGCACCACGGCGAGCACCGTGTTGGGGATTCGCCTGCTCGCGCCGAACAGCACCGAGGACGTGGTGACGTCCCGGCGGTCGCCGACCTCGGCCTGCCACTCGGCAGCCTCCGGCAGTGACCGGCGCAGGTACAGTGCGAGTGCGATCGGCACGATCCCGACGTAGAAGAGCCACCGCCAACCACCGGCCGGCACGATCACCTGGTAGGCGAGCGCAGCGAGCACGGTGCCGATCGGGTAGGCCGAGAGCAGGAAGCCTGCGGCACGGTTGCGCATCGCGCGGGGCCAGGACTCCATGACGTAGGTGGCGCTCGAGCCGTACTCGCCGGCCATTCCGATCCCGACCACGGCGCGGAAGGCGAAGAGCGACCAGTAGCTCCACGCGAACCCGCACAGGATGCTCCCGACGGAGAACGCGACGATCGCCAGGATCATCGCGCGCTTGCGGCCGTATCGGTCGCCGATCGCGCCGAGCACGAGGCCGCCGAGCCAGCGCGAGACGAACGCGGCCGAGACGAGGGTGGCCGCCTGCGTGAGGCCGAGCTGGAACTCCTGGGCGATCTCGGTGAGTACGAGGGTGATGAGGATGAAGTCGAAACCGTCGAGCAGGTAGCCCAGCCACGCCGCGAGGAACGCCTTGCGCTGGGGCCTGCTGAGCTGCCGGAACGACTGGGGAACGGCGGGCGGCGTCGCTGCCATGGCCTGGACCTCCGGATGAGGGAGGACATAGGATGTCCTATGTCTGCGCGTGAGGCTAGAGAGCGGAGAGCCGCGGTGCAACCTCCGATGCGGACCTGCCTCGTAGACTCGGCGGCCGTGACGACCTCGGCAGGCGGCAGGCGCACCGGCGCCAGGGCCAACCAGCGGGCGCTGCAGGAGGCCATCACCCGGTTGATCCTCCAGCGCGGGCTCGCCCCGGGAGCGCCGCTGCCCACCGAGTTCGAGCTGATGCAGGAGCTCGAGGTGAGCAGGCATCCGCTGCGCGAGGCGATGAAAGCGCTGGAAGCGCAGGGAATCGTCGACATCCGGCACGGGTACGGCACGTACGTGGGCTCGGCTGTGCTGTCCGGCCTGGAGGCGGGCCTCGCGTTCCGCGGGGCGCTGTCCGTGCAGGGCGACCATACGGACATCCGCAACCTCCTCGAGGTGCGGGAGGTGCTCGAGTCCGGGCTGGTGGGCAGGGTCCTCGCCGTGGCCGACGAGGTGGACCTCGATGCGCTCGAGGCGGCCGTGGCCGAGATGGAGCGTGAGGCGGAGCAGGGCCGGTACGCACCCGCGCAGGACTGGGCGTTCCACGAGACGTTGTACCGGCCCCTCGCCAACGCGCTGGTGCTGGACCTGTTGCAGGTGTTCTGGCGGGTCTTCCACACGCTCGACGAGCAGCTGCCGCGGGCGGGCGACACGCCGGCGGTGACCGCAGGCTGGCACCGGCGGATCCTTTCTGCCCTACGGGCAGGTGACGAACCGGGCATGCGCGCCGCGGTCGTCGAGCACTTCCAGGGCATCCGCGCCCGAACGAGTGGACGACCGAGATCTCGGTCGTGATCGGCGGTGGCGCCGCCGGCCTCAGCGGCGCACTCACCTTCGCCAGGGCTCGCCGCTCGGTCCTGGTGCTCGATGCCGGGGAGCCGCGCAACGCCCCCGCTGCCGGTGTCCACGGGTTCCTGTCCCGGGACGGCATCGCCCCCACCGACCTGGTCCGCCTAGGTGCTGCCGAGGTCACCCGCTACGGGGGCACGATCCTCGACGCCCGAGCCACCTCCGCTCGCCCCGCCGCGGCGGCGATCACCGGCAGTTCTGGGACGAGCGTTACCGCTCGGTCACGCAGGTCTGGAGTGGCAGTCCGAATCCGCAGCTCGTCCGCGAGACCCGGTGACCTCACGCCCGGCACCGCACTCGACGCCGGCTGCGGGGAGGGCGCCGACAATCAGGAGTCCGACCTGTTCACCACGGCCGAGGAGCTCGCAGGTTCGCTCGACGCACACGAGTGGGACATCCTGGTCGCCGACGCCACGTCGCGCTCAGCCAGTTGCTGGTCCGCCTCGTGCTGGTGGTCGCCGGCGTGGCGGTTCGCCGGGAGCGGCGGGCCGAGGTCGCGGCCCCGCTCCCGTCACTCGTGGATCGCGGCCCGCCGGCGGGCCCGGTGGTTGGCCACATTGATCCGGTTGCCGCACACCTCCGGAGCGCAGTAGCGCCTGCGCCCGGCCCGGCTGGTGTCGACGAACATCCCGGTGCAGGCCGGCGAGGCGCACGGCCGGAACCGGTCGTGTCCCAGCACGCGGAGTACGGACAACAGGCCGGTCGCGGTGAGGAGGGCGAGCTCGTCGCCGAGGCCTGCGCCGTCCCGGGACCGCACGCACCAGCGCCACGGGCCCTCGGCGTTCTGCAGCAGTGCAGGCCCGGCACCGACGGCGACGGTGAGGGCGCTCGCGCGCGCTGCCGCTTCCGCGGCGTCCGGTGTCTCGAGCACCCCGCGCAGCGTCCGGCGCACGGCGTGCACCGCGGTGACGTCTGCGGGGGAGGGCGGCCGCCCGCAGGCCAGCGCGTCCGGATGCAGGTCGTGCTCGGTGAGGAAAGCCAGCAGCGCGTCCGGGTCGGCGAGGGCGTCGCCCGTGCTGACCATCACCTCAGGTGCGGTGTTGACGAGGTCCGTCGCCACCGCAGCCCCGGTGACGTAATCGTCGAGTAGAGCTTGCACCCCTTACGCCTCCGCCCGTACCGTAAGCGTTGAACAGACTCTACGCCCCTGTCGCTTGGGAGGTGGCGGGCATGCCCGGATCGACGTCCATCGCGCCCCGGGTACGCCCCGCGGCGGTGTTGGTGGGACTGCTGGCACTCGCACTCAACCTCAGGGCGGCGCTGGCGGGGTACCCGCCGTTGCTGGAGGCCGTCCGCGCTGATCTGGGGATCTCGGCGGGGAGCGCGGGGTTCGTGCAGACGGCGGCGATCCTGATGATGGCTGCGGGGTCGTTCGCGGGTCCTGCCCTC
>JAODNO010000279.1 GCA_025465235.1 Pseudonocardia sp.
GGGCAGCGCCGACCGTCGGGTCGTCGGGGGGTCGGGTTGTGCTCATGGTTCTCGTCCTGTCGTCCGATCGAGGTCCCGGCGCACCACGCGCCACCGGGCGGGAGTCGATCAGGCGGGACAACCCGTGCTGAGGACGCGGCAGTAGTCGACATGCCGGCGCCGGGACAGCGCGGGCGCGGGCATCAGGTCGCCGCAGCCAGGCCGCGGGCTCGCAGGACGCGGCGCTCCAGCGGCCGGAACGCCAGTAGCTCGATGCCGACGCCGACCAGCAGGATCAGGAATATGGCGGCGATGACTCCGGGCATGCTGTTGAAGTCGCTGCCCTCCTTGAGGTACGCGCCCAGCCCGATGCCCAGCTGGGGGGAGGTCGCGATGATCTCGGCCGCCATCAGGGAGCGCCAGGAGAACGCCCACCCCTGCTTGCAGCCCGCGATGTAACCCGGTAGCGCGGCGGGCAGCAGGATCAGGCGCGCCGAGTCGATCCGTCCGGCCCCCATCACCTGCCCGACGCGCGGCAGGATCGGTGGTACCTGGTCGATGCCGGCGACAAGCCCGTTGGCTATCGAGGGGATGGCACCGAGCAGCACCACGAAGTAGATCGTGGTGTCGGTCAGGCCGAACCACAGCACGGCCGCGGGCACCCAGGCGACCGACGGCAGGCTCTGCATGCCGGCCAGCAGCGGGCCGATCGCGGCCCGCACGACGGGGACCTTCGCGACGAGGAGCCCGAGCGGGGTGGCGATCACCACGGAGGCGAGGAACCCCAGGATCGCTCGGTGGAGCGAGATCCACAGGATGTGCCAGATCCGGCCGTCGGCTACGGTGCCGACGAACTCCTGCCAGACCGTCAGCGGCGCGGGGAGCTGGTACTCCGGGTAGACCGCCGAGGCCCATACGGCCTGCCACACGCCGAGGAACAGGACGAGCGCGATCAGCGGCGGCAACCCGGTGGACAGCACCCGGCGCAGCACCGGCTTGCGGGCTTCGGTGGGCGTGTCGAGCGCGTCGAGCCCGGCGCCGACCGCGGCGGTGTCGGTGCGTGGGGTCTCGGAGACGACCTCACGTGCGGGCATGCGTCGAGATCACCTCCCGGAGCCTGCTGGTGATCTCCTCGGTAAGCTCCTCGCGGTCCGCCCCCGCGGCGCCGAGGTCCCATTCACGCACGACGGTGCCCGGCCGCGATGAGAGCAGCACGACCCGCTGCACGAGCCGGACGGCCTCGCGGACGTCGTGGGTCACGAACAGCACGGCCACACGGGTGGCCTGCCAGATCCGCCGCAGCTCGCCCTGCAGGAAGTCGCGGGTGATGGCGTCCAGCGCGGCGAACGGCTCGTCCATCAGGAGAAGGCCGCCATCGGTGCTCGTCCCGTTCGCAGGCGAGCTCGTCGTCCCGTTCGTCGTCGTGGCGGCGAGCGCGCGGGCCAGCGCGACACGCTGGCGCATGCCGCCCGACAGCGCGTGCGGCCGCTTGCGCGCCTGCCCGCTCAGGCGGACGAGGTCCAGCAGCTGCGCCGCGCGCTCCCGGCGGGCGGCGCGGCCGACCCCGGACAGCCGCAGCGGGAGCTCGACGTTGCGGCCTGCGTCGAGCCACGGGAGCAGCGCGGGCTCCTGGAACATGACGGCGGGCCTGCCGCTGTCGACCGTCACGCTGCCGGAGGTGGGCCGGTCCAGCCCGGCGACGAGGTTGAGCAGCGTCGTCTTGCCGCAGCCCGACGCACCCAGCAACACGACGAACTCTCCCGGCTGGACCCGAAGGTCGACGTCCGTCAGGGCGGTGACCGCATCGGCCCCGCGGCCGAAGACCTTTCCGACTCCCCGCAGGTCGACAGCACCCCGATGCTGGGTACCGACGGGACTGTCGAGAGTGGCGGTCATCAGCTGCCTCCGGGCTTGTCGAGTGCTGCGGCGTCTACGGCGGGCTTTCCGACGGCCTGCAGCTCGGCGTTGAGCGGCGCGACGTCGAGGAACCCAGCCAGGTCTGTCGGCTTCTGGGTGATCCCGGCGGTGGCGCTGTCCTGCGCGAGCTGCGGGAACCTCGAGGCGAGGGGATCGGGGTCGAGCGTGATGTTCGCGAAGGCACGGTCGATCACCGGCCCGGCGAGCGCGCTGCCCGTGAGCTTCTGCAGGCCCTGGTTGACGATCGTCTTGGCCTGCGCCGGGTTGCTCTGCGCCAGGTCGATCGCCTTCAGATGCGCCCGCAGCAGAGCGCGGACCGTCTCCGGGTACTTCTGCAGGAACTCGGCGCGGACGAGCAGCACGGTGGTGGGGAAGTGCCCCTCCGGCCACAGGCTGCGCTCGTCGACGAGCACCTTCGCGCCGGCGTCGAGGACGAGTCGCGAGCTCCACGGCTCGGGGAGCCAGCCGCCGTCGACGCTGCCCTGGCGGAATGCGTCGAGTGTGCGCGGGTTGTCCAGGTTGGCGATCTTGACGTCCTCGGGGCCGTCACCCGCGGTCAGCCCGTTCTTCTTCAGCCACACCTTGAGCGCGATGTCCTGGGTGTTGCCCAGCTGCGGGGTGGCGATCGTCTTGCCCTTGAGCTGCTGCGGATCCGTGATCTCGGGCTTCACGACGAGCTGCGCGCCGCCCTCGGTGGCGCCGGCGATCACCCGGACGGCCCCGTCGGTCTTGGCAAAGGCGTTGATCGCCGGGCCGGAGCCGATGTAGGTGACGTCGAGCGAGCCCCCGAGCAGCGCGTTGACCGCGTCACCGCCGGCGTTGAAGGTCTGCGGGGTCAGTTTGGTGCTGCCCAGTTCGGCGGTGAACAGGCCCTGCTCGACGCCGATGATCGCCGGTGCGTGCGTGACGTTGGGGAAGTATCCGAGCCGCACCTCCGGCGCCGTCCCCCCGGCGACGGGCGCTGCCGTCTCTGAGCCCGAGGGCTGGGCCCTCGAGCACGCGGTGGCGGCCAGCAGGGCGATCACGGCGATCACGACGGGGATCAGGGCGGGGGCGCGGAGCCGGGGCATCGGATGAAGTCCTGTTCTGGATGGGGCGTGCCCGGGGAGCGGATGGCCGGGCGGGCTGCGGCACGCGTGCTGATGGGCGCGCGACAGCGCGGCAGCGGATCAGCGGGCGGTGCGAGAGGTCAGCGACAGAACTCGTCGAAGGCGTGGCCGCGGCGGGACGGCCAGAACCTCTCGAGATCCGTGACCAGGAAGCCCGACATCGAGGCGAGGTCCCCGCGCGGCGACGCGGCGGGGCCCGGCGGGCACAGCTGCGTCGACGTCACGGCACCATCGTGCGTCGCGCGGGTGGACAAGGACAACCAGGCGTCCGCGTGCCGGGAACGCGACGAAATGTCCGTACACCGGGACGGGCGGACCGAGGCGCGACATGGCCACCTGACGCGGACCGAGGCGGCTGCCGAACAGCGAGATGTGTCCATGTCGCGCACGGGTCGGAGTCAGCCTGCAGCACGGGAGGTGGCGGCGGTGCCGGGGGCAGCCGTGTACCTGGCGGCTATCAGGGCCGCTACCGCCGGATGGGCCGCGAGTGGGCCGGCAAGCAGCACGTCCGGGCCCGCGGCGCGCGCCGCCCGCGCGATCGCGTCCGGGAGCAGGCCGGGGGCGAGGATCCACTGCGCCACCGCCACCCGCTGCGCCCCCTGTTCCCGTAGCGCGGCGATCGCCTGCGGCACGGTCGGCTCGGTGGTCGTGGCGAACGCCGCCGTGCCACCCGCCCAGCCGAAACGCCGGGACCAGCCGCTGACGACCTGCGCGACGGCCGCGTTCGCGGGTGCGTGCGAGGAACCGATAGCGGCGAGCACGACGCCGAGCCCGGGGTCGTGGAGCGGGCCGGCGACGGCGGCGAGGCGCTCCAGCGCCGCAGACTCCAGCAGAGAGCTGCCACCGAGCACGTCGGCCGTCGCGATGTCGAGCTGCGGATGCCGCCGCACTGCGCGGCTCACCTCACCGGGCACGTCGACCCTGGCGTGAAAGGCGTGCCCGAGCAGCAGCGGGACGACCACCGCGCGCCGGTGCCCTTCCGCGGCCACCGCGGCGAGCACGTCCGGCAGCCGGGGTGCGGACAGGTCGAGGAAGCTCACACGCACGTCGAGCTCGGGGTGTTGCCGGCGCACCTCGTCGGCGAGCGCCGCCACCGTGGCCGCCGACCGCGGGTCGCGGCTGCCGTGTGCGACGGCGACCAGCACGGGTGCCGTCGCGTCGACCCGGACGCCGGTCCGGCCCGGCCATGGCCTGCGCGCGGGGGGACGCGACAGGAGGGAGCCGGCGGGCTGGAGCTGCACCATGGCTAGGGGGCCAGCGCAAGCGGGGTGCCGACCAGGCCCGCCGCGAGCGTGTTGCCGGTGGGCGGGTCGATGAGCAGGAAGCTGCCGGTGGCGCGGATGTCGGCGTAGTCGTCCACCGGGAGCTGGTCGGCCGTGCGCAGCGAGACGCGCGCGATGTCGTTGATGTTCAGCTGCTCGGCTGCGTCCACGTAGGAGATGGTCTCGGTGTCGAGGCGGTCGCCGAGCGCGCCGACGATCACCGGCGTGGTGCGGGCGCCGTGCTTGAGCAGCAGCCGGGCCCCCGGCCGCAGCGGCTTGTCGGCGAGCCAGCACAGCGTGGCGTCCAGCTCGCTCGTGAGCCGCGGTGGCGCCGCTGCCGAGGCGATGACGTCACCGCGGGCGATGTCGATGTCGTCGGCCAGCAGGACCGTGATGCTGCGCCCGGCGCCGGCGGCGCGGAGCGGCCCGTCCGCCGTGTCGACGCACGCAACCGTGGTGCGGGCACCGCCGGGCAGCACGACCACCTCGTCGCCCGGCCGCACCGTGCCGGCGGCGACCTGTCCCGCGTAGCCGCGGTAGTCGTGCAATTGGTCGGTGCGGGGACGGATCACGTACTGCACCGGCATGCGGAAGGGCGCGGCGACCTCCGGGCCGGCGACCGGCACCGACTCCAGGTGCCCGAGCAGCGTCGGGCCCCCGTACCAGGGCGTGCGCGTGGACCGCTCGACGACGTTGTCGCCCACCAGTGCCGACAGCGGGATCGTCACGACGGCATCGTCCGCGAAGCCGAGCGAGCGTGCGAGCCCGGCGAAGTCCTTGGCGATCGCGGCGAGCACGGCCTCGTCGTAATCCACGAGGTCGATCTTGTTGATGGCCAGCACGAGCCGCGGCACCCGCAGCAGGGCGAGCACAGCGGCGTGCCGGCGCGTCTGCTCGACGACACCGTGGCGGGCGTCGACGAGCAGCACCGCGAGCTCCGCTGTGGACGCGCCGGTCACGGTGTTGCGGG
>JAODNO010000282.1 GCA_025465235.1 Pseudonocardia sp.
CGCGGCGCGGCCGACCAGGGCCTCCAGTGGGCCCCGGCGGAACCAGTGCCGCCATGCCATGGCGAACAGCGCGTACGCGAGCAGCTCGAGCAGGAACGGCGCGACCGAGTCCTGCTCGGAGAACGGCGAGAACAGGAACAGCACGTGCGCGGAGTAGAGCGTGAGCGACATCGATCCGATGGCGACCAACGGTGCCGTCAGCACACCCGCCCCACGACCGGCCGCGCCGGCGAGCCCCGCGAGCACGCACATCACCCCGATGACGGCGAGCGCGACCCCGGTCGACTGGGCCAGCTCGGGTGTGGTCCCGGAGTGCGGGCTCAGGACCGCGAGCCACCACCAGCTGTCCGGCGGGAGGACCCCGCCCGCGCCGACGGTCAGCAGCTGTGTCACCGACTCGTCGCTGTAGTCGGGCAGGGTGAGCAACCGGGCGAGACCGCCCACGGGGTGCATCAGGAACCACGACGCCCAATACCCCAGGACCGCGATGCCGACGCCGGCCGCGGCCAACTGCAGGGCAACCCGCCGCGAGGACAGCTCCAGCCTGCCCACCACGAGCCCGACACAGACGTAGGTCATCCACGTCGCGACCGGATAGTTCCCGGTGAACACCAGTTCACGCAGCACCGTGACCGGGTCCTCGGCCAGGGACACAAACGACGGGTCGGTGCCCAGCGGCACCGGCAGGTGCCCGCGCACCGCATGGCTCACCACCGGCATCACGACCGCGACCGTCACCCCGACGGCGAGCACGAGACGGGACGGCAGGAACACCAGCGGCACGGCCAGCGCGAACAGCACCGCGTAGAAGACCAGGATCACCCCCGGGCTCTTGTCGGTGTCGAACGAGCCCAGAGCCAGGCCGATCAGGCAGATCAGGACGGCCCGGGTCAGCAGGCGCGCGGCGCCCGCTCGTCCAGCCACGCCCCCCACGACCTGCCGCCGACCGGTCATGAACGCGATCGCGACCCCGGCGAGGACGGCGAACAGGGCCGCGGACCGTCCGGCGGCCACCACCTGCACACCCGACGCGGCGCCGTCGGGACCGGACTCGGAGAACGAGTGGACGGCGATCATGCCGATCAGGGCCAGGCCACGGGCGGCGTCCACCCCGGAAAGCCGCGCCTGCTGTGGGCGCGAGCCGGTCTCTCCCGGGCCCTGAGCGTCCAACGGTGTGGGACCTGGCTCGTCCACCGGGTGCACGGCGCTCAACTCCCTCACGAGGCAGACATCGGCCATCAGGGTCGATGGGAAGGTCGGGGGCTACGGCTCGCGCGTCAGCCGTGCCCCCGAATGCGCTGAGAGGACCGGCCGAACAGCCTAAGGACGCGAATCGGAACCGGCCCGGTCCTGGCTCGGTGCATCGGTAGGTTCTCATCCATCGGTCCGTCCGACGGTCCTCTCTGCGCACGCCCGATCCGAACAGTCCGCCGACGCAATTCGAATCATGTCCTGGCCGATGACGGATTCTTTAGCCTACTGTGCAGCGCGGGCCGCTCGGGGCGCCACCGGACGCGGCCCGCGCAGCCCGGTTCCGCACCACCCGTGCCGGAGGTCGCACACATGTCCACCTCGATCCGAGCGGTTCTCGCCCTGGTCCTGGTGCTGCTAGCCGCCACGGCGTGCTCGACGACCGTCAGCCGGGCCGACGTCGCCGGCCGGGAGGCGGCGGACGCCGCGACCCACAATGCGGCAGATGCAGGTGCAAGCCCCGGATTGGCCGGCGCCGCCTCCCCCGAGGGGGCGGTCTTCGGACCCCCGCACCCCTTCCCCGACGGCACCGCCGTCAGCGTCTCGGCGCCCCGGGACGGCGGCGCCGTCCCGGCTCGACAAGCCGCCCGGACCGTGATCGTGACGGTCTCCCTGCGCAACGGGACCCCCGCCCCCGTGAGCCTGTCCAGCCTGGACGTCAGTGGATCGGCCAATGGTGCCGACCTGACCGCTCTCGACGAGGCCGCGCAGCCGGACACCGATCTCGAACCGGGCGCGACGGCCCATTTCGATCTGCAATTCCCGCTACCGCCCGGCCGACCCAGCACATTCGCCGTCACCACCTCGATGACGAGCGTCGACGCCGCCGGGAACGACATTCCGGGTTCAGACACCGCACCCGGCGCGAGCGTCACGTTCGAGGCGAAGGTGTGAGTCCGGATCCTGTGCTGCGGCGAGCAGCCCGGTCAGGCCGAGGACGACAGAGGCCAGGGCGGTAACCGCCGTCGCCAGCCGTCGCCAGCGGGAAGCCGACGAGTGATGCCGCCCTCGTGCTCGACCCCCAGCTCGCGCAACCCGCCGAGCAGGTTGTCGGTGGCCTCCCGCGCGACGTCCGCCTCCAGCACGTCGCCGGCAGGGGCACGGCCGTCCGGTCCGGCGGACTGACCACCCGCAGGTGCAGCGCCCGCTGCTCAGCGGGGCTTCGCGACGGTCGGCACTGCAGCGACCGACGGTCGGCACTGCGCTGCGCACCGACCACGAGACCGAGCTTGACCGGATCCGCCGCGACACCACCGCCGCCGGACACCACGTCGCGGCGGAACACGCCGAGACCGTCCGGCAGCTCCGCGCCGACCTCTCGGCCGCGGCCGAGCGCCGCGCCACCGAGCACGCCCCCCAA
>JAODNO010000031.1 GCA_025465235.1 Pseudonocardia sp.
CCCGCCTGGACAGCGCGACGACCAGCCCAACGCGAACGACCGGACCGCGGACCAGCGATAAGGAGGTGGTCGGGGTCGACCGATAGCAGGCTCAACGAGGGGGACGGCCCGACGCTCGTCACCACGATGATCGATCTACCGGATGCGCAAACCCCTGCCCGTCCCGGCGGCGGGGTGTCGCATCCCCGCGCCGTCATGGCGCGCCAACACCGGTGACCGGCCCGGACCGTCGCCCTGCGAACCTCGCTTGGGCCGTGACATGACCTGCCAATCCGGAGTCCCGGCAGGGGGTGCCCCTTGTCCGAGACCGGTGTGAGCACGAGCCCCGCCGGCATCCCCACCCCGTCGGCGGGGCTCGCCGTGACGCGCCCCGGCTTCTCACCGGGCGCTAGCGAGTCCCAGCCCCATGGCCATCCCCGGGTCATCGGGCTTACAGAAGTTGCAGCTCTGCGCCGGCTATCGCTCGGCCCCGGTGGCTTGGAGTTCGGTTTCGAGTTCGGCGATGCGGGCGCGGGCGGTGTCGAGCTGGTCCTGCAGCTCGACGATGCGGGCGGCGGCATCGAGGGTCATTCCCTGGTCGAACAGCTCCCGCATCCGGGTCGCGAGCTCCAGCTGGCGGCGCGAGTACCGGCGGTGCCCACCACCGGAGCGCTGCGGCGTGAGCACCCCCGCGGCATCCAGACTGCGCAGGAACGCCGGCTGCACCTCCAGCAGCTGCGCGGCCTGCCCCATGGTGATCGCCGGATAGTCCTCGTCATCAAGCCGGCCCACACCCGTCGGCACCCGCGCTCTCCCGTCTCCCCGGCACCAGCCGCTGTCATCTGGGCTGCATAACCGACCCCTGCCCGCCATGCGCCGAACGATGTGAGGCGGGGCCCGGCCTGACGGCCGGACCCCGCTGAGGATGACTTCACTGATGATCCAGATGTTCGGGGGCTGTCCTGATGATCACCCTCCGCTCGTCTCGACCGGTCGCCGTCCCTATGGCGTCGCACGTCCTTGCTACTGAAAGTGTACTCTCGCCGACGCAGATCATGTCAAGTGGCCAAGCTAGATCGAGTGGAGTTGTCGAGCCCCCTTCTTGGGTCGCCGCCCGATCCGTCCGGCTTGGTGGCGGCCTGGTAGCGCCGTACCCGGGCTCGGCGGGTGGTCGGGCCGGCCCCGAGCGCGCACGCGGCGGACCGCGGCCCGGTCGTCCTGTCTCGGTCATCCCTGTCCCGGTCATCGCGGGCGCCCCTGCCGGCTGTTCGGCGTCGACAGGCGCCCGGCAGGCCCCGCTGACGGTGGTGGCTGCGGCACCGGTGGGGTGGCGTTGGCGAACTGGGTCCACATCAGGGCGTGCTCCACCCCGAGGGCGTGGTTCCGATGCCGAGACGGCCGGCCGTAGATGATGTCCTCCGCGGCGGCCAACTC
Source organism: Pseudonocardia sp. (assembly GCA_025465235.1). Classification (GTDB taxonomy): domain Bacteria; phylum Actinomycetota; class Actinomycetes; order Mycobacteriales; family Pseudonocardiaceae; genus Pseudonocardia. The sequence continues at coordinate 1,414 of JAODNO010000031.1, forward strand.
ACCCACGATCATCTCCAGCGGAACCGGCAACACCGCCAGCACCCCGGTCAACGGTGCCGGACCGCCGTCGGTGATCCACAACAGCGCATCCAGCGCGCCGCGCTGAAAGTCGGTCGACACATCCTCCCGGTCGCGGCTACGGGCGACGTCCACACTCAGCGCCGCGATCTGCGCAGCAAGAACCTGCCGATCCCGCAGGCGGGCTGCGCCTCTCACCGCCTGTCACCTCCCGTCACCGAGCCTGACATGGCTGCTTCCCCCGGCACGGGGTAATCGGTGACACCATCACCGCCCGTGGGCCCGGCACCCGCGTCTGCGGTGCCCTCGGCGTCCAGGCCGCCTGGTTCGGCGACATCGTCGCCGTGCAGGCAACAGACCGCCCGCCACGCCTCCACTATGTCCATGCCGAACTGGGGTGCGGGCCCGCGACGTATATCCCGCACATCGGGCGCTCGCACAGCACACTCCCTCCGTCCCTGACGTGATAGAAACTACCCTCGTCACTATAGCTAATCGAGCGGGTGGGGTAAGGGTCCGAACGGAGGAGCCGGGTCGCAGACGAGGGTTGTGGCGTTCCGCAATGGGTCGTGCAGCATGTCGGCCGCGGCGAGCTGGTCGCCGAGCTGCTGTATGCCGAGCAGCAGCGTGGCGACGGCCTCGTCTTCAGGTGCGGGGATAGTTGGGTCGCGACGGCACGGTCCAGGCCTGAATGACGGGCTCGACCCAGCGCCATGGGCAGGACCTGCTCGACCGCGAGGGCTCCGTGCGGTTTGGCGATCATCGCAGCGGGATCGAGCTCGGTCGGCTGCAGTCAGCGGCTGCGCGGTGGCATGCAGGGCGGGGGCCGGGTCGTCGCCGGCGAGGCCATTGTGGGCGGCGGGCGCGGTGACCCGGTCAGCGGCCGCCGGCCGTGCAGCAGCGCCTGGGCCTGGCGGGCCGCGTCGATGGTGTGGCCGGTCAGCTCGCGGGCCGAGCAGTCCGCGCACCGGTTCGGGCCCTCACGGGAGGTTGCGGGCACAGCTCCGGGTCAGCAGGGTCGCGGCGAGGTTCCCCAACTCGACCCTGCTTGCCGCCGCCCACTCCTTCCACACTCACTAGCTATCAGATCTCGCCAATCCAGCTCGCCACCAAATCATCCGAGAGAACAATGACACGACGACCAGCAACGCCAAGAATGCCCTCTCGACAATCCGCCCGTACATCTATGCATTAGAATGATCTTGGTGCGGTGGCATTCATGCTCCGGGTCACCGCCGTATCCGCCGGGGCGGTGGATTACCTGATCCGGGGCAGCGGCTGCACCGAGCACGACCACGGGCACGACCGGTCGGCGGGTGGTGAGCGCGGTGCGGTGGCCGAGCACGACGGTGCGGGCGTAAGCGTGGGGCAAGGTGGTGGCGGTGGGGGTAGGGCCGTCGGTGACGCGGCCGGGTACCTGGGTGCGGCGGTGCGGTCGGGGGAAGCCCCGGGTCGCTGGATGGGTTCCGGCCTGGCCATGGTGGGGGTGGATCGGTCGCGGCCGGCGGGGGAGGAGGCGGTGCGGGCGGTGTTCGGCCGGCTGCAGCACCCGGAAACGGGGGAGTCGCTGGGCCGGGCGCCGCGCCGGTTCAAGACCTACCAGCAGCGGCTGAAAGCGGCGGTCGAGCGGGAGGCT
>JAODNO010000340.1 GCA_025465235.1 Pseudonocardia sp.
ACCCGTCACCAGCTCGCCAGCCGGGAGCACCGCCGCCAGCCACGGCGCATCGAGCACCATCGCCACGTCGACCTCGGCGACGGTGCCGTCGAGTGCCCTCACCTGCTCCGGCATGTCGAGATCCGCCGGGTGCACCCGATCGACGGCGACCGCCTCGGCCAGCGCCGCGTGCGCTTCGGCCACGAGTGCGACGTCGGGGTGCCTGGCAGGGTCGGCCAGCCGGGCCATCAGGTCGGCGGCCACGGAGGCGTCGGAGATCGCGAGGTCCGCCCGCACCCCGATCGCGGCGAGGACAGCCTCGTCGACAACCCCGCCGCCGGCATCGTCGCTGTCACCGCACCCGCGCGGTGGCGGGTCGTAGAGCGCCGCCAGACCGTGCGCTGTAGGGAGGCGCCAGTGGCCGGGTCGGCGGCCGCCGAGCCGGGCGTGGCGGGCCAGCCACCAGGAGGTGTACGAGCCGGGAGCCGTGAGCGCGGCCCGGGTCTCGCGTTCGGCAGCGAGCAGGGTGAGCGCGGCGGGCCACGCGCCCTCTGCGACGAGGTCGAGGTCCCGGACGGCGACGAGCCGCGGCGGCGGGGTGTCGAGCGAGTCCCACCAGCGCTCCTCGTCGTCGAGATCGTGGTCGGGGGCCACCGGATCCTCGTCGACGAGCACCGCGAAACCGTCCACCACACCGACCGCCGTGAGCGCCGTTCGCGGCACACGCACCGCGAATCCCTCGTGAAGGACGTCGAGCGGGACGTCCGCAGCGAGCAGGGGACGCAGCGCGGCATCAGGCAGCATCAGCTCGTCGGCCCGGGCCGGGCGGCCGTCGCGATCGGGCAGCGCCAGCGCAGCGAGGCCATCCGGCGCGCTGCCGAGCTCGGCGACCAGCCCCAGCACCGCCTCGGCGAGTGGGCGGGTGTCCATCCCGGCCTCCGCGTCGTCCACGGACCGTTCCACGGCCTCGGCCAGCGCGGGGTGCTCGAGCAGGCCGGCCGGGTCGGCGACGGCGGCGCCGAGCCGGGTGAGCAGCGGGTGCACCGCCGCCGGGTGGGCCACGTGCAGGCCGGGCAGGGCGAGCGCAGCAATGTGCTCGACGGCTCCGGCCTCGGCGCCGTCCACCGGCGGCAGGAGCACGGTCGCCGGGCCCGCGGCCACCCTGCCGTCGGCCAGCGGGACGGGGAGCGCCCGCAGCTCGTCGACCAGGCCGGGGACCGTCTCGGCGATGGGGGCCAGCTCCGCGTAGAGCGCCCGCCACCACTGCGGCGGCCGCTCGACGCCGAACAGCCGGGTGACCAGCTCCGCCGCGGTCAGCCGGTGCACGCCCAGCTCGGCCAGGGCCGTCGGCGCCCGAACCGCGCGGGGTGAAACGGACATCGACGCCGGTGCCAGCAGCCGGTCGAACCCGGCCTCGGCGAGCAGTGCGGGCAGCGGTGCGTCCGACTGGTCCACGCCGGGCAGGTCCAGCCACTCCGTACGGCCCGGTACGAGCTCCGCGCCGGTGACGCCGGGCAGCCAGGCAGCGGTGCGCAGAGCGTCGAGCAGCAGATCACGCAGCCGCCCGTCCAGCTCCGAACGCGGGAACCCCGGCTCGGGCACGAGTGCGAGCCGCTGCACGGGCGGGACCGCCCGAACGAGGTCGAGGTAGGTCTGCGCCGCGCCGGCCAGCACCCGGTCGGTGGCCGGGCCGGGGCGCACGCGGCGGCGATCGGGCTCCAACGGCACCGTGGCGATCAGGCGGGCAGGCAGCGCGAGCCGCTCGACAGCCGCCGTCGGCGCATGCAGGACGTCGCCGGAGAGGGGGTCGGGGAGGCCGTCGGCGGTGAGCGGCAGCGCCCAGCAGGCCGACCAGTCACGGCGCGACCGCTGCTCGGTGGCCTGCGATCGCGCGTCGTCGGCGTCGAGCGTGCCCGTACGCCGGGCGAGCAGCCAGCGCCGGGTCCCGATCGTCACCTCACCGGGGAGCGGACCGTCGACCCGGAGCAGGACGTCGTCCTCGATCGCGATCTCCCCGAGGTCGGGCAGCGCGAGCAGTAGGTCGGGCGCGGTGTCGCGGGCCTGCGCGAGCAGCGCGTGCACATCCAGGCCGGGACGCAGCGGCAGCCGCACCTCGGTGTCGAACCCGTCGGGCGGCCGCTCGTCGACTGCCCACACCAGCCGCAGAACGGGCGGCTCGTCACGGCGGGCCAGCTCGGCCGCTGGTCCGGGCAGCGCGGCGACCGCTTCGGCGGTGCGGGCTGCGGAGAACGCGACCCCGCCGTCGCTGCTGACCACGCGCGGCGCGTCGGACACGGCCAGCACGGCCGCGAAGCCGACGCCGAACCGGCCGACGGAACCCGGGTCGTCCCGCTTCGCGGACGCGCGCAGCGAGGCCAGCGCGGCCACCCCCGCCGCGTCCAGCGGAGAGCCGGTGTTGGCCACCCGCAGCTCGCCGTCGGCGACCGTGATGCGGAGCCGCCCGGAGCCTCCGGCGGACCGTGCCGCGTCGGCGGCGTTCTGGGCGAGCTCGACGAACCACGCGTCGGCGTAGCCGCCGAGGCGCAGGTCCTCCTCCGCGTTGGCGTCCTCTCGGAAGCGGGTGGGCGAACCGGCCCAGGAATCCACCACCGCCGCGCGCAGCGCGGCCGTGCCGAACGGATCGATGTCGACGCGCACTCCGCCGAAGCTGGGTGCGGTCACTACTTCTCGACCGGCTCCAGGTCGACCCCGTCGTCGTAGACGAGCTCGGCAACCGCCACCGGCGAGACCGGCTCGACCTGGACATCGGAATGGGCCCCGCAGCCGAAACCGACGGCCACGACCGCTCCGTCGGCAGGCGAGTACTCGTTGCCGCACACGCCGAAGGCGCCACGGAGCGAACCGGCGATCGGCAGGAAGAACGCGCAGGTGCCACACGGAGCCGGGGCGGCGCGGGCCATGTCCGATGCCGGTCCGTGCGTCCCGTCGAACCAGCGCTGTGCAGCCAGCTCGCGGCCCCTGTGGGAGAGCACCTTCGGCCTGCCGAGGCCGACCTCGAGCACGACCTCCTCCACCGCAGGGTCGTCGGAGGCGAGGTACCCGGGCACGAGCCGCTCGTCGCCCTCCTGGGTCGGCAGCAGGTCGCCGACGCCGAGGTCGCCCGGCCGGATCCGCTGCCCCCACGGCACCCATGTCGGTGCCACGAGCGCATCCGGGCCCGGGAGCAGAACGACCTCACTGACCGTGATCGGCGTGTCCTCGCCTCCGGAGGCCAACGTGACCGACCACCGCCACCCTCGGTATCCCCCCAGCCGGGCAGCGAAGTAGTGCGTGACGCCACCAGGACCCTCGGAGACGGCCTCGAGGTGCTCCCCGACAGCATCGAGGGCGGCGCGACCGCCCATGTCGGCAGCGGCCTGGTCGACGGCGGCGGACCGGGCCTGCTCCACCGCGTCCACGAGCCGGGTCGGCGGGTCGAGGGTCGGTACGACATTCACCACTGGGATTGTGCCACCCTCCCCGCCATGACCTTCGGGCGTGCACTGGTCTGGGTCCTGGTACTGGTGGTGGCGGGCTGCGCCGCAGCGTCCCCGGTGCCGGACCTGGCCTCCGGAGCACCTGTGCTCCGACCGGAGGTGCTGGCCGAGCTGCCACACGACCCCACCGCGTTCACGCAGGGGTTCGAGCTCGCCGACGGTGGCCTCTACGAGGGCACCGGCCTCGCCGGGCGCTCGCAGCTGCGCGAGCTCGACCCGGTGAGTGGAGCCGTCCGCCGGTCGGTCCCACTGCCGGGCCGGTTGTTCGGAGAGGGCATCACGGTGGTGGGCGACCGCATCTGGCAGCTCACGTGGCGCGACGACGTGGTGCTGGAGTGGGATCGGACCACGTTCACGCTGCTCCGCGAGCTGCCTCTCGCGGACGAGGGCTGGGGGCTGTGCCACGACGGGAGCAGGCTGGTGCGCAGCGACGGCACGGACATGCTGCACTTCCAGGACCCCACCACGTTCGCCGAGACCGGCTCGATCGCCGTCACCCTCGACGGCCGACCGGTGACCGAGCTCAACGAGTTGGAGTGCGCGGACGGGCAGGTCTGGGCCAACGTCTGGCAGACCGACCGGATCGTGCGCATCGACCCGGCCACGGGCCGCGTCACGGCAGTGGTCGACGCCGCAGGCCTGCTGGACGCCGGACGCCGGGCGCACGCGGACGTCCTGAACGGCATCGCAGCGGTGGGCAACGGCGAGTTCCTGCTCACCGGAAAGTTGTGGCCTGCGACGTTCCGCGTCAGGTTCGTCCCCCGCTGACCCGCGAGTCGCCCGTCCCAGTCCCGCGAGTCGCCCGATTTCGGCCCCTGAGTCGCCCCTCCCACGCACGCGAGTCGCCCCGCTCGGGCACGCGAGTCGCCCGATCTGATCATCGTGGCCCGCTTCCCGCGTGACAGGCCTCGCAGAGCGCCCACATGGGCCAGAATGACCAGGTGTCCCGCTCCGAGTCCACCCCGCCCCGCCGCGGCCGCCGCGGGGGGCGCCGGACGTGGGTCCATGGCGACGGCGAGCGGGCCACGAGTGTCACGCCACCGCCCCCCGATACCGAGCCGCCGCAGCGCACCCTGCCGGTGGACGTCGAGACACCGCGCCCCCCCACCGCGCCAGAGCGGCCACCGTACGAGCCGCGCCGGCACTACCCCTGGCACGACGACCCGGACTACGACCCTGCCGCACACCGCCGCACACCGCCCCCGTCGTGGCCGCCGCCCGCCTCCGACCAGCGCACGAACGCCGCGGACGCCACTGACGAGGAGCCCAGGACGGAGGCGGCGCCGCCGGTCGCCCCCGGGGAGACCGTGGGTGAGGACGATCGGCCCACACCCCGGATGCCGAGCAAGCTGACCGTCACGCGCGTGGCGGCTTTCCGCGGACGGCAGCTGACCCAGAACGGGATCCGGGCGTTCCGGCGCGCCGCCGGGGCCGACGGCGCCGACCGTTCCGGCCTCACGGCGCTCACCTACGCCACGATGGCCACCTACGCGGTTGATGCGGCTGTGGCCGTCGCGCTGGCCAACACCCTGTTCTTCGCCGCGGCCACGGCGGAGAGCAAGGCCAACGTCGCCCTCTACCTGGCCATCACGGTGGCACCGTTCGCCGTGGTCGCGCCGGTGATCGGGCCACTGCTCGACCGGCTGCAGCGGGGTCGCCGCGCGGCGCTGGCCGTGTCGTTCGCCGGCCGGGCCGTGCTCGCCGTGGTGATGGCGCTCAACTACGACACCTGGGTGCTGTATCCGGCCGCACTCGGCGCGCTGGTGCTCAGCAAGTCGTTCTCCGTGCTCAAAGCGGCGGTCACGCCACGCGTCCTGCCGACGGCGATCACCCTCGTGACGACGAACTCCCGGCTGACGGCGTTCGGGCTGGCCGCAGGCGCCGTCTTCGGTGGAATCGCGGCGGGCGTCGCCGCGCTGGCCGGTTCGCCGGGCGCGCTGCTGTACACGGCAGCGCTGTCCGTCGTCGGCACCGTGCTGTGCCTGCGGATCCCGCGGTGGGTGGAGTCCACGGCGGGCGAGGTGCCGGCCGCGCTGCGTACCACCAGACGGGGCAGGCGCAGCCCGATGGGCCGCGGAGTCGTGGTCGCGCTGTGGGGCAACGGTGCCCTCCGCATCCTCACCGGGTTCCTCACACTGTTCGTCGCGTTCGTGGTGAAGGGTCAGACGGAGGCCGATCCCAGCCGACAGCTGCTCCTGATCGGCATCGTCGGGGCCGCGGCCGGCGTGGGCTCGTTCGCCGGCAACGCCGTCGGCTCCCGGCGCAGGTCCGGCCGGTCCGACGGCGTCGTGGTGGGGTGCATCGTGGCCGCAGTCGGCTCCGCCGTGGTCGCCGCCGTGCTGCCCGGAATCGCCACGGCGGCCCTCGTCGGCCTGGTCGGCGCTTCGGCGAGCGCGCTGGGCAAGGTCTGTCTGGACGCCGTGATCCAGCGCGACCTTCCCGAGGAGTCGCGTGCGTCGGCGTTCGGCCGCTCTGAGACGGTGCTGCAGTTGGCCTGGGTGTTCGGCGGCGCGCTGGGTGTGCTGCTTCCGCACAGCACGTTCTGGATCGGGTTCGCGGTGGTCGCTGCCGTTGTCACGCTGGCGGGCGCCCAGACGGCGCTGGTCAGCCGGGGGCGCAGCCTCCTGCCGTTCATCGGGCACCGCGTGCATGCGGGGGCAGCGCCGCAACCGGCCCGCACCGTGCGCTGACGCGCCGACCGTAGGGTGGACGGGTGCCGCGGCGACTCCTGTTGGGCCGACTCCTGCCTGGCCGACCCCGGTCGGCCCGTCTCCCTCTGGGCCGCCTGGTCCCGCTACCGGTGGCCGCGCTCCTCCTGGTGGCCGCCTGCAGCAGCAGCCAGCCCCCGCCCCAGGTGACGTTCGCGGCGGGGCAGGCAAGCGTCGTAGCACGGCCCGCCCAGTACTGCGACCTCAAGCTCACCGACTGCACGGGCGACCCCGCAGCCCCCGTGGTGCTCACCGTGCCGGTCGGCACACCGCTGAAGGTGACGGTGCCGCACGAGATCGCCGCGACACCGTGGCAGGTGGTGTTCAGCTATCGCGACGCGGGCGGCGCCCAGACCGACGGGCGTAGCCCGGTGTTCGCCCCGAACGCACAGAGCGACTACACCCTCGAGCTCCCGGCACCGGAGGACCAGCTCGTCGGCGCCCAGGTGCAGCAGTTCGGACCGCCGCCGCAGGCCAACGCGGAGACCGGGGAGATCGAGTTCCCGATACGGGCGAGCTGGGTGCTCTCGACGAAGGGGTGAGACCGGCTACCCGTCGAGGTCCCGGGCGACCGCGCGCACGACCTCGGCCGCAAGCTTGGATGCGCGTCGGTCGGGGTAGCGACCGCGCCGTAGGTCGGGCTGCACCTTCGTCTCGAGCAGCCGGATCATGTCCTCGATGAGGCTGTGCAGGTCCTCGGCCGGGCGTCGGGTGGCCTCGACGACCGACGGCGGCGTGTCGACCAGCCGAACCGACAGCGCCTGCGGCCCGCGACGGCCCTCCGCCATCCCGAACTCGACGCGCTGCCCCGCCTTGAGCGCCTCCACCCCGGCCGGCAGCGCGGCCTTGCGGACGTAAACGTCCTCGCCGCCGTCCTGAGCCAGGAACCCGAAGCCCTTGTCGGAGTCGTACCACTTGACCCTGCCGGTCGGCACCCTGCTCACCCGTTCCTCGATCGACCCTGCGCCATGCGCTGCCTCGGTGCACCGCATGACGAACGCGCCCCTGATGCATGGGCCGTCACTTGGTCGAGCCCGTCGAGCGACACCGGGACGCGTGCGACCACCCTAGACCGCCGATACCCCTCCGCGCAGCCGTCCGAACGGCAGCAGGCCGCTCCTGGGTGACGTCCTACGCGTTGCGGATCGTCGCAGCGTCGCGGAGGTGGAGCAGCTCCACGCTCTTCTCGCGCATCTCGACCTTCCGGACCTTGCCCGTGACGGTCATCGGGAACCCGTCGACGACCACCACGTACCGCGGGATCTTGTAGTGCGCCAGCTTGCCGCCCGCGAACTCCTTCACCGCCTCGGCGGTGAGCTCGGGCGCGCCGTCGCGCAGCGTCACCCAGGCGCAGAGCTCCTCGCCGTACTTGGCGTCGGGAACACCGACGACCTGCGCGTCCAGCACGTCGGGATGGGTGTAGAGGAACTCTTCGATCTCCCGCGGGTAGACGTTCTCCCCGCCGCGGATGACCATGTCCTTGATGCGTCCGGTGATGTTGACGTAGCCGTCGGAGCTCATCACGGCCATGTCGCCGGTGTGCATCCAGCGGGCGCGGTCGATGGCTTCGGCGGTCTTCTCCGGCTCGTCCCAGTAGCCGAGCATGACGGAGTAGCCACGGGTGCAGAGCTCGCCCGGCTCACCGCGGGGCAGGGTCAGACCCGTCTCCGGGTCGACGATCTTGACCTCAACGTGCGGGTGCACCCTGCCCACGGTCGAGACACGCAGTTCCAGCGAGTCGTCGGCACGGGTCTGCGTCGAGACCGGAGACGTCTCCGTCATGCCGTAGCAGATCGTCACCTCCGTCATCCCCATGCGGTCGACCACCTGCTTCATCACCTCCACAGGGCACGGCGAGCCTGCCATGATCCCGGTACGCAGCGAAGACAGGTCGTAGCTGTCGAAGTCGGGATCGTTGAGCTCGGCGATGAACATCGTCGGCACGCCGTAGAGCGACGTGCAGCGCTCCTGCGCCACCGCGCTGAGCGTGGCCTTCGGGTCGAACCCCTGCCCGGGGATGACCATGGTGGCGCCATTGGTGGTGCAGCCGAGGTTGCCCATGACCATGCCGAAGCAGTGGTAGAAGGGCACGGGGATGCACACCCGGTCCTCTGACGTGTAGCCGCACAGCCGTCCCACGAAATAGCCGTTGTTGAGAATGTTGTGGTGGCTGAGCGTTGCGCCCTTCGGGAAGCCCGTGGTGCCCGACGTGTACTGGATGTTGATCGGGTCGTCCGGGCTCAGCTCGGCCTGGCGCCGGGCCAGCTCGGCGCGTTCGCCCTCCCGGCCCGCCGCCACCAGCTCGTCCCAGCCCGGAGTGCCGATGAGGATCACCCGGCGCAGGGCGGGGCAGCTCGGGCGCACCTCGGAGATCATCGCGCCGTAGTCGGAGGTCTTGAAGCTGGTGGCTGCCACCAACACCGAGATCCCGGCCTGGTTCAGCACGAACTCCAGCTCGTGCGTGCGATAGGCGGGGTTGATGTTGACGAGGACGACGCCGATCTTCGCCGTGGCGTACTGCACGAGCGTCCACTCGGCGACGTTGGGCGCCCAGATGCCGAGGCGGTCGCCCTTCGCCATGCCTGCGGAGAGCAGGCCCATCGCGATGACGTCGACGTCGTCCCGTAGCTCCGCGTAGGTCCACCGGCGGCCGGTCGGCACCTCCACCAGCGCCTCCGCGTCGGGCTGGCCGGACGCCGTTCGGTCGAGGTTGTCGCCGATGGTGTCGCCGAGCAGCGGCACGTCGGACGTGCCGGACGCGTAGGAGGGGACGGCGGGGGCAGCAGCGGACACGGCACGGCCTTTCGTCTGCGTCAGATGCCTCATCTCTGTGGCACAGCGCACATCCTGCGACGATCAGTGCCACGCCCGCCACCTCCGGAAGGGGAGGCGGCGCGGAATCCCGGTCGCGCCCGGCGATACCCTCGTGTGATGCACGACCCCCGCGTCCTGCTCGATCCCGCCACCGACGCCGTCCGCAAGCTCGCCCGGCGTGGCTTCACGCTGGACGTCGCGTCTCTGGAGAAATTGCTGGCCGGGCGCAACTCGGCCATCCAGCGCGGGGACGAGGCACGGGCCGAGTCCAAGCGGGTCGCCACCGCGGTGAAGGGCGCCGGGCGGGAGGGAGACCCTCAGGAGCGTGATGCGCTCGTCGCCCGCGCCCGCGAGCTCAAGGGCATCGTCGCCGCCGCTGAGGAGGAGCACCGGGAGCTCGAGGCGGAGCTGCAGGACTTCCTGCTCAGCGTGCCCAACCTGCCCAGTGACGACCTGCCCGACGGCGCCTCCGACGAGGACGCGGTACAGGTCCGCGCCTGGGGTGAGCCGCGGCAGCTGGACTTTCCCCCGCTCGACCACGTCGACCTCGGCGAGAAGCTGGGCATCCTCGACCTGCCGCGCGCCACGAAGCTCGCCGGTCCCCGGTTCGCTGTGCTGCGGGGAAAGGGTGCCGCGCTCGAGCGGGCGATCGCCCGCTACCTGCTCGACCTGCACACGGAGCGACACGGGTACCTCGAGTGGTCGGTGCCCACCCTCGTCAATCGCGCCACGATGACGGGAACCGGCCAGCTGCCGAAGTTCGAGCAGGACCTGTTCAAGACCGGCGTGGCCGACCGCGAGCTTTACCTCATCCCCACCGCCGAGGTGCCACTCACCAACCTGCACGCCAAGGAGACGCTCGCCGTCGAGGACCTCCCGCTGGCCTACACCGCACACACCCCGTGCTTCCGCTCGGAGGCCGGCTCCTACGGCCGCGACACGCGCGGGTTGATCCGGCTGCACGAGTTCTCGAAGGTCGAGCTCGTGCGGGTCGTCGAGGCCGAGCACTCCCGCGACGAGCTCGAGGTGCTGCTCTCGCACGCCGAGGCGGCGATGCAGGGGCTCGGGCTGGCCTACCGCGTGGTCAAGCTGGCAGCGGGCGACATCGGGTTCTCGGCAGAGTTCACCTACGACATCGAGGTATGGCTGCCGGGGCAGCAGAAGTACCGCGAGATCTCTTCGGTGTCGAACTTCGGCACGTTCCAGGCGCGCCGGGCCGGTATCCGCACGAAGGCCAAGGATGGCAGGCGCGGTTTTGCCGCCACGCTCAACGGCTCGGGCCTGCCGGTCGGCCGCACCCTCGTCGCGATCCTGGAGCAGGGTCAGCAGGCAGACGGGTCGGTTCGTATCCCCGAGGCGCTGGTGCCGTACACGGGCTTCGCCGAGCTGACGCCGTAGCCGCACGGGCGGGCCGCCCGCGCGTCCGTGTGAGCACCCCCTCGGATGCACGATCAGATTGCCGATGAGGGGATGTCCGGATGAACGCGGACGTGCCGCGTCGAGAACTTCCGGAGCGGATCCGGGAGAACCGAGAACATCGAGGGCGTCGACCGCTCCACGATTCTCACATCGCGGCATTCTCGTCCACGCGGCGATCGGATCTCCTGGCGTCGTTTGCCGAATATGAAGTGCATTGGGGTCAGGTAAGCAAGCGCCGGGGAGATTTGTCCGGTACGTGACCGTTGGGGTCGCGGGTGACGGTGTGGTTCGGCGACGGCCACCCCGTGCTCCCCGGCCGGGACGAGCCACGGGCGCGACTCCGGTCCGGGCCGCGGGCGGGGCCGGTCGGCCCGCTATCCCGATCATCGCCCGGGTGCTCGTCGGCGACGAGAGGACCGGCTACCCTCCGACAGCCGCCACACGATCGTGTCGGCTCGCTTACTGACCTCGAGGGGGGCGAAGACCCCAGCTTTACCTTCCGCTGTCAGTGCGGTCCTGTCGCTGCACGCCTGTCCATCTCCTCCCGCCCGTGGAGGGGGCAGATCGGCACAGCATTTGACTTAATACATATGAACTCATAGGTTACCCGCGAATGTCCCACGGAGGGGTGCGTGCCGTCAGTAGCTCGTTCCGTCCCGGTCACACCGCCACAGCAAGCCGGCGAGACTCCGGCGATCTCTCTGCGGGGCGTGCGCAAGGAGTTCCCCGGCGGCATTGTCGCCGTCCATGACCTCGACCTCGATATCGCCGAGGGCGAGTTCGTCACGCTCCTGGGCCCGTCGGGCTCGGGAAAGACCACGGTGCTGCGGCTCATCGCGGGATTCGAGCAGCCGACCGCGGGCACGGTGCTGCTGCGCAGTCGTGACGTCACGGCCGCGCCGCCGTTCGACCGCGACGTGCACACCGTCTTCCAGGACTACGCACTGTTCCCGCACCTGTCGGTGCTGCGCAACGTCGAGTACCCCCTACGGATCGCGAAGGTTCCACGCGCCGAACGGCGGGAGCGTGCACTCGCCGCGCTGGCCACCGTGCGGCTGGAAGCGCTGGGCGACCGGAGCCCGGCCGCGCTCTCGGGCGGCCAACGTCAGCGCGTCGCCCTCGCCCGTGCGCTGGTGAACCGGCCTGCGGTGCTCCTGCTCGACGAACCGCTCGGCGCACTCGACCTCAAGCTGCGCGAGCAGATGCAGATCGAGCTCAAGGAGATCCAGCGGACGTCGGGGATCACGTTCGTGTTCGTCACCCACGACCAGGACGAGGCCCTCACCTTGGCCGACCGCACCATCGTCTTCTCGGAGGGCCGGGTGGAGCAGGCCGGGTCGGCGCAGGAGGTCTACGAGCGGCCCGCGTCGGCGTTCGTCGCCGGGTTCGTCGGCACGTCGAACGTGCTGGCGGGGGCGGACGCTCGCGCCGTGCTCGGTCGCGACGGCAGCTGGAGCATCCGGCCGGAGAAGATCACCGTCACGGCCGCTGACCACACAGCTCCGGCGGGATGGACGACCGCGGTCGGTGTCGTCGAGGAGCTCGTCTACACCGGGGCCACCACGCGCTGCGTCGTCGCCCTCGAGGCCGGCGGCGTGCTGTCGGCACTGCTGCTCAACGGGGGCGGCAACGACCTGCCGACGCTCGCGCGCGGACAGGACGTCCGGCTCTCGTGGCGGCCGGAGCACGAGATCCACCTCATGTGAGCCATCTAGGAGGGCCTGTGCCCGCCGGGAGGATCGAGTGGCGCCGTCGCCCGACCGCGCTTCTGAGAGAGCAGGAGAGAGAAATCCATATGAGATGTCAGACAGCGGTGCGCTCCGTGGCGCTGGTCGGGGCCATCGGGCTGGCACTCGCCGCGTGCGGCGGCGGTGGCGTTGCGGCTCCGGTCCTGGACGACTCCCCGCCGGAGGCCACCGCCTACGCCGGTCCCGTGGGCCAGGGCGAGGGGGCACTGTCGGTGCTGGCCTGGCCGGGTTACGCCGAGGACGGGTCCACCGACCGCGCCGTCGACTGGGTCACCCCCTTCGAGCAGGCCACCGGCTGCCAGGTGACGGTCAAGACGTTCCCCACGTCGGCCGAGGCCGTTCAGCTGTTCTCCACCGGCGAGTACGACGTGATCTCGGCGTCCGGCGACGCCTCGCTGCGGCTCGTCTACGGCGACCGCGTGCAGCCGGTCAACACCGATCTGGTGCCCAACTACGCCGACATCCTGCCCGACCTGAAGAACAAGCCCTGGAACACCGTCGGCGGGAAGAGCTACGGCATCCCGCACGGCCGTGGGGCGAACCTGCTGCTCTACAACCTGGCTACGCACCCCACCCCGCCCACCTCCTGGTCGGACATGTGGGAGACCGGCTCTCCGGCGGCGGGCAAGATCAGCCCATACGACGACGCGATCTACATCGCCGACGCCGCCGTCTACCTGATGGCGAAGCGGCCGGAGCTGGGGATCACCAACCCCTACGCACTCGACCAGACCCAGTTCGACGCCGCGATCGCGCTGCTGCAGCAGCAGAAGGCGATGGCCGGGGAGTACTGGGGCGACGTGGTCAAGCAGGGTCAGGGCCTCGCCTCGGGCTCGCTGATGGAGGCGCAGGGCTGGCAGCTCACCGCGAACCTGGCGAACACCGGCGCCACCTCGGTGGGCACCACGAAGCCCGTCGAGGGTGCGACCGGCTGGTCGGACACGTGGATGATCAAGAAGAACACCCCCCACATCAACTGCGCGTACCAGTGGCTCAACCACATCGTCTCGCCCGAGGCGAACGCACAGGTCGCGGAGTACTTCGGTGAGGCGCCCGCCAACCCCAAGTCCTGCGCGCTGACGAAGAACCCCGACCACTGCGCGCAGTACCACGCAGAGGACACGGGCTTCTGGGACAACGTCTACTACTGGACGACCCCGATCGAGCAGTGCATCGACGGCCGCAGGAACGTGGAGTGCATCGGCTACGACGACTGGGTCAAGGCCTGGAGCAAGCTGCGCAGCAGCTAGCCATGAGTTGCGGCCGGGCGCGGCCGACCCCCCCTCGGGCCGCGCCCTGTCGCTTCCTCAGGTGACAGGAGAGAGAAAGGAGGCCAGTGTCCGTCGACACGACCCTCACCCCGGGCCGCAGGGTGCAGGCATTGCTGCACCGCCGGCCGGCGCTGCGGCTCACCGGACTGCTGACCCCCGCACTGGTCTGGCTGGGCCTGTTCTACCTGGTCCCGCTGGCCCTGCTGCTGGCGACCGCGTTCTTCGACACCAACAGCTTCACCGGCCGGATCACCTACGGGTTCTCCGCCAAGAACGTCGTCGACGTCCTGACGACGCCCGCGTACCTGCTGACAGCGGCCCGCACGGTGGGGGCCGCAGCGGGGGTGACAGCGCTGTGCGTGCTGCTCGCCCTGCCGCTGGCGACGTACATGGCGCTGGTGGCCCGGGAACGCTCGCGCCCGATTCTGCTGGCGCTGGTGCTGACGCCGCTCTGGGCGTCCTACCTCGTGAAGGTGTACGCCTGGCGCATTCTGCTGGCGCCAGAAGGCGGGCTGCTCGGCGGGGCGAGCCCCGGATACGGCTGGTTCGCCGTCGTCCTGACGTTGACCTACCTCTGGCTGCCGTACATGGTGCTCCCGGTGTACGCCGGAATCAGCTCGATGCGCGGCTCGTACCTGGAAGCCGCCGCCGACCTCGGCGCCCGACCGTGGCAGGCGTTCCGCAGCGTGGTCATGCCCATGCTCGCTCCGGCGATCGCGGCAGGCTCGGTGTTCACGTTCTCCCTGTCGATAGGTGACTACATCACTGTGCAGCTCGTGGGCGGGACCAAGCAGATGCTCGGCAACCTCGTGTACGCAAACTTCTCCACCGACCTGCCGTTCGCCGCCGCTGTCGCACTGCTGCCGCTGCTCGTCATGGCGGCGTACCTGATCACGATCCGGCGCACCGGCGCCCTCTCCCGGCTGTAGAGGCCACCATGATCCTCTCGACCCCGGCCCGCTGGTTGCTCCGTGCCGCCGCCATCGGCGTCCTGACCTTCGTCTACGTGCCGCTGCTGCTGGTGCTGGTCAACTCCTTCAGCTCGAGCGCGACGTTCACCTGGCCGCCACCGAGCCTCACCCTGCAGTGGTGGCAGGTTGCCGCCACGAACGAGGGCCTGCGTGCCGCTGTCGTCACGTCGGTGGAGGTGGCGTTGCTGGCCACGCTGATCGCCGTCGTGATCGGCACCCTCGCCTCGATGGCCCTCACCCGTTACACGTTCTTCGGGCAGGAAGCGGTCTCACTGCTG
This sequence comes from Pseudonocardia sp., assembly GCA_025465235.1. GTDB lineage: Bacteria > Actinomycetota > Actinomycetes > Mycobacteriales > Pseudonocardiaceae > Pseudonocardia. The sequence continues at coordinate 14,686 of JAODNO010000340.1, forward strand.
GTGCTGCTGCCGATCGCGCTGCCCGGCATCGTCACCGGCATCGCGCTCAACACGCTGTTCACCCAGGCTCTGGGCGGCCTCACGTTCTTCACCCTGGTGGCAGGGCACGCCACGTTCTGCATCGTCATCGTCGTGAACAACGCGTCGGCGCGGCTACGCCGGATGTCGGGCACGGTGGAGGAGGCGTCGACGGACCTCGGCGCCACCCCGTGGACGACGTGGTGGCTGGTCACGTTCCCGGCGCTGCGCGGTGCCCTGGTGGCCGGTGCGCTGCTGGCGTTCGCCCTGTCCTTCGACGAGATCATCGTGACCACCTTCACCGCGGGGCCCGGCCTGCAGACGCTGCCGCTATGGATCTTCCAGAACCTGTTCCGCCCCAACCAGTCCCCCGTGGTCAACGTCGCGGCCGCGGTGCTGGTCGTGATCTCGGTACTCCCGGTCTACCTGGCCAACCGGCTGTCCGGTGACTCCGCCGGAGCAGCCACCAAGTGAAGCGCCGCCACCAGATGAACACCACGAAGCGAGAGGGGCCCGTCATGCAGACGTTCCACAACATCGTCGACGGCAAGCCAACGCCCGCGGCCGACGGACGCACCCTCGACATCTCCGACCCGAAGACGGGCGAGGTGTACGCCACCGCACCGCTCTCCGGGCCCATCGACGTCGATGTGGCGTATCGGAGTGCGCGGCGCGCGTTCGACGAGGGCTGGCGTGACACCACGCCGGGCGAGCGGATGACCGCGCTGCTCGCGATGGCCGACATCCTCGAGGCCCACGGCGAGGAGCTCGTGGAGATCGAGGCGCGCGACACCGGCAAGCCGACCGGGCTGACGCTGTCGGAGGAGATCGGCCCGATGGCCGACCAGCTCCGATTCTTCGCCGGCGCCGCCCGCCAGCTCGAGGGCCGCGCGACGGGCGAGTACATGGCCGGCCACTCCTCGTCGATCCGGCGCGAGCCCCTCGGGGTGATCGGCTCCATCACGCCGTGGAACTACCCCATGATGATGGCGATCTGGAAGATCGGCCCCGCGCTCGCGGCGGGGAACACCATGGTGCTCAAGCCGTCGGACACCACGCCGGCCAGCACCGTGCGGCTCGGTGAGCTGTTCGCCGACGTGCTGCCGCCCGGCGTGCTCAACATCGTGTGCGGCGACCGGTCCACCGGCGTCGCGATGAGCGAGAACCCGATCCCGGCGATGCTGGCGATCACCGGCAGCATCCCGGCCGGGAAGTCGGTGGCCGCCGCCGCGGCGTCCCGCGTCACCCGCGTGCACCTCGAGCTCGGCGGCAACGCGCCGGTGATCGTGTTCGACGACGCCGACGTGGCAGCGGCCGCCGCCGACATCGCGGTCGCCGGGTTCTTCAACGCCGGCCAGGACTGCACGGCCGCCACCCGCGTCATCGCCCACGCCGACGTGGCCGACGCATTGGCGGAGGCGCTGGCCGCCGAGGCCGGCGGTGTCCTCCTCTCCCGTGACGAACAGCCCGGAGCGGAGGACCTCTTCATCCCCCCGCTCAACAACCCCGACCAGCTCGCGAAGGTGTCGGGCCTGGTCGACCGCGTGCCGTCGCACGCACGGGTGCTCACCGGGGGCGCCCCGGCGGACGGCCCCGGCTGGTTCTACCCGCCCACCGTGGTGGCCGGGCTCGCCCAGGACGACGAGATCGTGCAGACCGAGGTCTTCGGACCGGTGATCACCGTGCAGACGTTCACCGACGAGGACGAGGCCGTCGCCTACGCCAACGGCACGCCCTACGGCCTCGCGTCGAGCGTCTGGACTCGCGACCACTCCAGGACCATCCGCCTGTCGCGCGCCCTGGACTTCGGCTGCGTCTGGGTCAACTGCCACATCCCGTTGGTGGCGGAGATGCCGCACGGTGGGTTCAAGGAGTCCGGCTACGGCAAGGACCTGTCGGGCTACTCGCTGGAGGACTACACGCGGATCAAGCACGTCATGAGCAAGTACTGAGCAGGCACAGCGCCTGCACATCACAGGCCGCCCGTGCAGAGCAGGAGATTCGGCGTGCCACCCACGCCACCGCCCGCGATGACGTGCTGCGTCGCGTGACCCACGATCCACTGCTCCACGGTGCGGCTGGGCGCGTCGCCGAACGTCTGCTTGTACAGCGCCGCCACTCCCGCCGCGTGCGGCGCGGCCATCGAGGAGCCCGTGTAGGAAGCTGTGCCGCCGGGAACGGTCGAGACGATGGACGTTCCTGGCGCATAGAGGTCCACGCAGCTGCCGGTGGACGAGCTCTCCGCCCGGTGGTCGTCGATCGTCGAGTTCGCCACGACCATGACGCCGCTCGCGGCGCGTGGCGCGGCGGTGCAGTCGTTCGACCCGGTGTTGCCCGCGGACGAGGCCACGAAGACGCCCCTGTTCACGAGCTGTGTCACCGCCGACGTCAGCACGTCCGACGGCCCGTAGCTCCATGACATCACCGCGATGGACGGGCCCTGCTGGTTGCGCGCCACGTAGTCGATGCCTGCGAGCAGCGACGACAGGGTGCCGCCACCACTGCAGTCGAGCACCTTGACCGACCGGAGCTGGGCCTCCTTGGCCACGCCGTAGTCCCGGGAGGCGGCGATACCCGCCACCACCGTGCCGTGACCGTCGCAGTCACCGGCCACGTCGTCGACCGTGTTCGCCCCGGCGCTCGCCCTGCCGCCGAACTGGGGGTGCGTCGTGTCGATGCCGGTGTCCAGCACGTAGATGGTCACCCCTGCCCCCGTCGCCCGCGTCGTGTAGCTACCGTCGAGCGGGAGGGCGCGCTGGTCGATGCGGTCGAGGCCCCAGTTGCGCGGGTCGAGCTGGGTGCCCTCGACCAGGCGCCGGTCCCGGACGGCGCGCGGTTCGAGCGCGTTGAGCCGCCGGTCCTCCTCAACCGCGAGCACGCCGGCCAGCCCGTGCAGCCGGTCGACCTGAGCCCGGGTGAGGCTCGCGGCGAATCCCGCGAACACGTGGTCGAACGTGACCGTCGGTCGTACCTCGAGCACATCGGCTGCCGCCCCCGCCTCGGCGCTCGTGCGGGTGTGCACCACGTAAGGGGTCCGCTTGGACAGCTCGTCCTGCGCCGCGGCCGTCGCCGGAGCCCCGAGGGCAACGAGGAGCAGGAGGGCTGCCACCGCCGGAGCGATCCGCAGGAGCAGGCGTGTCACGTGCAGCGACGGTACGGCCCCGAAACCAGTGGGGACAGAGACACGATTGGGGCAGAAGTGACATCTGAGGTACGTGGGGCTGAGGTACGTGGGGTTGTAACCGACCCCCCGTCCAGAAGGGCCTAGCGAAACATCACCTGCTCGCGGCGTGGATCCCGACCTCCGTGGCCTTGACCGCGAACCACAGCTCCGCCCCGGGCTCGGCAGCGAGATCGGCCACCGCGGCCGGCGTCACGTCGGCAGCGAGTCCGTCCACCCACCCGGGTCCTCCCGGCACGGCCCCGGCCCGCAGCCGTACCACGTCGCCGTGCGGTTCGATCGCCGCCAGCCGCACGTGCAGCACGTTGCGCGGACTGCCGCGGGGCCGGTCGGCGAAGACCGCGACCGCCGCGGGAGGGAACACGGCGACCGCGGGCTCACCGTCGGCAGGACCGAGGGCCTCGCCGCCGCGAAGTCCCGACACGACCGTCCCGTCCGCCGTCCGCAGTCCTTCGGGGCATGCCGTGCCCGGCACGAGGTCCAGCCCGGCGATCCGCGCAGTGAACGGGCTGCGCGGTCGACCGAGCACGTCTCGCGTGGAGCCCTGCTCCACCACCCGGCCCCCGGTCAGCACCACGACCCGATCGGCCAGCACGAGCGCATCGAGCGCCGAGTGGGTGACCAGCAGGGCGGTCTGTTTCGCGTCGCGGATCACGCGGCGCAGCAGCGAGCGCATGGCCGGGGTCGCGTCGACGTCCAGCGCCGCCAACGGCTCGTCGAGCAGCAGGAGCCCGGGGCCCGGCGCCAGCGCACGAGCGAGGGCCACCCGTTGCTGCTGGCCCCCGGACATGCCGGCCGGCCGCCGGTCGGCCAGCTCCGTCGCGTCGACGGCGGCCAGTAGCTCGCGGGCCCGCCGCTCCGCCTCCCGGCGCGGCACGCCGTGCGCCCGCGGGCCGAAAGCGACGTTCCCGACGGCCGACAGGTGCGGGAAGAGCAGGGCCTGCTGCGCCAGCAACCCCACGCCGCGCTGATGCGGTGCCACGTGCACGCCGGATCCGGGGTCGGCCACCGTCACGTCTCCGACACGGACGTGCCCGGCGTCCGGTCGCAGCAGCCCGGCCAACACCCCGAGCAGAGTGGACTTGCCCGCCCCGTTCGGCCCGAGCACGGCCAGTACCTCGCCCGGTTCCGCCGACAGCGCCACGTCGAGGCTGAACGCCGCCCGCCGCACCACCACGCGCGCATCGAGGCGACTCACCGCTCGACCTCGATGGTGCGCGGCCGCGCCACCGCGATCACCGCGACGGCCACCACCACCAGCAGCAGCGACAGCGCCACTGCGGCGTCCACGTCGGTCTCCCGCTCCAGGTAGACCAGAAGCGGCAGCGTGCGCGTCGTGCCCTGCAGGCTGCCGGCGAACGCAATCGTCGCGCCGAACTCGCCCAGGCAGCGCGCGAACGCCAGTACCGTGCCCGACGCGAGGCCAGGCAGCACGAGCGGCACCGTGACACGCCGGAAGGCGAGGCCCGGCGATGCGCCCAGCGTCGCCGCCACAGCTTCGTAACGCCGCCCGGCAGTCCGCAGCGACCCCTCCAAGCTGACCACGAGGAACGGCAGCGCGACGAACGTCTGCGCCAGCACCACCGCAGCGGTGGTGAACGGGATCGTCACGCCGAACGCGACGTCCAGCCCACGGCCGAGCAGCCCGGTGCGCCCCAGCAGGAACAGCAACGCCAGTCCGCCTACGACCGGCGGGAGCACCAGCGGCAGCAGCACCACCGAACGGAGCAGTCGCAGCCCGCGCAGCCTGCCCCGGGCCAGCACCACCGCGAGCGGCCCACCGAGGACGATGCACAGGGCCGTCGAGATCCCCGCCGTCAGCAGCGAGAGTCGCAACGCGTCGAGCGCCGCCTCACTGAGCAGCAGCGCAGGGACGCGCGGCCAGTCGGCCCGAAGGACGAGTCCGAGCACGGGCAGCGCGATCAGCGCGAAGGCGAGCGTGGCGGGCACCCAGAGCAGGCGGGGCAGCCCCACGCCGGTCTCGTGCTCGTCCGACCTCCGGGCAGAGGCGTCTCTGGGCGCTTCGGTCACGGCGCCCCGAAACCGGCCGCCCCCAGCACCTTCTGGCCCGGCTCGCCCGTCACCATGTTCACGAAGGACCGGGCCAGCTCGGTCTGCGGCGCATCCGTGATGACGGCGATGGGGTAGGTGGTGGGGGCCTGCGCTGCCTCCGCGAAGCCGACGCCCTGCACCTTGTCGCCTGCCGACGCCACGTCGGTGACGTAGACGAGGCCCGCGTCGGCGTCGCCGCTCGTGACCTTGCCGAGCACCGACTTCACGTCAGGCTCCTCGCTCACCGGACGCAGGGTCACGCCGGTCGCCGTCTCGATCTTCCCCGCGGCCGCGCCGCAAGGCACCTGCGGTGCGCAGACGACGACCTTGAGGCCGGGCTTTGCGAGGTCGGCGAAGGACGCGATCCCCTTCGGGTTGCCCGGCACGGTGGCGATCTGCAGGACGTTCTTGGCGAGGACGGCGGGCGTGCCGTCGACGAGTCCGGCATCGGACACCGCCTTCATCGTGGAGTCGCTCGCCGAAGCGAACACGTCGACAGGCGCACCGTTCACGATCTGCTGCGCGAGATCGGACGAGCCGCCGTAGTTGAGGACGACGTCCACGCCCGGGTTGCCGGTCTCGAACTGCTTCTCCAGTTCGCCGAACGACTCGGTCAGCGACGCCGCGGCGAAGACGGTGAGGGTGCGATCCTCCGGTGCGGCGGACGACCCCCCGGCGGCCGCACCGTTCGTCGCTCCCCCACCGCACCCGGCCAGTACCAGCAGCCCGGCTACCGCGGCCGCCGCCATCCGCATCCTCATGACGTTCCGCCCGGAGTCTCGATGACCACGGTGGTCGACTTGATCACGGCAACGGCGAGGGCTCCCGGCTCGAGGCCCAGCTCCCGCACTGCCTCGCTGGACATCAGGGACACCACCCGGTGCGGCCCGCACTGCATCTCCACCTGCGCCATCACCTTGTCGGTCAGGACCGACGTGACCAGCCCGACAAAGCGGTTGCGCGCCGAGCTCTGGACGTCGGAGGGATCGGGCGGGGCGTGGGCATGGTCGCGGGCGAACGCGGCGAGCGCGGCCCCGTCGATGACCTTGCGGTTCGACGCGTCGGGCTGCACGGGGAGCGCTCCGGCCTCGACCCACCGGCGAACCGTGTCATCGCTGACTCCCAGCAACCGCGCGGCGTCGGCGATCCTGAATTGCGGCACGAAGGGGATCCTAGAGCCGCGAATGCGACATCGCCCACCGCGGGCTCCTGCTGTGGTTGGCTGCGGGTCGTGGACTTCGAACCCAGCGCCGTCGCTGCCGACCTCACCAAACGCATGCGTTCGTTCCTCGACGAGAAGGTGTTGCCCGCCGAGGCGGAGTACGACGCCTTCCGCACCGAGCGCCGCGGCACCCCGCAGGAGTGGGACCTTCCCCCGGTCGTCGAGGAGCTCAAGGCCGAGGCACGCGCGCGCGGGCTGTGGAACCTGTTCCTGCCGAGCGTCTCCGGGCTGTCCAACCTCGAGTACGCCGCGGTGGCCGAGGTCTCCGGCTGGTCGCCGGTCATCGCTCCGGAAGCGATCAACTGCCAGGCCCCGGACACCGGGAACATGGAGACCCTGCACCTGTTCGGGACACCCGAGCAGAAGGAGCAGTGGCTCACCCCGCTGCTCGAGGGCGAGATCCGCTCGGCCTTCGCGATGACCGAGCCCGACGTCGCATCCTCCGACGCCACCAACGTCCAGACCACGATCCGCCGGGACGGCGACGAGTACGTCATCTCCGGGCGGAAGTGGTGGATCTCCGGGGCGGCCGACGAACGCTGCAAGATCTTCATCGTCATGGGCAAGACCGACCCGGACGCCGCGACGCACCGGCAGCAGTCCATGGTGCTCGTGCCCCGGGACACCCCGGGCCTGGAGATCAAGCGTCACCTGCCGACGTTCGGCTACCAGGACCAGCACGGGCACTCGGAGCTGGCCTTCCACGAGGCGCGCGTGCCGGTGACGAACCTGCTCGGCGAGGAGGGCGGCGGCTTCGCGATCGCGCAGGCACGGCTCGGCCCCGGCCGCATCCACCACTGCATGCGGCTGATCGGGATGGCCGAGCGGGCCATCGATCTCATGGTGCGGCGCGCGCAGTCCCGCGTGGCGTTCGGCCGGCCGCTGGCGGACCAGGGTGTGGTGCGCGAGCAGATCGCCCAGTCACGCATCGAGGTGGAGCAGGCCAGGCTGCTCGTGCTCAAGACAGCGTGGCTGATCGACAGGTACGGCTCGAAGGGCGCGGCCTCCGAGATCGCGGCGATCAAGGTCGTCTGTCCCAGGATCGCGTGTGCAGTGATCGACCGCGCGATCCAGATCCACGGTGGCGCCGGAATGAGCGACGACGTGCCGCTGGCCTACTTCTACGTGTGGGCGCGCGCCCTACGGCTGGCCGACGGGCCCGACGAGGTGCACCTGCGCAGCGTCGCCCGCCAGGAACTGGGCCGGCACAACTGACCCACCGCACCGGGCGCAGTCCGGGTGAACGCGGGTTCGTGATCGGTCCGATCCGACGATCAGCAGCGGCGCCCTGACCTTCGGGCAGCAGCATCGGCTCGTAGATTCGCAGGAACGGGGCAAATCCTGGATCTGCTCCGCAGCTGCGGATTCCCATCACGGTGCAGATCACGGGCCGTTTCTGACCTGTCTGGGACGGTTACGCTCATGGTGTGACGGCATCCGAGCTCGGCCTCCCCGCAGTGCGGCGGCCCATTTCCCGGGACCCCGCCCGCCCTGCCGACACCCGGCTCGTCGACACCTTCGGCCGGGTCGCCACGGACCTGCGGATCTCCCTGACCGACCGGTGCAACCTGCGTTGCTCCTACTGCATGCCCGCGGAGGGCCTCGACTGGATGCCGCGCGAGGAGCAGCTCACCGACGACGAGCTGCTCCGGCTGATCACCATCGCCGTTCGCGACCTCGGCATCCAGGAACTGCGCTTCACCGGCGGCGAGCCGCTGCTGCGCCGGGGCCTCGAAGGTCTGATCGCGGCGTCCGCGGCGATGCAGCCTCGTCCGGACATCTCGCTCACCACCAACGGCATCGGGCTCTCCCGCCGCGCCGAGTCGCTCGCCGCGGCCGGGGTCAACCGGCTGAACGTCTCGATGGACACACTGCAGCAGAGCGGTTCGCCACCATCACCCGGCGCGACCGGCTCTCCGACGTGTTGGAGGGCCTCGCCGCCGCCCGCGCGGCAGGGCTCGGCCCGGTCAAGATCAACACGGTGCTGCTGCGCGGGGTGAACGACGACGAGGCGGTCCCGCTCCTGCGCTTCGCCGTCGACAACGGCTACGAGCTGCGGTTCATCGAACAGATGCCGCTCGACGCCCAGCACGGCTGGGAGCGTTCCGAGATGATCACGGCGGGCGAGATCATGGTGAGGCTCCGCGAGAGCTTCGACCTCACGCCCGACCCCACCGAGCGCGGCGGTGCCCCCGCCGAACGCTGGCTGGTGGACGGCGGCCCCGCCGTGGTCGGTGTCATCGCGTCCGTGACACGCCCGTTCTGCGGCGCCTGCGACCGCACCCGGCTCACCGCCGACGGGCAGGTCCGCTCGTGCCTGTTCGCGCGCACGGAGACCGACCTGCGGGCGATGCTGCGCAGCGGTTCGACCGATGCCGAGATCGCCGACACCTGGCGGCACGCCATGTGGGGCAAGCTCGCCGGCCACGGCATCGACGACCCCGACTTCCTGCAGCCGGACCGCCCGATGAGCGCTATCGGCGGATGAGAAAGATGTCGGGGATGAGCACCACCACCATCCGCGCCACCGTGCGCTACTTCGCCGCGGCGCGAGCAGCCGCCGGCACGGAGACGGAGCCGGTGGAGCTCCCGGCAGACGGCACGGTCGAGCACCTTCTCGCCGCCATCCGCGACCGGCACGGCGCCGAGCTGGCCCGCGTGTTGGAGCGCTGCACCTTCCTGCTCGACGAGGTCGCGGTCCGCAACCGCAGCACCCCCCTACCCGACCAGGCCACGCTCGACGTCCTCCCACCGTTTGCCGGGGGCTGAGCTCCCCGGCGCCCGTCACGCCCCGAACCTGTAGTCCGGCAGGTCCATCGTGCTGGTGACCTTCCGCCCCTCCTTGAGCATGAGGTCGAGCAGGAAGGGAGTACCGAGCAGGCGGTTGCGCGCCCGCATCCCCAGTACCGTGCGCGGCGCGAGGAACTTTCCCGTGCGGTCGCCGCCCTTCTGACAGCGCTGCGCGGACGGGCGCACGATGTGCTCGTACCGGGCGAACGCCTCGCGGTGGTCGCCGTCCGCGGCCGCGAGCTCGCCCGCCAATACGTACGCCCCGACGATTGCCGTGCCGGTACCCATCCCGCCGACCGTGGCGCCACACGCCGCGTCACCGACGAGCGCCACCCGGCCCCGCGACCAGGACGGCAGGTCGACGCGACTGATCGAGTCGAAGTACAGGTCCGGCGCGTCCCACAGCTCCTCGATCAGAACCGGAGCCTCCCAGCCCACGCCCACGAAGGCGTCGGCGACCAGCTTCTTCTGCTGCTCGGGATCTCGTCGGTCGTAGGCCAGCTCCTCGGACGCGAAGAGGAACGTCGTACCGGCCTTCTTCGGATCCCGGTGGTCGTGGGCGACGCCCGCGACTTTTCCCGGGACGTTGTGCATCCGTGACTCGCCGACGAGCCCCAGGTGGTTGGGGACTTCCCAGCCCGCGACGTAGTAGCCGAGGTGCCGGACGAACTCCGATTCCGGCCCGAAGGCCAGTCGGCGCACCCCGGAGTGCATGCCGTCGGCGCCGATCACCAGATCGAACGTCCGCGGCGCGCCGTGCTCGAACTCGACCTCGATGCCGTCGGGCGTCTCGGTCAGCCCTGCGATGGAGTCGCCGAAGACGTACTCGGCGCGGTCGTGGCTGTGCTCGTACAGGACGCGGGACAGGTCGGAGCGCAGCACCTCGATGTCTCCTCCCGTGAACTCCGGGGGCAGGTGCAGCAACTGCCGGCCCGTCTCGTCGACGAAGCGCATGGCGCACCCGCCGGTCTGGACGTCGCGCAGGTCGTCCAGCACTCCCATGCGCTCGAGCACCGCCAGATTCGTCGGCCCGCGGAAGTCGACGGCGTAGCCGCCGTCGCGCAGCCTGGGCGCAATCTCGACCAGTGTCGGGGCGAATCCGCAGCGACCCAGCCAGTACGCCAGCGCCGGGCCGGCGACGCTCGCACCGGAGATGAGCACGGTCGCGTTCTTCATGGTCCAGGTCCTCTCGTCACAACTGCGTCCATCGGACACAGTTTTGCGTATGGTAGACACAGTTCCGGCGTGAACGCCAGCCCGGAAGGGGACCCGTGACTCGCACGAACGACGCGGCACCGTTCGGCGGTCAGGCAGCCGCAGTGGAGCTGCTCTGGGGTTCACCCCGGCGCCCAGGTCGCGGACCGAAGCCGTCCATGAGCGTCGAACGCATCGCCGAGGCGGCCATCGCGGTGGCTGACGCCGACGGCCTGGTGGCGGTCTCGATGCAGCGGGTCGCCGGCGAGCTGGGTTTCACGAAGATGGCGCTGTACCGCTACGTGCCGGGGAAGACGGAGCTGGTGGCGCTCATGGCAGACGTGGCGATCGGCGGGCCGCCCGCGCTCACTGGTGCACCGCACGACTGGCGGACCCGCCTCACCGACTGGGCACATCACCTGCTCGCGGCGTTCCTGCACCACCCGTGGCTACTGGGCGCCACGGTCGGTCCACGGATCATGGGCCCGAACGAGCTCGGGTGGATGGAAGTCGCCCTCGCCGCACTCGCCGCGACCGGGCTCGACGGCGGCGAGCGTCTCGACACGGTCGCGGTGGTGGCCGGCCACATCCGCTCCATGGCGCAGCAGGTGGGGGCCACGGATCGCCCCGAGGCGGCGCTCAGCAGCCCCCTCGTGGCGCTGATGAGCACGCACGGCGAGCGCTACCCGGAGCTCACCGCCGCGCTCGCGTCCACGACTACGCAGGGCGGCCAGGACGAGGCGCTCGACTTCGGACTCCACGCCATCCTCGACGGGATCGGCCTGCTCGTGGCCCGTCGCGCGGAGGGACCGGCTGCGACTACCCCCTGATCACCATCTTCAGAGCGTTGTTCGCGCCGGCGTCAGCAAAGGTGTCGTAGGCCGACAGCATGTCGTTCAGCGCGAACTCGTGGGTGCCGAACAGCTCCCCCGCGATCTTCCCCGACTGCACGAGCTTCATCAGCATCGGCACCGTCGTGCAGTCGACGAGGCCGGTCGTGATCGTCACGTTCTTGATCCACAGGTCTTCGAGGTGCAGCGTCGTGGGGGCGCCGTGCACCCCGATGTTGGCGACGACACCGCCGGGCCGGACCACCCGGGTGCAGAGGTCGAACGTCTCCGGGATCCCGACAGCCTCGATGGTGACGTCGGCTCCGAGGCCGTCGTCGGTGAGGGAGGCGATCAGCGACTCGACGTCCCCACCGCGGGAGTTGAGGACGTGGTCCGCGCCGAACCGGGTGGCGTGCTCCAGCCGCGAGTCGGCGACGTCCACGGCGACCACCGTGGCGGCACCCGCGAGCTGCGCGGTCTGGATCGCGGCGAGGCCGACCGGGCCCGCCCCCACGACCACGACCACGTCACCCGGCTTCACCCGGCCGTTGCGGACGCCCACCTCGTACCCCGTGGGCAGGATGTCGGTGAGGAAGAGCACCTGTTCGTCGGTCACCCCATCGGGCACCTTGTGCACGCTCGTCTCGGCGAACGGGACCCGCGCGTACTCGGCCTGCGTGCCGTCGATGAGGTGGCCGAAGATCCAGCCGATGCCACCGGTGGCCTGGCAGTGGCTCGGCATGGCCCGCTTGCAGTAGGCACAGCGCCCGCAGGAGGTGATGGCGGGGACGATCACGCGGTCGTCGACGGCGAGGCCGCTCACGGCCGTTCCGACCGCGACGACGGTGCCCACGGCCTCGTGCCCCAGGATGCGTCCCTGCTCGACGGTGGGCACGTCACCCTTCAGGATGTGCAGGTCCGTCCCGCAGATCGTCGTGGTGTCGATCTGCACGACGATGTCGGTCGGGTCCACCGGCTTCGGATCGGCAACGGTGTCCCAGGACTTCTGACCCGGACCGTGGTAGACGAGCGCCTTCATCGGCTTCTCCTCGCGACGGTACGCCGCCACTGCTGTGACGGCGCTCACGCACGCTAGGCCGATCCCGGCGGCTCACTGTCTCAATCTGACACGCCCCCGGTCGCCGTCTCCGCGTAGCTGCGCCAGGTGCCCCCGGCCGTCGTCACGGTGCCCGCCGCAAGCAGCGCATGCGCGACGGCCCGCGACACCACATCGGCCGCCACGGCCTGCACCGTGAAGAGCTCGAGGGGCTCAGGGGCCGGACGGACGGCGGTCGAGAGCCCGAAGACCGTGCGGCCGTCGGTGGCGGTCGGCACGGGCGCCAGGGCGCGGGCCAGGCCGTCGTGTCCCATCCCGGCCAGGGCGGCGCACCCCGACTTGTCCATGGTGATGTCGGTGGCCACCACCGCGAGCGTCGTCACATCTCCCGGTGCCTGCGACGGGGACGCGGCCACGGCCCGCAGCGCGGCGAGCCCGGCCCCGTCGACGGCAACGTCCGAGAACTCCCCGGGCAGTCCGGCGCGCGCCCCGTGGAGCATCCCGGAACCCGGATCGACGGCCGACCCCGCGGAGTCGACGACGACCAACGCCGCCACCACGACTCCTCCGTCGAGCACCACGCTCGCCGTCCCCACACCGCCCTTCAGCCCACCGGCGACCGCTCCTGTGCCCGCTCCGACGGCTCCCTGCGCGACCGGCCCGTCGCACGCGGCGTCGAACGCGGCGGTCCCGGTGGCCGCGTCCGGTCGGGCCTGGAGGTCGCCACCACGCCCGAGGTCGAACACGGCGGCGGCCGGCACGATCGGGACCACGCCGCCGGGAACGGGGAACCCGGCCCCCGCCGCCTCCAGCCGCTCCATCACGCCGGTCACCGCGGACAGCCCGAAGGCGCTGCCGCCACTGAACACGACGGCCTGCACACGCTGCACCATCCTGCGGGGGTCGAGCAGGTCCGTCTCGCGCGTGCCGGACGCGAAGCCACGGACGTCGACGCCCGCGACGGCGCCTCCCGGTGGGGAGACCACCACCGTCGTGCCGCTCAGTGCCCCTCCACCCGTCAGTGAGGCGTGCCCGACGCGCAGGCCGGGCACGTCGGTCAGGGCGTTGTGCGGTCCGGTGCGCATGAGCGGTCATCCTGCCCTCAGGCCGGTGGCCGTTTCCCGCCAGCACCGCGGGCGGGGATCGACGACAGTGGAGCCATGACCGCCGTAGCGGATCCCGCACTCGATCACCTCGACTGGCCGGCACTCCAGGAGCGCCTCGACGCGGACGGCGTGGCCACCACCCCGGCGCTGCTGTCGCCGGAGCAGTGCGCGAGTGTGGTCGCGATGTTCGACGAGGACGAGCTGTTCCGCAGCACCGTCGTCATGGCCCGCCACGCCTTCGGCGAGGGCAGCTACCGGTACTTCGCCGACCCGCTCCCGCCGCTGGTCCAGACGTTGCGTGAGCGGCTCTACCCCCCACTGTCGGCCATCGCCAACCGGTGGGGCGAGCTCCTCGGCGAGCGCACGTTCCCCACCCGGCTCGACGAACTGCTGGCGGAGTGCGCCTCGCTGGGTCAGCACCGGCCCACTCCGCTGGTGCTGCGCTACGGCCCCGGCGGCTACAACTGCCTGCACCAGGACGTCTACGGCGACCTGACGTTCCCGCTGCAGTTCCTGGTGATGCTCAGCCGCCCGGACGAGGACTTCACCGGCGGTGAGAGCGTGTTCGTGGAGCAACGACCCCGCCAGCAGTCCCGGCCGATGGTCGTGCGCCCTCGGCAGGGCGAAGCCGTGATCTTCCCGGTGCGCAACCGGCCGAAGCGAGGCTCCCGCGGCTACCACCGCGTGCAGATGCGCCACGGCGTGAGTGCCGTCCACAGCGGGGACCGGCACGTGCTCGGCATCATCTTCCACAACGCACGGTGACCGGGCGCGCGGCTCGGGCCGGGCACGAAGATCCCGTCCGCACCGGCGTCGACGTAGGCGCGGGCCCGCGCGCCGGTCTCGTGCAGGCGGTCCGCCGGGTCGCCGACCCGGCGCAGATAGGTGTCGCGCTTGTGGTGGCGATGGCGGGGGCACCGGCCTCCTCGATCAGACAGGCGGACATCGCGTCCCAGGCGTTTGGTAGGACAGCACGCCCTCGTGCAGCTGCCGAAAGCGGGCGGCGTCGTTGATCGTCCTGGACGACGTGTCAGTCGTCATGGGCCTATGTGACCACGACTGTGCCCCCGCGCTCTCGCGGTTTCCGGACAGCACCGTCCGGGCCACCTGACGCAGCAGGCGCAACGCGGGACACTGGGCAACGTGACGACGGATCCACCGAGGGCCTCGTGATACCCGGCCTGGTCCCTCGGGGGCGCCGGGTGCTCGCACCGGGCGCCGTGCACGTGCCGGACTGGCTCGATCTCGACCGGCAGCGCGAGCTCGTCCGCGCCTGCAGGGAGTGGGCGAGCGAAGGACCGGGCATCCGCGCCGCGGTCATGCCGAACGGCGGCCAGATGTCGGTGCGCAGCGTCTGCCTGGGCTGGCACTGGTACCCCTACCGCTACTCCCGCACCCGTGACGACCAGGACGGCTCTCCGGTCACCCCGTTCCCTGACTGGCTCGGCGACCTCGGCCGGGAAGCGCTCGCGGACGCGTACGGCGACCCCGAGCGAGCTCGGAGCTACCGGCCGGACATCGCGCTGATCAACCACTACGACGCAGGCGCGAAGATGGGCCTGCACCGCGACAGCGATGAGGAGTCGCTCGACCCCGTCATCTCGTTCAGCATCGGCGACCCGTGCCTGTTCCGGTTCGGGAACACCGAGACCCGCGGACGGCCGTGGATCGACGTCGAGCTGCACTCCGGGGACCTGATCGTCTTCGGCGAAGAGAGCAGGCTGGCCTACCACGGGGTGCCGAAGCTGCTGCCCGCGTTCGACCTGCCCGACACCGGACTCGCCGCGGGCCGGCTCAACATCACGCTGCGCGTGTCGGGCCTGAGCAGACAGGGCGAAGCGTCACGCCAGGGCGTCGCGCACGGCCCGCTCCACGGGTGACGCAGGATCTCGAGATCGAGCTCGCCCGTTGGCCACCCGATCTGAGCGACGGTCAGTGGTCGACCTCCACCGCACCGACCGGGCGGCCGCCCTGGCAGCTCAGCCGCACCTCCACCTTCGACTCCTCGGACTCGAACCGCACCCGCGAGCCCTCGCGCTCGTCGTGGAGCCGGAAGCCCTGCGCCGGGCTGGCCGAGACGATCTCGAGACCGTCCCCCACACATCGGGCGACGACCGTGCCGCCCGGGCTCGCGACGACGTCGGTGGCGGCGGTCGCCGGCACGGACGACGCGGGCACCGGTGCGGGCGCCAGCGGCGCCGGTGGGGGCGAGCCGGACGTCGGACCGGGTGCAGCCCGGGCGGCCGCGAGCGCCTGGTCGACCTGAGCGGGCGTGAGCGGCTGCTGCCCGTCCCCGAGGATTCCGCTGCCGATCGCGCCGACGGCGCTCATCCCCACCAGCGTCGCGACGACGACGAGCGCTGCCCAGGCGAGGGCCACGAGAGCCGTGCGCGTACGCCGGGGCGTCGTCATGCGCTCAGCCTGCCGTGGCAGGGGTTAAGGCACGCCTAAGGCCGCATTATCGGCGCGCCGTCGCGCCGCCGGATTCGCGTGGAACGATCTCACTTGTCCTACCGTTCCGCACGTGGCCCAGGTGCTTCTCATCGAGGACGACCCGGCGATCCGCAGCGCGTTGATCCGCGGGCTGACGGAGCGCGGGCACGCCGTCGACTCGGCCGCCGCGGCGCTGCCCGGGCTCGAGTCGGCCGTGACGAACCGGCCCGACCTCGTCGTGCTCGACCTCGGCCTGCCCGACCTCGACGGCACGACGATCCTCCGGATGCTCCGCGGGGCGAGCCGTGTGCCGGTGATCGTGGCAACAGCCCGCGACGACGAGGCCGAGATCGTGGCCGTCCTCGACGCCGGCGCCGACGACTACCTGGTCAAACCGTTCAGCGCCGCGCAGCTCGACGCCCGCATCCGCGCCGTGCTGCGCCGCAGCGGGGATACCGCGGCCGACCAGGCCGTCGTGGTCGGCGGGCTGCGGGTGGACCCACGGTCGCGGGAGGCGAGCCTCGACGGCATCGCACTGGACCTCACGCCGCGCGAGTTCTCACTCCTGCACTACCTCGCCGCCCGAGCGGGCCGGGTCGTCAGCAAGCGCGAGCTGCTCACCGAGGTCTGGCAGCTGCCCTACGGCGGCGCGGACAAGACCGTCGACGTCCACCTCTCCTGGCTCCGCCGAAAGCTCGGGGAGACGGCCCAGGAGCCGCGCTATCTGCACGCCCTGCGCGGCGTCGGTGTGCGGATCTCCGCACCGCAGGGCTGAGGCGACGTGCGCCGCCGCATCATCGTCCTGGTCGGGGCGACCACCTCGCTGGTCCTCATCGCCTTCCTCGTGCCGCTCGCCCTGCTGCTGCGCACCGTCGCCGACGACCGGGCCGTGCAGTCCGCCACCGTCGAGGCCCAATCGCTCAGCTCGCTCGTGGGCACCGCCGACCGGGCCACCCTCGCCCTCGCTGTCCAGCAGCTCGACGCCACGTCGCCCGACGCGGTCACCGTGTTCCTGGCCGACGGCACCGTCCTCGGAACGGCGGCCGGGCGGACCCCGCTCGTCCAGCTGGGGACGCTCGGCACCAGCGGATCCGGGGCGGTGGAGGGCGGCCGCGAGATCGTCTTCGCGGTGCGGGACCAAGCGGGTGGCGCCGGGGTGATCCGCGCGTTCGTGCCCGACGCCGAGCTGGGCCGGGGCGTGCCGGGAGCGTGGCTGCTGCTCGGGGTGCTCGGCGTCGGCCTGCTCGCCCTCAGTCTCGCGGTGGCCGACCGGCTGGCCCGTTCACTGGTCCGGTCCGCCACCGACCTCGCGGCGGTGTCGCACCGCATCGCCCGCGGCGAGCTGGCCGCCCGGGCCGACCCGACAGCTCCCGCCGAGCTCGGCGTGGTCGCCGAGGCGCTGAACGGCCTGGCCGCCCGCATCGCTGAGCTGCTCCGCGAGGAGCGCGAGACCGTGGCCGACCTTGCCCACCGCGTCCGCACCCCACTCACCGCGTTACGCCTGGACGCCGAGGCCCTCTCCGGACAGCACGAGGCGGCGCGGATCAGCGCCGGCGTCGACGCCGTGCAGCGCGCGGTCACGCAGGCGATCGAGCAGGCCAGGCGGCGCGGCACCGGGCCGGGCGCGGGGCGAACCGGCAGCGACGCCGCGGCAGTCGTGCGCGAGCGCGTGGCGTTCTGGGCGGTGCTGGCCGAGGACACCGACCGGGAGACCGTGGTCGACATCGCTCCGGGCCCCCTGCCGGTGGCGCTGGGCGCCGCGGATCTCGGCGCCTGCGTGGACGCGCTGCTGGGCAACGTCTTCGCCCACACGCCGGAGGGCACGTCTTTCGCCGTGCGGCTCGCGCCCCGCGCCGAGGGGGGTGCCCTCCTCGTGGTCTCCGACGCCGGGCCGGGACTTCCCGACGGAGCTGCCGTCCGGCGCGGCGCAAGCGGCGCCCAGTCAACGGGTCTCGGGCTGGACATCGCCCGTCGCAGCGCTCAGCAGGCGGGCGGGCGGCTCGAGCTGGGCCGCTCCGCCCACGGCGGGCTGCAGGTCGTCGTGGAGCTCGGCAGGCCGCAGGCCCCCGCCTGACGTTCCGCAGGCCCGGACCGGCGCTGCGTGCCATCCGCGGCCTGGCCTAACGCGGCCTTAGGACTGCGGCAGCGCGGCGCTAGCCTGATGATCGGCACTGTCTGGGTCGACAGCACGAACGACCCGGAGGAGCAGGAATGTCCACGTCCCGCATCGTGATCGCCACCGCAGCAACCGTCACCGCGCTGCTGGTCAGCGGCACCGCGATCGCCCTTGCCGGCACCGACGGCCCGGCGGCCGTGCGGCCCGCCGCCGTCAGGGCCGCGAGCAGCGCCACAACCGTCGCGACCACGACCCCGACGAGCTCCACCGAGCCGGCCCGGCAGACCGGAGCGGGCGACCTCTCCCGCGACGACGCGGCAGCGATAGCGCTGGCGCACCTGGGCGCCGGGAGGGTCACCGAGATCGAGCAGGAGGTCGAGCACGGCCGACGGGAATGGAAGGTCGAGGTCATCGACGGGCCGCGCCAGCACCACGTCCGCGTGGACGCGGCGTCCGGCGCGATCACCCGGGTCGACGCAGCCGGCGACGACCGGGGCAACGACGACCGGGGCAACGACGATCGAGGGCGGGGCTCTGACGACAGCCGCGGCCACGACGTCGGCGATGACAAGGGCGGGGACCGCTGACCGCCCTCTTGCAGGGAGAGCCACGTTCATGCAGGCCGGTGCATGAACGTGGCTCTTCTGCGACTCGCGGCAGAGGCCCCTCAGCTGGAGCGGCTGCGCTTGATCAGAAAGATGATCAGCAGCAGGAGGAGGCCTCCCGCCACCGGGGCGAGCCGCTTGAGCACCGGAGCGCCCGCGGTGTCGAGCAGGTCGATCGCATCGATCTCGCTACGCAGCGGCGCTGATGTCTTCGGTGCGGTGGCGGCAGCCGAAACGGGCGCAGCGGCGGCAGGTGCCGTCGGTGCATCCGGTGCGGACGTCAGGACCGGGCCCTTGGTCGCGGTGGCAGTGCCCGCGGCCGGCGTGGCGGACCCGTTGGTTCTGCCGCCTGCGGACGCGGTATCGGCACCTGCGGACGCGGGCGCGGCAGCTGCGGAGGCCTGCTCCGGCGCGAGCTTGCTGGCGACGCACGCCGAGAACTGACCGATGATCTTGTCGGCGACATCGGAGATGACCCCGCGACCGAACTGCGCTGGACGGCCGGTGATCGTCATGTCGGTGACCATCGTGACGGCCGTGCGCGAGGGCCCGTCGGGCACCATCGTTCCGGTCACGGTGGCCTTGGCAGTGCCGTTGCCCCGCGAGTCGCGGCCGTTGGCCTCGATGACGACCTTGTGGTTCTCGTCGTCCCGGCTGATGTAGGTGCCCTTGCCCTTGTAGGTGAGCGAGATGGGCCCGAGCTTCACCTTGACGGTGCCGGTGAACGAGTCGCCCTCGTACTCCTGGAGCGTGGCGCCGGGAAAGCAGGGAGCCACGGTTTGGGGCGTGTTCAGCGCCTCCCATGCCTTCTCGATCGGCGCCTCGATCGTGAACTTGTTCTCCAACTGCATCGGTCAGTCTCCTCCTCGGACCCCGTTCGGCCGACTGACCGACCGGGGCGTAAAAGCCGTGAACGCCCACTCCGGTGATCGGAGCAGGCGTCCACGGTGGAACGACGAACGTCAGCCCGCGGCCGCCAGCACCGCGCGGCCGGTGAGCACCTTGGCCAGATGTTCACGGTAGTCCGCGGCGGCGTCCGCGTCACTCGGAGCCGACGTGCCCTCGGTGACCCTGTCGGCGGCGGCGCGCACCGCGTCCGCCGTGGCCGGCTGCCCGACCAGCGCCTGCTCGACGCCCGTTGCGCGGATCGGCGTGGTTCCCATGTTGGTCAGCCCGACGCGGGCCTCCGCGATGGAACCGCCCTCGACCCGGATGGCCGCCGCGATGGCGACCATCGACCAGGCCTGCGCCGTCCGGTTGAACTTCTCGTAGTGGCTTCCCCAGCCCGTGTACTTCGGGAACCGGATCTCGGTGAGGATCTCGCCCTCCCCGATCGCGGTGGTGAAGTAGTCCACGAAGAAGTCGCTCGCCGGCACCGTGCGGCTGCCGTCAGCTCCGGCGATCACCAGCTCGGCGTCCAGGGCGAGGGCCACGGCGCCCAGGTCACCGGCAGGGTCGGCGTGGGCCAGCGAGCCCCCGAGGGTGCCGCGATGGCGCACCTGGTTGTCGGCCACCGTCTCCGTCGCCTGGGCAAGCAGCGTGACGTGCTGCTTCACCAGGTCGTCGCGGATGATGTCGTGGTAGGCCGTCATCGCGCCGATCACGATGCGGTCGCCGTCCTCGCGGATGCCCCGCAGCTCCGGGATCCCGCCGAGGTCGATGAGCACCGACGGCGTTGCGAGCCGCAACCGCAGCACCGGGATCAGACTCTGGCCGCCCGCCAGGATCTTCGCGTCCTCCCCGCCCTGCTGCAGCGCCGCGACGGCGTCGGCCACCGACGACGGCTTGACGTAGTCGAACTTGGACGGGATCACTGGACCTCTCCCTGCGGGTTGTTCGGGTCGATCGAGCCCAGGCCCGCGCCCGGTGAATGGGTGTCGACCGGGGTCTTCTGGGTGGAACGGCCCTGCGCCTCCTGAATCGCCCGCCAGACGCGCTGCGACGTGGTGGGCATCTCGACGTCGGTGACGCCGAGGTGCCGGATCGCGTCGAGCACGCCGTTGATGATCGCGGGGGTCGAGGCGATGGTGCCGGCCTCGCCGACGCCCTTCACACCCAGCGGGTTCGACGTGGCCGGGGTGCTGACCACCCGGGTGTCGAAGCTCGGCAGGTCGGCGGCCGACGGCAGGGTGTAGTCGACGAACGTGCCGTTGACCAGCGTGCCCTGCTCGTCGTAGTTGGCCTCCTCGAACAGGGCCTGCGCGATGCCCTGTGCGAGACCGCCGTGCACCTGGCCCTCGGCGATGAGCGGGTTCACGACGTTGCCGATGTCGTCCACGCAGACGTACTTGCGCAGGTCGACGTGGCCCGTGTCGGTGTCGATCTCGATCGCGGCGAGGTGCGTGCCGTGCGGGAAGGAGAAGTTCTCCGGGTCGTACACGGCGTCGGAGTCCAGCGAGGGCTCCATGTCCTCCGGGTAGTCGTGCGCCATGAACGCGGCGAACGCGATCTCCTGGATGGCCTTGCCCTTGTCGGTGCCGCGGACGGTGAAGGTGCCGCCCGAGAACTCGATGTCGTCCTCGGACGCCTCGAGCAGGTGGGCGGCGAGCTTCTTGGCCTTCGCGACCACCTTCTCGGCCGCCTTGACGATCGCGATGCCGCCGACGACCAGCGACCGCGATCCGTAGGTGTCGAGCCCCTTCGGCGAGATCTGCGTGTCGCCGTGCAGGACCTCGACATCCTCGAACGGCACGCCGAGCTGGTCGGCAACGATCTGGCTGAACGCCGTCTCGTGGCCCTGGCCGTGCGGTGATACTCCGGTGATGACCTCCACCTTGCCGGTGGCCAGCATCCGGATGCTGGCGGCCTCCCAGCCACCCGCCCCGTAGGACAGCGAGCCGAGCACCCGGGACGGCGCGAGGCCGCACATCTCGGTGAACGTCGAGATGCCGATGCCGAGCTGCACCGGGTCGCCCGACCGGCGCCGCTCCTCCTGCTCGCGGCGCAGGCCCGCGTAGTCGAACAGCTCCATCGCCTGCTGCGTGGCCTGCTCGTAGTTGCCCGAGTCGTAGGTGAGTCCGCACACCGTGGTGAACGGGAACTCCTCGTGCTTGATCCAGTTCTGCTCGCGCAGCTCCAGCGGGTCGCGACCGAGCTCGACGGCGAGCTCGTCCATGATCCGCTCGATCGCGAAGGTGGCCTCCGGCCGCCCGGCGCCGCGGTAGGCGTCAGTGAGCGTCTTCGTGGTGAAGACGTTGGTGCAGGTGAACTTGTAGGCCGGGAACTTGTAGATCGAGTTGAACATGAACGCGCCGAGGATCGGCACCCCCGGCCCGACCAGGCCGAGGTAGGCACCCATGTCGGCGAGGAGCTTCACGTCCAGGCCGGTGACGGTGCCGTCCTTCTTCGCCGTGATCGTGATGTCCTGGATCTGGTCACGGCCGTGGTGCGCGGCGAGCAGCGACTCCTAGCGCGTCTCGGGCCACTTGACCGGCTTGCCGAGCTTCTGCGCGAGCACCACGCAGAGCATCTCCTCCGGCACCACGCCGATCTTGCCGCCGAAGCCGCCGCCCACGTCCGGGGCGATGACCCGCAGCTTGCTCTCCGGCACGCCCAGCGTCACGGTCGTCATCGTCCGCAGGATGTGCGGGATCTGCGTGGACGAGTAGAAGGTGATCTGCTCGCCGGCGGGGTCGACCACGGCGGAGCGTGGCTCCATGAACGCCGGGATCAGCCGCTGCTGGCGGAACCGGCGCTTGACGACCACCTGGTCGGGGTCGGCCTCGGCAGCGGCGATCGCCTCGGAGACGTTGCTCCCGGTGCCGGCCTCGCCGGAGTCGAACACCCAGGTGGCGCTCACGTTCGAGCCGAGATCGGGGTGGACGAGGGTGGCGCCCTCTGCGGTCGCCGCCTCCATGTCGAGCACCGGCTCGAGCGGCTCGTAGTCGACCTCCACGAGGTCGGCGGCGTCGCGGGCCTCGGCGGCCGAGCGCGCGACGACGACGGCAACGCCCTCGCCGGCGAAGTGCACGGTGCTGCTGGCGAGCAGCGGGCGCTGTGGGGCCTTCTGGTCGGGCGTGATCGGCCAAGCGCAGGGCAGGCCGACGCCCTCGACGCCCAGGTCGGCCGCCGTATAGACACCCACGACACCGGGAGACTGCTTGGCCGGGGACGTGTCGATGCCGGTGATCGTGGCGTGCGCGATCGGCGAGCGCACCACCGAGAGGTGCAGCGTGCCCGCCGGCGTGATGGCATCGGTGTAGCGACTGCGCCCGGTGATGAGGCGCGCGTCCTCCTTGCGGGTGCGGGATTTCCCGAACTCGACGGTGGGTTCGGCGATTGCGGTCATCTACTCGCCACCTCCGGCAACGGACACCGGGGACTGGGTGTCAGCCGTGGACCCCGGCTTCATCTTCGCCGCGGCGCTCTGCACGGCGCGGACGATGTTCTGGTAGCCCGTGCAGCGGCAGAGGTTGCCCTCGATGCCCTCACGGACCTCCTGCTCGTTCGGATCGGGGTTGTCCCCGAGCAGGTCTATGGCCTGC
Organism: Pseudonocardia sp.; assembly: GCA_025465235.1. GTDB lineage: Bacteria > Actinomycetota > Actinomycetes > Mycobacteriales > Pseudonocardiaceae > Pseudonocardia. The sequence goes on from JAODNO010000340.1 coordinate 37,774, forward strand.
ATGATCATGCCCGGCGTGCAGTAGCCGCACTGCAGCGCGTGGCACTCGTTGAATGCCTCCTGCATCGGGTGCAGCTTCCCGTCGCGGGCGATGCCCTCGATCGTGGTGATCTCGGCGCCGTCGACCTGCACGGCCAGCACCGAGCAGGACTTCACGCTCTGCCCGTTCAGATGAACGGTGCAGGCACCGCAGTTGCTGGTGTCACACCCGACGAGAGTGCCGGTCTTGCCGAGCCGTTCCCTCAGGTAGTGGACCAACAACGTACGGGGCTCCACGTCGTCGGCGTATTCCACGCCGTCGACCGTGACCCGGACCTGTGCCATGAGTCTTCTCCTCAACCGCGACGGCTGTGTCGCACCGCGCCTGCATACTTCCGAGGGACCGGTGGTAGTGGTCGAACCACTGTCCGGACCGCCACGCCGTTGTGGCGGCCGACACATCTCACCGCTGTTGATCGGCCCGTGCAACCGTACCCCTCCCATCGGTCACCGAGCCCGAAGCGACAGAGGAGCTCGCACATCGCGCACCTCCAATCAACTCCGCTGATGCGGGAGATATCGGCGCTTTGATCCGTGACAGCGGAGTTACCGTAGGGACTTATTCACCCTTTCGGATTAGCCCTGACGGACGGCCACTATCGGACGCCCCGGCTCGGCCGGCTGGAGGATGTCCCGCGGCGAGGGCTGCAGGACCGATCGGCCGGAGCGGTTCGACTGTCCGGTGCCGCAGCGCGCCCCACCACAGCCCGGCGCCGTACGCCAGGTCATCGAGCCTGTGGGCCAGCACGTATCCGGGCAGCCCCGGTTTCGCGTGCGGGTCGCGGCCACGGTGGCGCCACCAGTCGACGATGCCCTCGGCCACTGCGACGAAGATCACCGTACGACGCGCCCGGCGCGACACCAGGCAGGCGGCTGCGGACACCGGCCAGTAGTGGCGCGTCACCGCGTCGGCCGTCTGCGCGAGCGTGCCCACCACCCCCATCGCGACGAGCCGGGCCGCGGCGGCGCGTGGGCGGTCGACGGGCAGCCTGCGCGCCAGCCTCTCGGCAGCCACGACGCTGACCGCCACCGCCGCCTGCACTGCACGCGGCGTGCCGAGCAGCAGCAGCGCGCCGACCGCCGCCGACCACGGGCTCAGCACCATCGGCGGCACGGAACCGGGATGCCGCAGCGCGAGAGGCGCCGCTCCCGTGCCGTAGTAGGCCTTCCGCAGCCACCACGCGCGGAGCGTCGTCCGGTGATCGTGGGCGACCCTGGCCGCAGGCTCGTACCGCAGTCGCCAGCCTGCCGCGTGCAGGCGCAGGACGAGGTCGACGTCCTCGGCCACCTGCATGCCCTCGTCGAAACCGGCGCCCACCGCGGCGCGGCGCACGAGCAGGGCGGCGCTCGGGACGTACGCCACGCGCGAGCGCGGCACCACCAGCGCCGGGTCCGGGCCGAGATCCAACGAGGACCGCACGGCTTCGTACGCCGCCAGCAGTCCGTCGATCCGAGGCAGGGTTCCCGCCGGGGGCAAGGCGACGATCCGCGGCGCCGCAAGGCCGACGGCCGGATCGGCGAAGCGCGCCAACAGCGGTTCCAGCCAGCCGGTCAGGGGCACGACATCGGAGTCGAGGAACGCGACGAGCGGGGTGGTCGCCGCCGCGAGCCCGGCATTGCGCGCCGCGGCCGGGCCCCGCGCGGACGAGTGCCGCAGCACCGTGGCGCCCGCCCCCTCGGCCACCGCCCGCACCGCGGCGGCGTCCGCTGAGCCGTCGTCCACGACGAGCAAACCACCCAGCCCTGACGGCAGCGCGGCGAGGAGCCGCGCCACACCAGCGACCCGGTCCTTCACGGGCACGACGACCGTCACCTCCGCACTGGACGGCACAGCCGAAGCAGGTTCGGCAATCGGGTGCCCGATCCCCGCGTCGAGCAGCCTGCGGGCCAGCGCGGCCGACGTCGGGCCGGTGACCGTGCACGTGCCGTCCGCGAGCAACTGCCGGGCGGCCGCAGACAGGCGCAACAGCCGTGGCGGCGCCCCACCGAGCAGCACCGCGCCGTCGTCGAGCCTGCGGGTCCGCCTGTCCAGCGCGACCCGGAACCCCACCGGCAGCGAACCCTGCCCCGGTCGGATCCCCGACCCCGTCACCGTCATGCAGACCTCCGGACGCCGCTGGAGTACCCGCGCAGGGTAGGACTCCGCTCCTGCCGGCGTCGTGATCGGCTCGACGGGGTGGCCACGTGGGAGCCTTGGCCGATGACCACCCCGGTCCTGCCCGACTACGGCCATCGCTCCCTCACCGAGGTGATGCCCGCCCTCCTCGCGGCGCTCGGAGTCCCGGGCCATGCTCCCGAGCTGACGTTCGAGCCTGTCCGCGCTGCGGCACTGTTACTCGTCGACGGTCTCGGCAGCGAGCTGCTGCGCCGCCATGCGGCCGACGCGCCGTTCCTGGCGAGCCTGCCCGACGCCGGACCGCTCACCGTCGGGTTCCCGTCCAGCACCTCGATCAGCCTCGCGTCGCTCGGAACGGGGCTGCCGCCGGGAGCGCACGGGATGGTCGGAATCTCCTTCCGCGCCGACGACGGCGAACTGCTCGACACGCTGCGCTGGACGTCACACGGCACGGGCAAGGCGGTGGACCTGCGGGACCGGCTGCCGCCCGAGGACGTGCAGGCGGCCCCGACCGCGCTGGAACGGGCGGCTGCCGCCGGGGTCGAGGTCACCGTCGTGTCGAGAAAGGAGTTCAGGGGCTCCGGGCTCACCCGGGCGGCCCTGCGCGGCGGCAACTTCCGGGGCACGCACGCCCTCGGCGACCTCGCCGCCGAGGTCATCGCCGCGGTCACCGGGCCGGGGCCGCGGCTCTGCTACGGCTACCACGCCGACCTCGACGGGCTGGGTCACCTGCGAGGACCAGGCACCATGGCGTGGCGGCTGCAGCTCAGCCAGGTCGACCGGCTGGCCGGGCTGATCGCCGAGCACCTGCCGCCCGGCGCCGTACTCGTGATCACCGGCGACCACGGCATGGTCGGCGTCGACCGGATCTTCGACGCAGACACCGATCCCGTCCTGCAGCAGGGCGTCCAGCTGCTCGGCGGCGACGCCCGCGCCCGGCACGTCTACGCCAGGCCCGGCGCGGCGGAGGACGTCCTGGCTACCTGGCGCTCGGTGCTGCACGACGACGCCTGGGTGGTGCCGGGCGAGCAGGCCGTTGCGGAAGGCTGGTTCGGGCCGGTCGCCCCGCATGTTCAGCACCGCATCGGCGACGTCGTCGTGGCTGCTCGGGGCACCGCCGCGATCGTCCGGTCGGTGGCCGAGCCGGTGATCTCCCGGCTACCGGGCCAGCACGGCTCCCTCTCACCGGAGGAGCAACTCGTCCCCCTCCTGGTAGCCCACACCCCCTGACCCACCCGCGAGTCGCCCCTTTCCCGCCCCCGAGTCGCCCCCTTCCCGCCGATGAGTCGCCCAACCCGCGCCCCTCCGCGACCTGATCTACGACTCGCGATACGGGGGACTCGCAGGGGCGGTTCCAGCAACTCACGGTCGGAGGACGGGCGACTCGCGGGCGGAATCCGGGCGACTCGCGGACGCAGAACGGGCGACTCGCGGGCGGGATTCGGGCGACTCGCGGGCGGGGGTCAGGTCAGGTGGGCTCGGGGGTCCAGGTGCCAGCGGGGCAGAGCGTGTTGTAGCGCCGCCGTCATACCGGCCAGCAGACGCGCCCCCTCCTCGGCGGTGGCGCCCAGCGGGTCACCCAGCACGCCGTTCGGAGTCGCCGCGGCCAGGCCACCACTGCGCAGGGTCGGGAGGAGCTCCGCCAGCGGCGCGGTATTGCCCGCCTCGGCCACCTCCCATCGAACGAGGGCTGGATCGAGCGCGAGAAGGATGGACGTCTCCGTGCGCCCCGCATGGGCATCCCCTCCCGGCGCGGCACAGCCGAACCAGGCCGCGTCGCGACCCTCGTCGCGCAGTTGGAGGACGGCCTCCGGCACTGTCGGCAGGTTGCCGCCGTGCCCGTTGACGAACACCAGCCGCTCCGCCCACGCCCCCGCTGACCGGCCCAGCTCGACCAGCACCGCGCGCAGGGCCGTGTGCCCGATCGACAGCGTGCCGGGGAAGCCCTCGTGCTCACCGGAGGCGCCGTAACTCAGCGCCGGCGCGACCAGCAGGGACGGGTCCCCGTCGGCAACGCGAAAGGCGACGGCGGCCGCGATCCGCGCGTCGGTGTCGAGCGGCAGGTGCGGTCCGTGCTGCTCCACTGAACCCACCGGCACCAGCACGGTGCGCGGCACCCCACCCTGCAGCTCGGTCCAGGTGCGTTCACCGAGCCGGGCGCTCACAGTGCCACGCCCGCATGGTGTCCGTCGATGACGGCGGCGTGCGCCCCGCGGGGCGCCAGGCCGTCGCCGATCCGGTGCACGGCCGGGCCACGATCGCGCAACGCTGTCCACAGCTCGTTCTCCGGCATCGCCGGCACGGCGCAGACCACCCAGTCGTACGCGGCCTCAGACACCGAGCCGACGGTGTGATGCAGCACGGTGAGCCGGACGCCGGGCGCAGCACGCGCGGCAGCCAGGACGGTGCGGTCGGGCGACATCACGATCCCGGCCCCGTGCGCCAAGCGGTGGAACCGCTCCATGTCCAGGGTGAGCCCGAGGTCATGCCCGGCGTCGCGATCTCCACCGCGCAGCCCCGTGCGGCGAGCAGTTCGGCAACCGATTTTGCCTGGTGGAAGCCGAGCTCGTCGTACACCAACACCGACGGCTCCGCGCGGCCGCACAGCACGTCCCGCACGTCGACCACGCGGTCGAGTTCGCGCGCCCCGGTGCCCGCAGTCGATCGCCAGTGCGCAGTCGATCTCGCGCCGCTCGCCGGTCCAGACGTGCTCCAGCACCGCTCGGCCATCGCGCACATCGAGCAGCAGCGAGCACAGCTCGCGCGACACCCCGGCCTGCTGCAGCCGTGTGTTGGCGGGAACGAGGTCACCGGTGCGGCCGAGCTGGGCGGCAGCCACCGGATCCCGGGTGACGATCGCCGTCGGACGCCCCGCGGCGGCCACCTGCTCGGCGACCCCGACCCCCGTCCAGTCGCCGATCGGGTCGTGCACGACGACGGTGCCGCCGGCGGCCAGCGCCGCCGCGGCCGATCCCGCGGCGAGCACGGCGGCCTCGAACTCGGCGGCGTCGAGTACGGGGCAGTCGCTCCGGTAGGGCCGCGAACCGGTCGCGAGCAGCACCGCGGTGCCGGCGCGTTCCGCGGCGTCCAGGTCCGGGACGCCCACTTCGACGCCCGTCTCCACCTCGACCCCCAGCCGGGCCAATTCCTGCTCCCACCATGGCATGAGCACGCCCATCTGCTCCCGGCCGGCGACGGCTGCGGCGAACAGCAGTGCCCCGCCAAGCCGACCCGACCGCTCCATGAGCCGCACCCGATGCCCTCGCAAGGTATGCACCCGCGCAGCCGCCATCCCGGCCGGCCCCCCACCCACCACGAGCACCGACCGTCGCCGCACGGTGTGCGTGCGGGAATCGACCGTCGGCGCCTCCTCGATCTCGGGAGCGTGAGCCGCGGGGCGACTCGCGGGCGGAAGACGGGCGACTCGCGCACGGATTGCGGGCGACTCGCGGGCGGGAAACGGGCGACTCGCGCGGCGTCGGCGGCACGAGGGGCGCGCTCGTAGGGCCAGTCGGAGTTCCGGACGCTCGCCACCTCGGGATCACGCCCGCTCCGCCTGCTGCCCGCCCGGCGTAGTAGGGCGACGTGCCGGTCGGAGAACTCACGGCAGCGCGAGGTTCGTCTCGTGCGGGCTGAACATCACCCGGCTGGGCGCTAGCCGTCCGCGGAGGGTGACGGGCCGGATCAGGCTCGGCACCGTTCCCACCCACCTCTGCGGCTCGTGGTGTCGACGCACCGCAGCCTTGGTCGCATGGCCGCTCCGGCCCGCGTCGACGCTGACGCGGACCGGAGCGGCAAGCCTTCAGCCGCCCGCGACCGGGACCCGCAGCCGCGAGTCGGAGGCGTCCCCTGGCATCCCGGCGAGGGGGCTCGTCTCGCAGGCCCTGTCGGGTCGCACCTGCGGGCCGTCGGCACGGTCTGGCATCCCGATCTGCACCGGCACGGGGCCGCGTGAGTTACGGGGCGCGGAACGGGAGTGGTCCACGTCCGATCTCGGGACCAGCGTGTCAGCATCGCGCGCCGCGAGTGCCTGCTCGCCGAACCCGCGCACGCACTCCGGGTCCGGCCCGTCCAGCGGTAGGCCGGTGAAGAACTTGGCCGCCATGCAGCCGCCCTGGCAGGAGTCGTAGAAGCCGCAGCTACGGCACGCGCCGCCCGTCTGCGGCTGCCGCAGTTGCGTGAACAGCTCCGACTGCCGCCAGACCTGCTCGAATCCACCGGGCGACCGGACGTTGCCTGCCAGGAAGTTCTCGTGGATCGCGAAAGGGCACGCGTAGACGTCCCCGACCGGGTCGATCAGACAGACGACCCGGCCCGCACCGCACAGGTTGAGTCCGGGCAACGCTTCGCCGTAGGCGGAGAGGTGGAAGAACGAGTCGCCGGTCAGCACCTTGTCGCCGTGCGCCACGAGCCAGTCGTAGAGCTGCCGCTGCTGCGCTGCGGTGGGGTGGAGCTCGTCCCAGACGTCGGCACCACGGCCGGATGGCCGCAGCCGGGTGATGCGGAGCTGCGCGCCGAACCTGTCCGCGATCGTCGCGAACTCGTCGAGCTGGTCGACGTTCTGCCGCGTCATCACGACGCTGATCTTCGGCTGCCCGAATCCGGCGGCGGCGAGGTTCTCCAGCGCCCGGATCGCCGTGGCGAACGAGCCGGGGCCTCGCACATGGTCGTTGATCTCTGCGGTGGCGCCGTCGAGGGAGATCTGGACGTCGACGTAGTCGGCGGCGGCGAGCTGCCGCGCCCGCTTCTCGTCGAGCTTGATCCCGTTCGTCGAGAACTTGACGCCGACGTCGTGGCCGACCGCGTAGTCGAGCAGCTCCCAGAAGTCCGGTCGCACCGTCGGCTCGCCGCCGCCGATGTTGACGTAGAAGACCTGCATCCGCTGCAGTTCGTCGATCACGCCCTTGGCCTCCGCGGTGGTCAGCTCCCGCGGGTCCCGTCGGCCGGAGGACGACAGGCAGTGCACGCACGCCAGGTTGCACGCGTAGGTGAGCTCCCAGGTCAGGCAGATCGGCGAGTTCAGGCCGTACTGGAAGTGGTCGACCAGCTTCACGAGCGCTCCTCGATGGTGCCGTTCGCCGCCAGCCCGGCCAGAGCCCGCAGGTACGCCGGGCGCTGCGCCTCCTCGATCGCCGCCGCGTCGATCGCCGCGTGCACGGAGTCGTGCTGCTCCAGGCCGCAGACCACGTCGACGAGCTGCGGGGTCTTCAGGAACGACAGCCTGCGGGTTCCGAAGTGGTAGACGAGCGCCCCGAACGGCTCGGGCCGCAGCGCGACCCGGGGGCTGCACCGGTAGGCCCGATCCGGGTCGAAGACTGCGCCCGCAGCCTCTTGCGCGCCCATGGATGCAGTCGCTGCCGGGCTAATAGACACCGCACATGCCGTCGATCGAGACCTCCTCGACGAGCGTCTCCTCGACAAGGGGCTCCTCGGTCGTGGCCTCGGGCTGCTCGATCGGGGACATGAGGTGCCTCCTGCGGTCGACGGGCTGGTCGGATCGAACGGTAATTGGCACCGGGTGCCAATGACAAGGCTCCACTTCCGGGCAGCGGCATCAGATCGGGCATGCTGCGGACCGTGACCGGCCCGCTCCTGCACCTCGCCACGCCCGCTGGGTGGCGGGCAGCGCTCGCCCTCGGTGCAATCGCGCCCCCCTCGCTCGCCGAGGTGGGGTTCGTCCACCTGTCCACCCCGGAGCAGGTCGCGCTACCTGCCGACCGGCACTTCCCCGGGCGCTCAGACCTGGTGCTGCTGGTGCTCGACCCCGACCGGATCGCCGTCCCGATCCGCTTCGAACCCGGGCTCCCGACCGACCCGGCGTCGATGCGGTTCCCGCACGCCTACGGCCCGGTGCCCGCCGCGGCCGTGCTCGCCGTGCTGCCGTACCGCCCACGCGTCGACGGCGGGTTCGACGCCCCCGTCATCGAGCGCACCGGCCCCGGCTGGCGGCACGCCGTGCTGGAGCCGTCGCTGCTGCGCCGCACGGCGACCGCCGAGGTGCCCGTGGCGGGCGGTGTCGCCATCCGCACCGCGTCGGTGCCCGCCTCGCCCGAGCACAATCAACTGCTGGTGAGTGGCCACGTCGACGCTGCGCAGGTCGCCGCCGACTCCGACCGCGTGCTCGACGGTGCGCCACACCGCTGGGCCCTGCTCACGGGTGCTCACCTGGCCGGCACGGCCGCCGGGCTCGCTGCCCGCGGCTGGGAGGTGCAGGAGCTGGTCGGGATGGCGGCGCCCGCCGGCGGGGAACCGGCCGCGCGCGTCGAGCAGGTCGACGTGGAGGCGCTCCGCCCCCTGGTGGAAGCCGACTGGCGCGGCGCTGTGCCCGGGATCGGCGCTGCGCAGCTCGCCCAGATCGTCGACGGCCAGCGTCTCGAGGAGGCCGTGCTCGACGTCCGCTATCTTGCCGTCCCCAGCGGCGGGCGGCTCGTCGCCTCGGGGGTACTCAAGATCGACGGTGGCACCGCACTGCTCGATGCCGTGACGACCGAGCCGGAGCACCGCAGACGTGGGCACGGCGACGCCCTGCTCCGCACGGCGATGGCCCTGGCCGCCGAGGCCGGCTGCGATCTCGTCGTCCTGGACGCGGCTGCCGACGATTGGCCGGAGCAGTGGTACGCACGCCGCGGGTTCGTCGAGGTCACGCGCTCCTGGTCGGCCCGGCTCACGCCGTGACCACCACAGCCGGCGTCCCGTCCGCCCGCCCGTCTCGGGCGGGCAGGGCGGTCACTGCAGCGGGTGTGCTCGTGATGCTCGTCGCCGCCGTGGTGGCCGGGCGGTACACACCCTTGTGGCTCGACCCCGACGAGGGATGCACCGTCCTCGGTCGATGCGCGACGGCGGAATCGGCAGAGCTGCTGCGCGCCATGTGGTGGGTGGTGGGCGGCGGGTTCACGGTCGTGCTCGCCGGCCGCGTCCTGAGATGGCGACGGCTTCCCCGGGGACCGCGGTCCGCGGCGAGGTTCCCGCTGCCTCCGTGGGGCCAGGCCGGAGCCGCCGGGCTCGTCGGGCTGGTGTTCTGCGTGGTCGTCGGACCGGTCGTCCTGATCGCCCTCCTCATCTCCGCCCAGGGCATCCCGACCGCGCTCTGCGTCCTCTGGCTCCTGCAGGCGCGCGCGGTGACCGCGCTCGACCGCGCGACGGGTCCCGCACGCCGCTCGCTGCGCGTCGAGTGGCTGATCGGGCTGGTCGCCAGCGCGGTGGCCGTCGCGGTCGTGGTGGCGGTGTCGCTGATCGACCCCGGCCCGTTTACCTCGAGCCCGTACCTGATCGCCGACGGCGGGGCGCTCGCCGCGGTCGTCCTCCTCGCCCGGGTCCTGTTCGCACGCGGGGAACAGTCGCGCGGAACCGGGTCCGTGCGGCACATGCCCGGGGCCGGGATCGCTGCTCTCGCCGTCGCGTCCCTGGTCGCACTGGCGGTGCCCTGGCCGGGGCCGGCCGACGAGCCCGCAGCGGCCGGGCAGCAACTGTATGCCGGAGCGCCGCCACCTTCCGCGGAGCCGGCGTCGCCGGCGGCCGTCCCACCACCTGCCCCCGTCGATGCGGCGACCCCCTGCCTGCCCGGCGACCTCACCTGGAGCACCACCGGCTGGGACGCTGCAATGGGCACCCGAGCCGTCACCGTCGTGGCCACCCAGCACGGCCGACACCCCTGCTGCCTCGACGGGTTCGCCGACGTCACGCTGGCGCAGGGCGGGCGCCCGCTCCGGCTCGTCGTCGTGCCGGGGTCGGTGACCGAGCCCGGGCAGCCACCCAGCGCGCAGCGGGTTGGCGTCGCACCCGGCGGCTCGGCGTCGTTCGTCCTGTTCTGGAAGGCGTACGGCGCCGCGGCCGACCAGGACGCCCCGCAGGCGCTGGGCGTCGCACTGTCGGGAACAGCGGACCAGGCCGACGTCCCGCTCAGCGAGGGACCCGCGCCGTTCGACGTCGTCGAGGGAGCGACGGTGCAGATCGGCGCCTGGCAACCGGCCGCGTGACGGCCCGAACCCTCTCTCACCCGTTCCCGGCCCGTGCGGGGGCGCGGCCGATCCCCTGAACACGGTGCGCGAGCAGCTCCAGCGGCCCGCGGTCGAAGCGCCGCAGCCACAGTGACGCAGCCACCATCAGAACCGCGCAGACCGCCGCCCAGAGCCCGACCACGCACCACGGTCGCGCGTCGGCGAAGCGGGCGGCCAGGCCGAGGCGAGCCGGTGTCGCATCGGGCCAGGCACCTCCCGGGACCGCAGCATGACCGTCGTCACCAGGCCGAGCAGGCCGAGCGCAACGAGCGGCGGCAACAGGTACCGGTCGATCAGGAACCAGTTCTCGCCCCCGAACGTGGTCACCGCGCTGGGCGAGAACCCGACAGCCACGCGAGCGCCCCGCCCGGTATGGCGAACAGCCACGCGTTGGACGCGAACGTCCCGAGGATCGCGATTCCCCGCAGGACGTCCAGCGACGCGATTCGGCCGGCGGGCCGCGCAGTCTCAGCCACGGACATCGGTGGCCTCCGGGGCCCGCGGCGGGAAGAGCGTGGTCCTCAGTGGCCAGCCGACGAACCAGATCAGCACGACCGGTGCGAGCCGAGCGCCCCAGGTCCACATCGGGTCTGTGGACCAGTCGAGCGGTGCGGGGACACCCGCGCCTGCCACCGTCGCGACCACCAGCATGACGCCGAGCGCGATCGCCCAGGCCAGCGCCATCTTTCCCCACTCCCGCCACTCGTATGCCACCTTCGCGGCGCCGTAACGGGGCGGTCGCGGCGGCGGTGGCCCACCGGCGAACCGGTGCGCGAACCGCGCGTCGGCCCAGCGGATCATCGAGTGCC
>JAODNO010000171.1 GCA_025465235.1 Pseudonocardia sp.
ACCTCCGGCCCCCACCTCCCAGCAGCGCCATCCCGGCCCCACCCCCAGGCGGTCGAAGTGCCCGCGCGTCACACCGTCGAACAGCTCGGCCAGCGCGACGAACCGCTCGCCCGCCTCGGCCTGCGCGGTGTCGAGGAGGTAGCGGTGATCAGGGGCAGACCCCAGCACACCCGGCGACGAGGCCCCGCCCAGCGAGCCGGCAGCCTCCGCGGGCGGACTCGCGGTGGTGACCGGGCCGCCGGGCTCGGGGTCAAAGTCACGAGACCGCGGCGAGGAGTTCACCGCCACATCGTCACCTCCTACCGTGCCGCAGGTACCGCGACCGAGATGAATCACCGCTACGGCGAACCAGCACCATGTGCCGCTGAGCGGCCTCCAAATCCTGGCGGCCAAGCTACGCCGCCCGCCCAACGAACCGCCCCCGACACCCGCACCCCGACCGATGCAAGAGATCAAACCCTTGGCGTTGTTTTCGCTGGAAGCTACGGACGGCCCTATTCACGGGCGTCATTCCGACACGCCACGGCCCAGATTGATGGGCATCGATCGTCCGGGATAGCCGGCCGGGGGTGTCCGGTCGGGGCTGCGCCTGCGACGGGATTTCCCCAGGAGATGGTCGACCGGTCGCCCGCAAAACCGACCATGCGAGGAGACAGCGCTGGGTGCCGCACGAGTCGACCATGCCACGGCCGCAACGCCAAACGCGACCGGGTCGGCCTTCGCAAGCCCCCCACCCTTCGGCAGCAGCACCAGGTGCACCCGCACCATCGGATCGGCCCGGGCGGACAGCGTTTGGACCAGCTCGTCGGCCTGGTCCGCGTGCTCGGCCACTCGGCGGCGCAGCGGCCCGGCCTGGCCCGGCGCAAGGCCGCCCGCCAGGGCGTCGAACGCACGCCGCCACGTGTCGATCCGACGGGCGGCGGCGCTCAGGGGCTCGCTGAGCAGGTCAGCGCGTGTCCGCTTCTGCATGCGCATGTACGCCAGCATCTCGGCGACGGCGGCCGGCACGAGTGCGGCATGGGCGTCGAGGTCCAGCGCGACGCCGGTGTTGACCGCGCCGGAACGGAACCCGACCCGCTCCAGCAGCTCGGGCACATCCTGCTCGATGAACGGCGCCGCGGGTGGGGCGAAGAACGTCATCGCGACCGTCGAGCTGAGCACCACCTGACCACGCTGGTTCGCCAGCGTCCCGAGCGCGACGGTGCCCCCAGCGGCCCGAACTCACGGATGAGAGCGAGCATGTGCTGCAGCTTCTCGCAACGGCACGGTCGCCACTGCAGGGTGGCGTGTCCCTTCGGGTCCAGGCCAGAACCACGACCGTTCAACACGTCGCGCGCCTTCCGCCCCGAACCGTTCGCTTCAGAAGGGATCCACAACCGGAACGTGGTCAGGTCACCGGGGTGTAGGCGCTCGTACGGGGCACCACCCGGCATGTCGGCGCGCCGGTGGCCCGGTCGAGATCAGCGAGGCGTGGCATCCCGAAACGGGTCAGCATCTTGTGCACCGTGGAGACGGCTAACCCGACAGGGACCCGATCCGGGCCGGCCCCAGCGGCGGGTCAGCCGGGTCGGGGTGCGTCGCGGGCTCGAGCGCGGGGGCTGGAACGGTCGACCATCCCGGCCTCACCGTGCTCGCGGTAGCGGTCGGCCCACCGTTTCGCGGTCGTGGACGCGACCTGGAACCGGTCCGCGGCGCGCGCCGCAACCGACCATCCGTCGACCACGACGAGCCAGCCGGAGCCGGCCGTTCGAGGACAGCGGGGCGTTGCCGTGGAGCACGAGGGCCTCCTTGGGTCAGGTGCGGATGTCGCAATCCACACCGGACTCGGAGGCCCTCACTCACATAAAGATCATCCCCGCCGTGTCGTACTTGACCTCCGTGGGCAGTACAGCTAGGCAGCCGCCTCTGAGCTGTCGGCGATCCCCTGGTGCGCCTCACCTACGAGCGACGTTGCGAGCACGGCGTTGGCTGGCGTGTACTGCACTCGTCCAGCTGCGTGGACGGTGGCGTGCCGATTGAACTTCGTCGGAATCGGGTCGCCCTTGTACTCCCAGAACTCGTCGAGGACCACAATCGCCGGCATGTGCACGAACCCCCATCGCATCTCGGCGATCGAGGCGTTCTCGTGCCGGTTGGTGATCTCGGACTTGGCCTTGGCGTAGTAGCGCCCGGACTGCTGGGGCAACGTCTTGCGCAGGGCCGTGTCGAAGATCGACGCAGCAAGCGCCTGCGCTGCGGCCAGGTGGCCGCCTTCGCCTCGTCGAGGGCCTCGCCCAGCATGTCGACGAGATCGGCGAGCTCAGGCGACGTGACGTCATTGAGCACCGTCCTGCAGTCCTCGACGACCTCAGTGCGCCGAGCGGCGAACACCGCGGGTCGGTCAGCCGCGTCCGTTTCAAGCAGCTCCTCCAGCACCGAAGCACGAGGGACCCAGGTCGCAGGCGGCGTCCCACCCGGCGTCGCGCGACTGCTCACCGACCTCCTCTGCGGGTACCGCAGGCCACCAGCGCCAGCACCCGGGCCAGGGGGTAGCCGGTGCCGCCCTGGTAGCCGCCGCCGCGCTGGTAGACCTGCAGATTCGCCGTGGTGTCCGCGCACCCGAGGATGGTGCCGTCGATAGCGGTCACCAACCGTCCGCGCCACCGGACGCCCTTCACCGACACGCCGGCGGCCGGGCCGCGGAGCAGGTCGAACAGCGCCCGTAGCGGTGCGACCCCGATCCGGCGGAGGGCCTGGGCCAGCGCGCCCGCGGTCGGGGCTGCGACATCGAGCCCGTCGAGCCCGACGGTCATCCGCGCCCACACCTGCCCATAACCGAGATCGGCGAACAGCGCGCCGGCCAGCAGCAGATAGACCACGACCCGCGAGGGCAGATCCCGCACCCGCTGCTGCACGGTGCCGGTCTGGGCCAACGCCGCATCCACCATTTCGAACGGCACGATCCGGGTCAGCTCGCCGACATGACCGGGCGCGAACCGGCCACCAGCCACCCGCACGACACGCGTGATGACAGAATCCGTACTCAGCGGAGCTCCTGGTGCGGCGAGGATGTCTTGGAGGACGACTTCTCCTACCGGAGCCGCTCCCATGATCGGCACCGACACGCCGACACGCCGACACGCCGACACCCGAAGATCCTTGACCACACGACGCAGCCGCTAACTACACGGCTTTGGCCCTAACTGTCCCGGCTGCGTTCGTCGGGATGCGGATCGCTGGGAGAGGGTTCCTCCGGCATCCGGCCGCTCCCGGGCCGCGGCTCGAACTCGACGTTGATCGTCTGCTGC
>JAODNO010000425.1 GCA_025465235.1 Pseudonocardia sp.
AGGAGCTCGACTGCGAGGTCGTGGCGGTCGTCAACTCGCTCGACGGCTACTGGAGCGACACGTTCGCCCGTTCCAACATCACGTTCACGCCGCCGCGCACCAACTTCTTCACCGGCGGGGTCAGAACCGGGTGCGGCAGCGCCACCTCGGACACCGGGCCGTTCTACTGCCCAGGCGACCACGAGATCTACATCGACCTGTCGTTCTTCCGCGAGCTGGAGACGCGCTTCGGCGCGAAGGGCGGCCCGTTCGCGCGGGCGTACGTCATCGCCCATGAATACGGCCACCACATCCAGTCGCTGCTGGGGACCAGCGAGCGCGTGCGCCCGGGCGAGACCGGCCCGACGTCGGGGTCGGTCCGCCTCGAGCTACAGGCCGACTGCTACGCCGGCGTCTGGGCCAAGCACGCAGAGTCGGTGCCGACGGCGTCCGGTCGCCCGCTCATCACCGGTGTCACACAGCAGGACGTTGCCGCCGCGCTCGACACGGCCTCCCGGATCGGCGACGACTACATCCAGAGCCAGCTCGGCGGTGGGCGCGTGGATCAGAGCCAGTTCACCCACGGCACCTCCGCCCAGCGGGAGCGCTGGTACACGACGGGCTACCAGACCGGCGAACCGGCGCGGTGCGACACGTTCGCCCGCGGCGTCAACCTCGGCTGAGCTGCCCTGCCGACGATCCGCCCGAGCAGTGGCAGGAGTGCAGTCGACAGCGCGTTGAACGAGGACCACGGGCAACTGGCGCGCCAAAAACGGCGACTCGCGGGCCCACAACGGGCGACTCGCGGGCCGACAACGGGCGACTCGCGGGCGCGGCGGACGCCGAGCGGCCCAGCGGGTGGCAGGACGGCGGCGTTTCCTACTGGGCGGGGAGGCCGAGAAGGGGCCGGCATGCGTCAAGGCCCTCGACCTGCAGCGGCCAGTGCGGCCGGACGAACCGGCTGGGGGTGATGAGCAGCCGCACGTCCTCGCACCGCCTCCCGCGGCGCGCGACCGTCGTGGTCCCGTCGCGGCGGTAGCCGAGCCGTTCCGACACGCGCAGGGATGCAGGGTTGTCCGAGAACGCGGAGGACCGGGCGGTGACGGCGCCGAGATGGTCGAACGCGAACGCCAGTACGGCAGCGCGCATCTCGGTGCCGATACCGCGACCCTGGTGGCGCAGGCCGATCCAGGAACCCGTCTGCACCTCGCGGAGGATCCCGAACTCGGTGCCCGTCAGGCCCTGCGTGCCGATGACCCGCCCATCGACGCGGATCAGGAAGTTGATCGTCCATCTCTCCGGGCCGAGCTGCGCCCGCTGCGACCAGAAGTGCTGCAGCGTCCGATGGCCGAGGTGGGCGGGATCGGCGTCGGTCCACGGGACGAGGAACGGCATGACGTCGGGCGGGTGCACGCCGAGATGGGCCTCCTCGACCAGTTCGCGCAACCCGGCGTCGTCGTCGGGGCGCAGCTCGAGGCGCGGGGTGTGCAGCACCAGGTGGCGCAGTGGCCATGGCTCGGGGTGCGTCATGGCAGCACCCTGCCGGATCAGCGGGCGCGGGCTCGACCGAATAGCGTCGCCGTCATGTATGCGATCACGGTGCGCGAGCCGGGTGGCCCGGAGGTTCTCGAGTGGACCGAGGTCCCTGACCCTGTGGCCGGCCCGGGTGAGGTCGTCCTCGACGTGGTGGCGAGCGCGGTCAACCGCGCCGACCTGTTGCAGCGGCAGGGCTTCTACCCGCCGCCGCCGGGTGCGTCGGACATCATCGGGCTGGAGTGCTCCGGACGGATCGCGCAGCTCGGCGACGGCGTCGAGGGGTGGCAGGTCGGCGACGAGGTGTGCGCCCTGCTCGCCGGCGGCGGGTACGCGGAGAAGGTGGTGGTGCCCGCGGCGCAGCTGTTGCCGATCCCGTCCGGCGTGGACATCGTGACGGCCGCTGGGCTGCCCGAGGTGGCGTGCACCGTGTGGTCGAACGTCGTGGACGCAGGGCGGCTCAGCGCCGGCGAGACCTTCCTCGTTCAGGGCGGGAGCAGCGGCATCGGGACGCACGCGATCCAGGTCGCGAAGGCACTCGGGGCCAGGGTCGCCGCCACGGCGGGTGCCCCGGACCGGCTGGAACGCTGCCGGGAGCTCGGCGCGGACATCGTCATCGACTACCACGACGACATCCCGGCCGAGCTGAAGAAGGCCACGGATGGCCACGGCGCCGACGTCATCCTCGACAACATGGGCGCCAAGGGCCTCGCTGCCAACCTCGACGCGCTCGCCCCCGATGGTCGGCTGCTGATCATCGGTCTGCAGGGCGGCGCCAAGGGCGAGCTGAACCTCAACAAGCTGCTGGTCAAGCGGGCCAGCATCACGGCGATGGGGCTGCGCGGGCGGCCGGTCGACGGGCCCCATGGCAAGGGCGCAGTCGTCGCGGGCGTACGGAAGCAGGTGTGGCCGCTGATCGAGGAGGGGAAGGTGCAGCCGATCGTGCATGCGACCTTCCCGATGCCCGACGCCGCGAAGGCACACGCTCAGCTCGAGACAGGTGGAGTGATCGGGAAAATGCTGCTGGTGACGCCGGCCAAGAGCTGAGGACGGAGCAACTGCCACCGGGTCTCAACGCCCTCGTGGCTGGGTATGTCCGGTTCTCCGTGCAGATACGGTAGCGAGAGAACACGTCGAACAGTGATGCGGCGAGGGACAATCGTGCTCGCCGGGAAACATGGGGACCCATGAGCCAGCCATCGGAGCAGCACACGAACGACAAGGGCGAGCAGCAGGTCATGGTCATCGGGCCGGACGGCAGGCCGGTGGGTATGGCAACGGTGCCGCAGTCGGGCGAGGACGGCGGCGACGCGCAGGGCCCGGGGGCCGGGATCGAGCAGCCGGGCAAGGTCATGCGGATCGGCACGATGATCAAGCAGCTCCTGGAGGAGGTGCGCACCGCGCCGCTCGACGACCCGTCCCGCAACCGGCTCAGGGAGATCCACCAGAACTCGATCAAGGAGCTGGAGGGCGGTCTCGCACCGGAGCTGCGCGACGAGCTGCACCGACTGACCCTGCCGTTCTCCGAGACCACCATCCCGTCCGACGCGGAGCTGCGGATCGCGCAGGCACAGCTCGTCGGGTGGCTGGAGGGCCTGTTCCACGGGATTCAGACGGCGCTGTTCGCGCAGCAGATGGCCGCCCGCGCCCAACTGGAGCAGATGCGCAGGGGCCTGCCTCCCGGCGCCGTGCCACAGCAGCCCGGCGCCGAGGGTGGCCTGGGCCGCGGCACAGGTCAGTACCTGTAATACGGCCGCCGTTTCCGGTTCCAGGAGAGCCACGTTCGTGCGACGGCATCGCGTGGACGTCGCTCTACTGCATTCGGGGCGGGGCCACACGAGCGCTGTTGGACCCGCCGGTACGCTCGTCGGGTGGCTCAGACGATGACCACCGGTGACGACCGGGCAGAGGACGCGACGTCCGCGCCGAAGGTCGTGCCAGACGCACCCGGGCCGCGCAGTTGGCAGCGGGCGTTCGACGATCTCGGGCAGGGCTGGCGGCAGCGGCCGCTGTGGGGGTACCTCGGCTGGCAGGACATCAAGCAGCGCTACCGCCGCTCGGTGCTCGGCCCACTGTGGATCAGCATCACCATGGCTGTGGTCGCCACGGCGATGGGCATCCTCTACGGGGCCCTGTTCGGCCAGGACATCCGGACGTTCCTGCCCTACGTGGCCACCGGCCTGTTGATCTGGTACTTCATCAACGGCTGCATCCTCGAGGGCAGCGAGGTCTTCATCGCCAACGAGGGACTGATCCGGTTCCTCCCGGCGCCGCTGAGCCTGCACGTCTACCGGCTGGTGTGGCGGCAGACGTTGTTCTTCATGCACAACCTCGTGGTGTGGGCGATCCTTGCCGCGATCTTCCGGCCGCCGCTCGGCTGGTCGCTGCTGCTGGCGATCCCCGCCTTGATGCTGCTCGTCATCAACGGGGCGTGGATCTCCGTGGTCACGGGCATCATCGCCACCCGGTTCCGCGACATCCCCCCGATCATCGCGAGCCTCGCGAACCTGCTGTTCTTCGTGACGCCCATCGTGTGGCAGTACGACACACTGCTGAAGAATCCCGCCGTGGCCGAGCGGGCCCGGATCGCGGAGCTGAACCCCGTGCTGCACTTCGTCGAGATCCTCCGCGAGCCGCTGCTGGGCGAGCCGATCGTCTGGCGCCACTGGGCCGTCGTCGGCGTCATCACGGTGGCGGGCTGCATCGCGGCGCTCGTCTGCCTGCGCAACTACCGCTCCCGCGTCGCGTACTGGGTCTGAGGACGGCATGGTCAGCATCGATCTCGACGGCGCCGCGGTCGACTTCCCGATCTTCGACGCCAAGACGCGGTCATTAAAGAAGGCCGTGCTCGGCCGCGCGGGTGGCCGGATCGGCACCGACTCCAAGGTGCCGATCATCGAGGCGCTGCGCGACATCACGGTGTCCCTGCGCCAGGGCGACCGCGTCGCACTCGTCGGGCACAACGGGGCAGGCAAGTCAACGCTGCTGCGGCTCATGTCGGGCATCTACGAACCCACCCGCGGGCGCTCCTCCGTCGTCGGCAAGGTGGCACCGGTCTTCGACCTTGCCGTCGGGATGGACCCGGAGATCTCCGGGCTGGAGAACATCCTCATCCGCGGCCTGTTCCTGGGTATGACGCGCAAGCAGATGGAGGCGCGCGTCGACGACATCGCAGCCTTCACCGAGCTCGGCAGCTACCTCAAGATGCCGCTGCGCACCTACTCCACGGGTATGCGCGTGCGACTCGCGCTCGGTGTCGTCACGAGCATCGATCCCGAGATCCTCCTGCTCGACGAGGGTATCGGCGCGGTCGACGCGGAGTTTCTCGCCAAGGCGCGCACCCGGCTCAACGAACTGGTGGAGCGCTCCGGGATCCTGGTGTTCGCATCGCACTCCGACGAGTTCCTCGCCGACCTGTGCGACACCGCCATCTGGATGGACCAGGGCACGATCCGGGAGCACGGTCCCCTTCGCGACGTGCTGCGCCACTACAAGGGCCGCGACGTACTGGCCGAGATCGAAGCCGCCCGGTGAGACACGAGCCGCTCCCCGCCGGCTCGGTCGTCGCGGTGGTCGTCACGCGCCACCGTGCCGACATGCTGGGCGACTCGCTGGCCGCGCTCGCGAAACAGACCCACCCCATCGCCCACCTCGTCGTTGTCGACAACGGGCCGGACCAGCCCGCGCGCGAGGTCGTCGAGGCCAGTGGCCTGTCGGCCACGTGGCTGCCCTCGTGGAACAACCTCGGCGGAGCCGGCGGCTTCGCCCTCGGCATGCTGCACGCGCTTGCCATGGGCGCCGAGTGGATCTGGCTGGGCGACGACGACGGCTACGCGGCCGACGAGGCAGTGCTCGCCACCCTCGTCGATCTCGCGGAGCGCCGTGGGCTGGCCGCCGTGTCGCCCACCGTCGCGGACAAGGACCAGCCCGACCACCTTGCGTTCCCGATACGCCGGGGGCTCACCTGGCACCGGTCGCGGGCGGCGCTCGCCGCCGACGTCGAGCACGGCGCCGACGACGAACTGCTCCCCGGCGTGGCCGCACTGTTCAACGGGGCGTTGTTCCGAGCTGCCACCCTAGACGTCGTCGGGGTCCCGGACCTTCGGCTGTTCGTCCGGGGCGACGAGGTGGAGATGCACCGCAGGCTGGTGCGGTCGGGCCTGCCGTTCGGCACGTCGCTCCGGGCGACGTACCTGCACCCCGCCGCCTCCGACGACGACAAGCCGATGCTCGGTGGGCGGATGCACGCCCGTGACCCCGACGATCCGGTGAAGCGCTACTACACCTACCGCAACCGCGGCTACCTCGTCTCGCAACCGGGAATGCGGAAGGTAGGGCTGCTGGAGGTGCCGCGGTTCACCTGGTACTTCCTGGTGACGAAACGCAGCCCGCGGCAGTTCGTCCAGTGGGTGCGGCTGGTGCGGCAGGGGCGTGCGGAGCGGTTCCACCGCGCCTGACCTGGCCCAGCGCGTCCGGTCACGGCACGCGACGATGTGCCACACGATCGTGTGTGATTAGGATCACAACGAATTCAGCGCATCTTCTTCCGCTGTTAGTCGTATGGATAGTTCAGCGTTCACCGAATGCGACTAACATCCCTGCTATAAGCGTCCGACCTGCGAAGAAGCTGGCCTCGATCGTTCCAGGTAAAGGTTTGGTTAACTCCCTGTCCGACCACTCCAGGTGATCGTCGCGCGTACCCCGCTGCTAATTTCTCCTCGATAGTGGCCGAATCGGGGGATAGCGATGTGGGATTGGCTCCGCTTTCTGGAGCATTGGCAACTATTCCTGCCGGTCGGCGTGATCGGCGGAATCTCGTGGTCGGTCTGGCTGGTCCGCAAGCTCATGTCGGCTCGCTACCGCCCGCTCACGAACGACTTCCGCACCACGACGTCAGTGGTCGTCCCGTCGTTCCGTGAAGACCCGAACGTCCTCATGCGCTGCCTCGACACGTGGCTTGCGCAGGGGCCGACCGAGGTCATCATCGTGCTCGACATCGAGGACCTCGAAGCCCGCGACCGCCTGATGGCGCGCCAGGATCGGCGCCTGCACGTCATGATGTTCGCCCACGAGGGCAAGCGGTCCGCGCTCGGCGTCGGCATCCGCGCGGCCCGCCACGAGATCCTCGTACTCACCGACTCCGACACCGCGTGGCAGTCGGGCCTGCTCGACGCCGTGCAGATGCCCTTCGTCAACCCGAAGGTCGGCGCCGTCGGCACCCGGCAGAACGTCCACGAGCCGCGCAGCAGCGTCTGGCGCCGCGTGGCCGACTGGATCATCGACCTGCGGTACATGGACTACGTGCCCGCCACGGCCCGCCGGGGCGGCGTCGTCTGCGTCTCCGGACGCACCGCCGCCTACCGCCGATCTGCGGTGATGCCCGTCCTCGCTAACCTCGAGCACGAGTACTTCCTCGGCAGGCGCTGCGTCGCCGGCGACGACGGCAGACTGACCTGGTTGGTCCTCGCCCAGGGCTACCGGACCGAACACCAGGACTCGGCGCGGGCCTTGTCGATGTTCCCCTCCACGTTCCGGGCGTTCTGCAAGCAGCGCGTCCGCTGGAGCCGCAACTCCTACCGCTGCTACCTCACCGCCATCTACAAGGGCTGGCTGTGGAGGGTCCCGCTGATCTCACAGCTGACCGTGTTCCAGATCCTGTTCACCCCCGTCACCATGTTCGCGACGGTCTGGTACCTCGTTGCGGCCTGGTTCAGCCCGCAACGCGAGCTCGCCGTGATCCTCGGCCTCGCGTGGCTCTTCATCGGTCGCGCCATCCGCAGCTTCTCGCACCTGCGCCGCAGACCGTCCGACGTCGTCATCCTGCCGCTCGTCACTCTTGTGATCATGTTCGTGGCACTACCGATCAAGGCCTGGGCATTCGTCACCATGAACAAGCAGGGGTGGCTCACCCGGCGTGCCGATCTCGTCGGCGGCGAGGGCCAGGACGAGGCCAGCCTGACGGAGGACAGCCGTGGCGCAGCCTGATCCCACCAGGCACAGCACAGGGCGCCGCTGGCTCGTGCTGCTGACCGCGCTCGCCGTCGTCGGCGGTATGGGCGTCGCGGCTGTCCAGACCGGCCTGGTCGATCGCGTCGTCAGCAGCCTCGGCCCGGCGGGCGCAGCCAGCAGGCTCGATGACGCGGAGCAGGTCGGAGCCGTCGTGCCGCCGACCGACGCGGAGGACGCCGCTCCCACGAACGAGGCGCAGCAGCGCCAGTCCGCGCTCGTCGAGGCCGAGGACGACAGGCTCTTCGCGATCGTCAGCGACCGGCCGCCCTCCGACGTCCCCTACGAGGTGGCCGCCGCAGGCCAGGCTGTTCCCACCGTGGTGCTCACGGCCCGCTCCAATCCCTACGACCTCCCGGCGCTGGAGCGCCTCGGGGCTGCGGCGAGGCTGCCCGACGGGTCCTGGTTGCTGAGCCGCTCGGTGGTGGTCGCACGCGGCGCCGAGCTGCGGATCCAGGAGCCGGGAGCAACGCTGCGGCTGGCCAGCGGACCGAGGGGGTTCGCGACGCTCGTCGCGTTCAAGGGGAGCCTGACGCTCTCTGGCGGTCCCGACGCGCCGCTGACGGTCACCAGTTGGGACCCGGCGACGAGCGCGGCAGACGCCGAGCGCGGCGACGGCCGGGCCTACATCCGTGCTGTCGGCGCGCGGATGGACCTCACGGCGGTGCACGTCGCCGACCTCGGCTTCTGGAGCGGTCGTACCGGCGGTGTGGCCTGGACCGGGAGCGCGGGTGCTGCGGCCACCGGATCGGCGAACCACACGACGATCGAGCGCGGCCACTACGGGATCTTCACCAGCCGCACGAAGGACGCCGTCGTCAACGACACGATCCTGCGCGACAACGAGCTGGACGGGCTGCTCCTGCACCGCGAGACGAGCGGCCTCGTTGCCACGGACGTCACGAGCACCGGCAACGGACGCGACGGCATCACCGTGACGCGGGGCGCCCAACGCATCACCCTCTCCCAGGTCACGGCCTCGGACAACGCCGGTAACGGGATCCGGATCGACGGTTCCCCGCTGGCCGCCGAGGCGACCGCAGGCGGGGCAAGCACCGCCCCGGGCAGGGGCTACACGATCGAGCGCTCGACCGCGGCGGGCAACACCGACGTGGGGATCCTCGCCGTCGAGGCCGGCGGGCTCGTACTGCGCGACAACTCGGTCTCGGGGAACCGGGACGGCATCGTGCTCCGTGGCGGCACGGACCGGCCGACCGTCTCGGGCAACGCCGTGGATGCCACCGAGTTCGGCATTGCGGTGCGCAGCGGTGCGCGGGATGCGCAGGTCAGCGGCAACCGGGTCGGCTCGGCCGTCATCGCGATCCAGGTCACGGACGCGTCGGCGAAGATCCATCGGAACGAGGTCCGCGCCGCGTCCCGGTACGGGGTCTCGCTGGTCGGTGAGGTGACCGGGTCCTCGGTCGCCGCCAACAAGCTGGCAGGCCGTGGGCTGGCTGCTCTCGACGTGAACCGCGTCGGCGCCACCGCCACCGTCACCATGTCCGGCAACGACGAGGCCCGGTGGAACGTCGATCGGGACGAGCTGCGCTACTGGCGCGACTACGCGGTGGACCATCCGCTGCTGCTGCTGTGGCTGCTCATCCTCCTGCTGCCGCTCGCCGCCCGGGTGTGGACCAAGCGCCGCAGGCGGATCCGCGATGAGCACGCCCACCCCTACGTCGACGTGCTGCGAGGGCCGCCGGTCCCCGGCAACAGCAACGTGATCACTTCGATCGGCAGGCCGGCACCGGCCGCGCCACGCCCGCCCCGGCCGGTGGTCCCGCCCGCGGCCACGCCCCCGGACGTCACCGAGACCGTCGCGCTGCCGGTCACCCGTGTCACGGTGGTCTCCGGACGAGGAGCCCGCCGGTGACCTCCGCTCCCGGTGAGGTCACCCGGGGCCGGTTTCGCCGCCCTGTGAACCGGTCCCGTGTCACCTCGATCCTTGGCGGCCTGATCGCGGTGGGTGTCCTGGCCGGCGTCGCCGCCTGCGGCGCCGGTGGTGGCACCGGGCCGCCACCGCCGCCGACAGCCGCGCCGCCGCCGGTGGCCGGAACGGCATGCACGCAGAACCCCACCACCGAGGTCGGCAACGCCGACGAGCTCACCGAGGCACTCGCGGGTGCACGTGCGGGATCGGTGATCCGGATGGCCCCGGGCACCTATCCGGGCACGTTCGTCGCCACAGCCAAGGGCACCCCGGACAAGCCGATCGCCCTCTGTGGTGACCGGGGGGCGATTCTCGACGGCGGCGCCATCGACGGTGGCTACGCGTTCCATCTCGACGGCGCCACGCACTGGCAGCTGAGCGGTTTCACGGTCCGCGGCGGCCAGAAGGGCGTGATGGCCGATCGCACACAGGGCACCGTGATCGACGGCCTCCTCGTCGAGGGCACCGGGGACGAGGCCATCCACCTGAGGCAGAACAGCACCGACAACGTCGTGCGAGGCAACACCGTGCAACGCACCGGCCTACGCAACGGCAAGTTCGGCGAGGGCATCTACATCGGGAGCGCCGAGAGCAACTGGTGCGAGCAGACCAACTGCGAACCCGACCGCAGCGACCGCAACCTCATCGAGGGCAACACCATCTCCGGGACGACATCGGAGTCGGTGGACATCAAGGAAGGCACCACCGGCGGGATCCTCCGCGGCAACACGTTCTCGGGCGCCGGGATGACCGACGCCGACTCCTGGGTGGACATCAAGGGGAACGGCTGGTCCGTCGTCGGCAACGTCGGCACGGACAGTCCCCGGGACGGGTTCCAGGTCCACGAGATCCTCGACGGCTGGGGCGTGGACAACACCTTCGAGTCCAACACCGCCACCGTCAACGCGGATGGCTACGCGATCAACGTCACGAAGAACGAGAAGCGGAACCGGGTCGGCTGCGACAACCGCGGCATCGACGCCGGTCAGGGGCTGAGCCCCGAAGCCTGCGGGTGACCCGCCCACCCTCCCGGACCATCCGAATCGAATCGAGAGGAGCCGCTGTGTTCGCTCGACGGAT
>JAODNO010000052.1 GCA_025465235.1 Pseudonocardia sp.
CACGATCGCGGCGCGCACCGACCGGCCGCGCGCCTTGCCGCGCCCTGGCGTGTTGGTGGACGAGCTGGGGGCACGACGGGAGGTCACCGAGATCCCTGCCGGGTTGGAACCGGGTTGGTACCGGCTCGAGACGGGCGGCCAGGAGGTGACCGTCGTCGTCGCTCCGCCCACGCTGGCCGAACCACCGCGGGCCTGGGGCTGGATGCTTCAGCTCTACGCGCTGCACTCGGCCGGCTCCTGGGGCATCGGCGACCTCGGCGACCTGCGGGAGTTCACGGCCTGGACGGGCACCGAGCATGGCGCAGGCGCGGTGCTGCTCAACCCGCTGCACGCGATCACGCCCGTGCCGCCCGTACAGCCGTCGCCGTACACGCCGTCGAGCAGGCGCTTCGGCACCCCCCTGGCGCTGCGGATCCCGGACCTCGACTCCTACACCCGGGCGGATGGGCCGACCCGCGCCGAGGTGGACGCGCTGCGCCCGGAGACGGCGGCCGGGCGGATCGAGCACGACCGGGTGTGGGCGGCCAAGCGCGCCGCGCTCGAGTTGCTCTGGCGCTCCGAGGGCCGCCCCGATCCCCGCGATGCGGGCGCAGACCTGTGGGAGTTCGCCACCTTCTGCGCACTCGCTGAACGCTTCGGCGCCCGTTGGAGCCGGTGGCCGGAGGAGCTACGGCACCCGGATGCACCCGGCGTCGCGGCGATGCGGAAGGAGCTCGCCCCCCGAGTCGCGTTCCACGCATGGGTGCAGCAGCAGGTACAGGCCCAGCTCGCGGGTGCGCGGGACGCAGCGCGGGACGCCGGGGTGCGGGTCGTGCACGATCTGGCCGTCGGGTGCGATCCGGAGGGCGCCGATGGGTGGGCGCTGCAGGAGGTGCTCGCGCTCGGGGTGCGGGTGGGCGCGCCCCCGGACGCCTTCAGCCAGCAGGGGCAGGACTGGGGGCTGCCGCCGTGGCGCCCGGACCGGCTGGCCGCCACCGGCTACGCCGCCTACCGCGACCTGCTGCGCGCGCTGCTCCGGCAGGCCGACGGGCTGCGGATCGACCACGTCGCCGGGCTGTGGCGGCTGTGGTGGGTGCCGCCCGGCGAGTCGGCCGACCGCGGCACCTACGTGCACTACGACGCCGAGGTGATGCTGGCGGTGCTCACCCTCGAAGCACACCGGGCGGGTGCCATGGTGATCGGCGAGGACCTGGGCACCGTCGAGCCGGAGGTCACCGAGGGACTGGCGGAGCGCCGGATGCTCGGGTCGTCCGTGCTCTGGTTCACCCGCGATCTCGACGCGCCCGGCGAGCCGCTGCTGCCCCCGGACCGCTGGCCCGAGGACTCGGTGGCCACGGTCTCGACGCACGACCTGCCGACGGCGGCGGGCTTCCTGCGTGGCGAGCACGTGCGGGCGCGCGCCGAGCTGGGGTTGCTCGACGACGTGGCCGCCGAGGAGGCCAAGGCGAGGATCGACCGGCTGGAGCTGGTGGAGCTGCTGCGGGAGCAAGGGCTCGTCGAGGGCGAGAACCCGGGCGAGGACCAGCTGATCGTCGCGATCCACGCGCTGCTCGCCCGCAGCCGGTCGCGGCTGGTGCTCGTCTCGCCCTACGACGTCGTCGGCGAGGTGCGCCAGCCCAACCTGCCGGGAACGGTCGACCAGTACCCGAACTGGCGACTGCCCCTGCCGGTTGCTCTCGAGGAGCTCCGCGAGGATCCCCGGGTCCGAGTGGTAGTGGACCAGTTGCGCCTTCGCCGCCCGTAGGGGTGACGTGCAAGTATCGACTTGCACCACGCACAGCTGGAGGACCGCCATGACGGCGGACGCGATCATGCGCGAGACCCGCATCGCCGCATCCCAGCAGCGCGTCTGGGACGTGGTCACCCGGGCCGAACACATCGGACGCTGGTTCGGTGACGCGGCGCGGAGATCGACCTGCGTCCGGGCGGCGCGATGCGGCTGAGCTGGACCGAGCACGGCACCGCCCTCGGCCGGGTGGAGCAGGTGTCACCGATCGACCTGTTCATCAGCTTCCACTCGGCCCGCCCCCCGACACCGAACCTGTCCCCGGGAACTCGACCCTTGTGGAGTTCCGGCTGATCCCCGACGGCCGTTCTCGACGCCGCCGGTCTGGTGCGACCGCGCCGCGCCGGCCACGAGGTGCGCTACGCCTTGCTCCCTGAGCGGCTCGCCGAGGCAGCTGCCTGGATGAACGCGCTCGCCGAGCGCTGCGACGACCGCCTCGCGCGGATCGCGGCCATTGCCGAGGGCCGCGACGAGGCGTGACCCTCGACCTCGCTCGGGGACAGGTCGCCTGACATCGCGCTCGCACCGGACAGCGGGAGCGGCCATCATCGGGGGGTGGAGTCGACCCGACTGGACCGGTGGCTGTGGGCGGTGCGGCTGACCAAGACCCGACCGGACGCGGCGGCTGCATGCCGCGGCGGGCACGTGCGGGTGAACGACAGGCCCGCCAAGCCGGCCACCCCGGTGCAGGCCGGCGACGAGGTACGGGCCAGGGTGCACGACACCACCCGGATCGTGGAGGTCGTGCGCGTCATCCAGAAGCGGGTCGGCGCGGCCGACGCAGCCACCTGCTTCATCGACCACACCCCTGCTCCCCCGTCGGAGGCCGTCATCCCGGTGGCCCGTCGTGAGCGCGGGGCCGGACGGCCGACCAAGAGGGAACGCCGCAGCCTCGACGAGTTCCGGGCCGGACGGTTCTGACCGGCCCCCGCACGGGGGCGACGCACGTTCCCCCGTCGCCGGTCAGCGCATGGTGTCCACCTGTACGAGTGGCTCCGGTGCGCGCTCCCGCAACCCGAGGGCGGTGACCGACACGACGACGACGACAAGTCCCAGCCACTGCGTCGGGCTCAGCTCGGTGCCGAGCAGGCCGACCCCGATCAGCGTCGCGGTCACGGGGAACGCGAGCTCGGCCAGCGTCGCGCGGGCCGCAGCGGTGGAGCGCAGCCCGACGTAGTACAGCGCCAGCCCGAGCAGGCCGGGGATCAGCGCGAGGAGCGCGAGCGGGGCGAGCTGCGCCGGGGTGACGGCAACAGGCGCGCCCTGCGACACGAGGACGATCGCGCTGGCCGGAAGCCCGATCGCGAACCGGAGCACAGTGACGTCGCGACTGGGCATCCGCACGCTCACCATCCGGCCGAGAACCGTGCCGACGGCCCAGAGCGCGGCAGCTGCCACGCCCAGCAGCGCAGCGGCCGCCGCGCGCGGCGCGGCCGACAACGGGTCCGGAAAGGCCATCAGCCAGGCCCCGATGAACGCAGGGACAGCGAACAACCAGTATCGGGACCGCACGCGTTCCCCGAGCAGCAGGGCCGCCGCGGCGACGGCTATCACCGGCTGGAGCTTCTGCAGCACGAGGGGCGTGACCGGGTCGCCGAGCTGGAACGCGCGGGTGAACAGCGCCGTCGCGACCGCGGAGGCACCCGCGCCGATCAGGATCAGCGCGGCGCGCTCCTTCGGGGTGGCCGAGCGGAACGCCCGCAGCGCGGACGGCAGGAACGGCACGAGCACCGCGACGATCAGCAGGTGCTCCCAGAACACGATGGTCGCTGCCGGGAGCTGCCCGGCGAGCGGCTGACGGAGCAGGCCGTCGGCGCCCCACAGCGCCGCCGCGACAGCGATGAGCCATGTCCGGTCCGGCACGTTCGGCACGTTTCCCTGTCGATCCACGACGGCCCCAACGCGCGCGGCGGACGATCGATACCCGAAACCCGATCAGGGATCGGCCGGCGCACGAACTGGCCCGGCGCCGCCTCCCCAGATCAGCTGATCGTGAGCGTCGCGTCCAGGCCGGTGATCGCGCACAACCGCCGGCACATGGGTGTGGGCCGAATCAGACGCAGCCGCCCGATACCGCGCTGAAGCGGCGGTCGGACCGGACGAAGACGGTGAGCCCGGCGACGGCGACGAACGTCAGCCCCGCGACGTCCAGGTCGACGTAGCGGTACCCGTACTCGCCCAGCCGCTCCAGCTTTCGCTCCAGCCGAGGCGCCGTGAACATGTCGAGCTCACCTGCGACGCGGACTGTGGCGCGGGGCGGCTCGCCCGTCACCTCGAGGGTGAGCCACGGCTGCTCGACACTCGGTCGCTGCGACGAGACCTGCACGGTGCGACCCCCTTCCCCGACGGCGACCGACCCGATCCGGCCCGGCTGCTGCTGAAGGGTCCAGCGGGCTTGAACCGTACCGCAGCGCAGTCGCGTCAGCGCCGTCCGATTGGGCACACCCGGCTCCGGGTACGCCTCCGCCAACTGCCAGAGATTTTGTTGCGCGGATCACCGCAGCGTGGCACGGATGCCGACCGGGAGTGATCGATGTCTGCGCCCGCCAGAGGCCCGGAACCGCTGAGGCTGTGCCTCGCCGGACCGTCACTGCCATCGCAGCTTGCCGCGGTGCGCGGCCGCATGGCGACCTGGGCGGACGGCGTCGGCGTCGCGTCGGAGACCGTCGACGACCTGGTACTGGCTACGCACGAGGCCCTCGCCAATGTCGCCGACCACGCCTATGCCGACGGCGACAGCGGCGAGGCGATGGTGGATGCGGAGCTCAGCGTCGCCGGGGAGATCGTCGTGGTCGTACGCGATCGTGGGCGGTGGAGAGCGCCTGCAGCCGATCCGGGGTGGCGCGGTCGCGGCCTGCTGATCATCCGCGGTCTCGCCGATGCCGTCGAGCTCCATCACGACGATTCCGGCACCACGGTGGAGATGCGCTGGCGGCTCCCTGCTTCCCCCGACGGCGCGTCGCGAGACGCGCCGCACTGGCACGAGCGCCGGGACGGATGAGAAACGGTGACGGGCGGGG
Source organism: Pseudonocardia sp. (assembly GCA_025465235.1). Taxonomy (GTDB): domain Bacteria; phylum Actinomycetota; class Actinomycetes; order Mycobacteriales; family Pseudonocardiaceae; genus Pseudonocardia. Next base: position 4,807 of record JAODNO010000052.1, read on the forward strand.
GTCGATCGGCCCCCGCCCGTCGTACGCTTCTTCTGTCGGTCAGCCGGTGACCGGCAGGGACGCGTTCAGAACCTGCGGCTTCGGAGCCGTGGCGACCGGGCCGGTGTCCCCGGCGGTTGCATTGGCGCCGCTGTTGTCGCCGTTGTTGTCGCCGTTGCCGTTGCCGTCGCCGTTGCCGTTGTTGCCGTCGCTCTTGGCGTCACCATTGCCGTTGCTGGCGCTGCAGGTGGCCGAGCCGATGGTGATGGTCTGCAGCGGCTTCGACGGGTCGACCTGGATGCCGAGTTTGCCGGTCACCCCGGTGACCACGTCGCCCACGGTGTTGGCGCCTGCGGTGGGGTCGGTGCCGAGCAGGTCGGCCAGCTGCGGCAGGGCCTTCCGCTCCTCGCTGGTGAGCACGCGGTCGGGGTTCTGGTCACCACCCGGGAGCACCGTGAGCTCGATGCCCGTCACGGTGAGCGAGCCGTCCTCGTGGCGGACCTGGTCGTTCAGCGTCAGCTTCAGCAAGGGCGAGAGGTCCAGCGTCTGGCTGGGCACCGGGGTCTCCGGCAGGTCATGACCGAGGATCGAGCCCTTCACGATCTGCAGGCCGCCGTCCCCGTCGTTGCAGTAGGTGCGCACGAGGTCGGCGCGAAGCAGCTGGAGGAGGTTCAGCTCCGTCACTGCGGTCTCCGAGGCGCCACCCTGGGCCTCCGCGGTCAGGACGCCGAACGCGATGTCGCCCTCGTGCGGGCCCAGGACGTCACCGATGCCGAGGAGCTGCTTCTCGACGTGCTTGCCGTCGGGGGACTCCACGTAGCTGATCGGGTCGATCTTCAGAAGACCGGAAGCCGAGAGACCGAAAGCCGAGTCGGATGCAGTCTCCTGGGCGACCGCGGCGGTGGTGCCGAGGAGCAGAGCCGTCACCGCGGTGACGGCACCGATGGCCGCCCCCGCGCCGGCGAGCTTCTTCGTGTTCACTGTGGTGGAAACCCCTCAATCTTCATCGATCATCACGAGTGTGCCGAGTGGCACCTCGGACAGTTGGTCAAGCGCGTCCGGGGGCACGCGGATGCAGCCGTCGCTGGTCGCGGTGCCGTAGACATCGCTGGTCGGCCACGTGTGGATCGCGACCGTCCCGGGTCCACCACCGAACGTGTCGTGCGTCGGACTGTGCGCCCCGAGCGGGAGGATCACCGGCGAGTACTTCTGCTTCGAATCGGAGAACGCGCCGAGCAGGAAGGTGCGGCCCGTCGGCGTGGGAGCCGACTCCTTGCCGATGCCGACCGTCCACTGGCCGACGACTTTGTCGTCGCGCCGCAGCTCCAGCCGCATCGACTTGAGATGCACCGCGATGACATAGGGCGTCTGCGCGCGCTCCACGTCGGCCGAGCGCACCCAGCCCGTGGAGCCGTTCGGCTTCGACGGCAGCAGGACCTGCACCCAGCCCGACTCCTCCGCGATCACGGGGAGCCAGGTGTCACCGATCTGCTTCGACTCCATGCGGGCGATGGCCCGCCCGTTGGGAGCGTCGTGCACCGGGGTCTCCCGGATCGGGTGCACCACGAGCCCGTTCGTCTTCGACGCTGCAGCGGAGTCCTGGGGTGCTCCGTCCACAGTGGTGTAGGTGTTGCTGAGTGGGAGCTCGCCTGCGGCGGGGGCGACTTCGCCCGCCGCGATCGAAGCGGGGTCCCGCCCCGGCTCGGGCGAACCGCTGAACGCGGCGAAACCGAGGACCACGGCGAACACCGCGACAACTCCCACGACCGCTCCGATCAGGAGCGGACGGCGGGACGGACGTTCGGATGGTGCCACCTGTGGTGGCGATGAGGTGTGCTGTGGCATAAGACCCAAACCGTGCGAATCAGACATGGATGGCCGCGTTCGGGTGACCGTGACCGGGTCCCCCGACTGCAGTGCGCGCATCGGACAAACGAGAGAAACCCCGTTGGGGTTACGCCCAAGATTTTCTTCCTCGGACGAATGACGATCTGTCACGCACCGTAAGTGATCCGGTACGCACCGTTCGAGACCGGCAGGACCGCGTTCTCAGCCCAGGTGGATCTCGTCGAGGGTGAACTCCTCGATATCCAGCACGAAGCCCCGGACGACGGTGCCCGGCAGCAGGAACGGGTCGTGCCGCAACCGGGCCATCCCGCGGCGCACATTGACCGCCGGGTCCTCGAACGCGTAGGTGCGCCACGACGGGCGCATCCCGACCTCCTGCGCGAGCTCCTCGGAGAACTCGTCGTCGGTGAACGTCGCAAGCCCACATCCGGTGTGCTGGACGACCAGAACGTCGCGGGTCGCGAGCTTGCGCTGGCTGATCGTCAGCGAGCGCACCACGTCATCGGTGACCACGCCGCCGGCGTTGCGCAGCACGTGCACGTCCCCGAGCTCCAGTCCGAACAGCGCGAAGACGTCGATACGCGAGTCCATGCACGTCAGTACGGCCGTATGCAGCGCAGGCGCGACGGCGAGGCCCAGCGCGTTCGACGCTGCAAGCCGGCCGCCACCTGCCTCGTACCGGCGCAGCAACTCCTCGTTGCTCACGGCCACGAGGTTAGGCTGCGGTCAGTTCGCTTGTCGCGTTCTGGGTGCGAGGGGCCGATACCTGCACGGAGCATCGCCTGATCGGCCGGATTCCTGCTGCTCAACCCGGGGAAGTCCACCACGAGGTGATCAACGTGGTCGAAGACGACAGCACGAACCCCAACCAGCAGGCCTCCGACGCCCGTCAGGAAGCGCCCGGCGGGCGGTCCAGTCGGGGGCCGGAGTACGGCACGCCAGGCGAGCCACAGGTGCCGACACCGCCTTATGACGAGCTGCGTGGCGAGAGCAGCGGTGAGGGCGCGGAGGCGGTCCGCAAGGCGTTCGACGCCGACAACGCCGGCCCGCCAGGGCCCGCGCCCGCGGTCTCCGAGGAGGAGCGCTCGGGCATGTCCGCCACGGAGATGAACCCGGAGCCGCCACTCGGCGTCGGCGAAAGCCACGGCAAGGGCGGCGAGGAGCTGGCGCCCGACCGCCCGGACGTCGACAGGAAGGGCGAGTCGGCCCGGCCGGCCGGCCGGGCCGCCGAGGACGACCTCGGTGAGGTCGGCGGCGGCACCGCGACCGACCCGCGTTCTCCCGATCTCCAGGCGGGCGACCAGGGCGGCTGACCCCGCCCGCCGCGACCCGGCCCGCATGGGCCGGCGGTCCACCTTGCCACCGTGCATCCGGCGGCACCCGCGCATCGTGCACCGGTCAGCTGTGGATCGTCGACGGGCGGCTGGACCGAGCTGCCTCAGCCGGTCTCGCCCGTGCCCGCGTGGGCTGCGCCGACCGGCTTGGACTCCGGGGAACCGCGCTGGCGCAGGTAGACACCCAGCACCGCCATCGAGCCGACGGCCAGCATCTCCGACTGCCAGTTCTGCGTCGTCCGGTTCCAGAACTCGGGTTGGCCGAGATAGCCGAGCCATGTCACGGGGTCCTGGCGGCTGCCGATCTGCTCGGCGTTGTATGCCGCCCACCCCGCCACCGACTGGGCGCCCCAGGACAGCAGGAAGATGCCGCCCATCACCAGGCCGAGGGACCGCGAGAACACGACCGTGCGCCAGTCGCCGGGACGGGCCCACCGCGGCGAGTCGGCCCTGGCGTGCCGGCCGATGCGCTGGTCGGCGTCGGACTCCGGGCCGGCCTCGTCCATGTCCTTGGACTCCGGCGAGCCCCGCTGGACCAACCAGACGGTGCCGAAGATGTAGAGGAAGAACTGCAGGTACTCCGACTGCCAGTTCTCCACGACGTCCACCCCGAACGACGACGACGTGAGGTAATGCGCGAGCGACACGGGCTCGCCACCCACACTGATCTGCTGGTCGTTGAAGTAGGCGTGCCCCGAGATCGCCTGCCCGACCAAGGTGAGGAGGAACAGGGCGCCGAAGACGATGCCGAGCCCGTTGTCTCGTAGGACCCGGCGCAGTCGGTCCCACATCGAGGATGCGCTCGCCGCCCTGTTCATCGGCCCAGCAGCGCAATCACGGTGAAGTACGCGAGCCCGACGCCGATCACCGTCAGATAGGTCACGAACAGCGCACGTACGGTCTTCACGGGCCCTCCAGCCGGCAGACGTAGGGCGCATCGCCGCGGGACCGGCAGCCCGCGGCGGTGACCTTCCACCCGGTGCTCGTCCGGGTGAGGAACACGGTGTCGCCGACGAGCTGGACCTGCGCGTTGTCACCCCACACCGTCGACGACACCACTGCACCCTCCGGAAGTGAGAGCTGGGCCATCGCCTGCACGCACGACTCGGACCGCGCGGCCTCCACCACGGCAACGGTGGCCGGTGCGAGCATCGCGCACCGGGTGGAGGGGTCCGCAGCTGCGAACGTCGAGGCGACCTGCTCGACCACCGGCTGCTCGAGGTCGGCGCATCCGGCCAGCAATACCGCCGCCGCCAGGAGCGCAGCACGTGCGAGCACTGGCACCCGACTCCAGGGCATGGCACCCCGTTCCCTGCTCCCCCCGGGACAAAACCTCCGCGCCCGCTGCGTTCCCGGCGAGGCGTCCGGGCTCACGCAGGGCCACCCTCAGCCGCTGGTCGCCGGTGCTGCGCCCATGTGTCCGCCGTCGTTGTGACGTGCCAGCGCCGTGGTCGCCCGGTCGAGGAGCAGCGTACGTTCCCGCCGGTTCGCGGTGAGCGACGCCGCACGCGTGAACTCCTCGTGGGCCTCGCCGTGGCGCCCGAGCTTGACCAGCAGGTCACCGCGGACGCTCGGCAGGAGGTGGTAGCCCGCGAGGGCGGGCTCCCCATCCAGTTGGTCGAGCAGCTGCAGACCTGTCGCGGGCCCGTACGCCATGCCGAGCGCGACAGCCCTGTTCACCTCCACGACGGGTGACTGTGCAATCCGCGCGAGCACCTCGTAGAGCGACGCGATGCGCGACCAGTCCGTGTCGGAAGGGGTCAGCGCCCGGGCGTGGCACGCGGCGATCGCGGCCTGCACCGTGTACGGGCCAGGTGGACCGCCGACCTGCTCCGCGCGTTGCAGGGCCGCGAGGCCGCGGCCGATGAGGACGTGGTCCCAGCGGGAACGGTCCTGGTCGAGCAACAGGACCGGCTCCCCTGCCGGACCCACCCGAGCACGCATGCGGGACGCCTGGATCTCCATCAGCGCGACGAGGCCGTGGACCTCCGGTTCCTGCGGCACCAGGCGGGCCAGCACCCGGCCGAGCCGCAGCGCGTCCTCACATAGCGAGGGCCGCAGCCAGTCGTCCCCGGCCGTGGCCGAATAACCCTCGTTGAACACGAGGTAGACGACCTCGAGCACGGACGGAAGCCGTTCCGCGAGCTCCTCCCTGGCCGGCACCTCGAACGGGACCGCAGCGTTCGCCAGGGTCCGCTTGGCCCGGGAGATCCGTTGTGCGACGGTCGGTTCCGGAATCAGGAACGCGCGCGCGATCTCCTGGGTCGTCAGGCCGGCGAGCACCCGCAGCGTCAGCGCGACCCGCGCCTCGGTGGACAGCACCGGGTGGCAGGCGACGAAGACGAGGCGCAGGAGATCGTCGTCGATGCCGTCGTCGATCGCGGCGTCGAGGTCCGGCCCGCCCCTCGCCTGCTCGACCTGCAGCTCGTGGCCTAGTTCAGTGATCTTCTCCCCGAGCCGCACCTCACGGCGCACGAGATCGATCGCCCGGTGCTTCGCGGTGGCCATCAGCCACGCGCCCGGGTTGCGCGGAACGCCCGACACCGGCCACTGCTCGAGCGCAACGACCAGTGCGTCCTGCGCGAGCTCCTCGGCCAGTCCGACGTCGCGCACGATCCGGGCCAGCCCGGCGATGAGCCGTGCGGACTCGATCCTCCACACCGCGTCGATCGCCCGATCCGTCGCGGAAGCCGTCACGGCGCCGTATCAGATCACCGGGGCCTGCAGCCCGCAAGCGCCGCCGGCGACCGTCGCCACAACCAGGTCGACGGTCGCCGGGCGCGCGTCGCGTCAGTCGGCGGGCGGGCGCTCCTGCACCGCCCAGCTGTTGCCGTCAGGATCGTCGAAGAACATGAAGGAGTTCCAGACCCCGCCCTTCCCCGGGACCCAGTCACCGTTCTCCATGTGCCGGATCTCGCTCACGTCCACCCCGCGCCCGATCAGCTCCTCACGGGCAGCCTCGATGTCGTCGACGACGAGCTGCATGCCCTTGAGCGATCCCGGCTCCGAGTCCACGAGCCCCGTGCCGACGGTGACCGAGCATCCCGAACCGGGCGGCGTCATCTGCACGATCCGGGCCTTCTCGCTCGCCTGGTGATCCACGTCGACGACGAACCCGAGCTGCTCGCTGTAGAAGTGCTTCGCCCGGTCCACGTCGCTCACCGGAACGACCACCACCTCCAGCGCCCACTTCTGCCGCGTCATCGGGCGTTCTCCCGCACGGCGCGCCGCACCTCTCCGATGGCGTCCTTGTCCTCCAGCTCGGCGATCCGCCGGACCTCCACCACCGCCTCCTCGTCACCCTGTACGGCGAACTCGACCGGGCACCGCGATGCCCACTCCAGCGCCTCCTCCCGCGACTTCACCTGCAGCAGGTAGAAGCCGGCCACCAGCTCCTTCGACTCCGTGAACGGACCGTCCACCACCTTTCGCCGCCCGCCCGAGTAGATGACCCGCGACGCCGACGCGCTCGGGTCCAGCCCCTCCGCAGCGAGCAACACCCCCGCCTTGTGCAGCTCCTCGCCGAACTTGCCCATCGCCTCGATGAGCTCCGCGCTCGGCTGCGCATCCGCGGGCGGATCGCCCTTCAACAGCAACATGAATCGCATTTCGATGATCCTCCTGATCCGATGCACGGAGCCGGGCCCGGCCCGGCTCCACCCCTGCGTCGAACGAAGAAGATCAACATCGACACGCGCCGCAAAGTTTTTTTCGCCGGTCAGCTCGTGACCCGCGGCGTCACCCTCACCGTGCACCGCCCCGTGCCCAACCTCGAGTGGATGCTCCGCTCGTGCTACCTCGTCGACGTCGGACGCGAACTCCGTGCCAACGGCGCCTTCGTGCCCCCCGATCTGGACGCCTCGAGTGGCGACCGGAACTCCGCGGCACGGTGACGCCTCGGCCGATCCGCCACACTGGGTTCCTCGCGGTGGATGGATTCTCGATGTATCCCTGCAATGCAGCATCCCGTGATATCACCGCGGAGGAAGGGATCACTCACCGGTCCGATCACCGGAACCGATCGAGCAGCCGATCGAGGAGCTGATCGATGATATTGGGTCAGCAGCCGGCCGCTACGCTGTTGCCGGCGTCCGCGCCGAACGGAGACCACTCGAGCATTGATCACGCAGCCGTTCGCGGCAGGAAGACACCGCAGGCCGACGATTCGGAAGGTGAACGTGATCGACGAGAGCGGCACTCCTGGTGATACCGCAGCCGAACGGAGATCGAGGCGGGAGCGCGACCGGTGAGCGGGGCCGGCCTCCGGCGGATCGCGCCGATATTCGCGGGGGTGGCTGCGCTGCTCGTGGTTGCGGGCGTCTCCGCCACGGCGTGCTCGAGACCGACCGAGAAACCGCCTGTGAGCCCGAGCCCGACCACGAGCGCCCCCGCGAGCCCGTCCACGGCTCCCCCCACCCCGGAACAGCACGGCGCTACCTCGGACCGCCGATATCCGGGTGATGTGCTCGACCTCTCGAACTGGTACCTCACCCTGCCCACGGGCGAAGAGAGCGATCCGGACAGCGTCTACCAACCGGCTCTCACCACGTACGTCGGCTCCTACTTCCGCCTCAACGACACCCGCGACGGGGTCGTCTTCATCGCCAACGCAGGCGGCGTGACCACCTCGGGCAGCAGCTACCCGCGTTCTGAACTGCGGGAGATGAGCGGGGCGAACAAGGCCGGTTGGTCGAACTTCCGGGGCACGCACACGCTCGCGGTCCGGCAGGCCGTGACGCGGTTGCCGCAGGTCAAACCGCACGTGGTGACGGCGCAGATCCACGACGCGGAGGACGACGTGATGCTCGTCAGGCTCGAGGGCGAGCGGCTGATGGTCGAGTACCAGAACGGTGACGGTGAGGTCGTGATCAACCCGACGTACCGGCTGGGCACCCCGTACGACCTGAGGATCGTGGCTGCCGACAGCCACGTGGAGGTCTACTACAACGGCGAGCTCAAGGCCGACATCCCGGCGAGCGGATCCGGGTGGTACTTCAAGAGCGGCAGCTACGTGCAGTCCAACCTCGACAGGGGCGATCAGGCCGACGCAGTCGGCGAAGTGGTCATCTACTCGCTCCAGGTGACCCACTCCGGGTGAATGCACCACGAGAGACCAGCCAGAACTGATCGACGGCGTCGCCTTCCTGATGGCAGCGTTCTGCCTTCTGAGCAGCGCCTGCTCCACGCTCACACCGCCGCCGATGGCCCCCCGCGAGGTCGCACCGAACACGGTGATCGACCCGGCCCGGCCCTGCATCCGCGAGGCGCCAGCAGCCCCGACCAACCGGCCCGCACCATCGACCACGCTTCATTCGCGACAACATCGTCTATCGGAACCGGCACCACGCAATCGTGCTCTACCTGAGCGCCGACCGAAATCTCGTCGAGAGCAACGAGTCCTTCGCCAACGCCGCCACCGGAATCAACATCAACCAGTCCGCCGACAATATCGTCCGCGGCAACCGCTCGTACGACAACATTGAATCCGACATAGGCGTGGCCCAGACCGGACGCAACAACCTCGTCGAACGCAACCAGATCCGTGGCGACCAGCAGGACGGCGTCCAGCTCGTCAGCGAGGCCAGCCACACCACGCTGCGCGACAACACCATCGGCGAGAACGCCCGCTACGGCGTCTACGTCGACAGCACCGGCCCCTTCGCGCTGACTGGCAACACCATCTTCGACAACCGGACCGGCATCATGCTCGAGAACGCAGCCCCGCCTCCCCCGACCGAGAACCGGGTCTTCGGGAACGACAAGGGCGACATCGGGAGCGCTACCCGCTGACCGCGTCGGCGAAGATCGTACTATTCGGACTGGTGCCCCAAACCCCGGTTGCCGTCCGATCACGGAGGTCCCGCCTCGATGCGTAGAGCAGCGGTGGACGAGTACGTCACGACGGATGTCCTTCCTCAGCAGCAGGGCATCGTTGATGCACTGCGCCACCTCATGGCCGAGTGCTGCCCCGCAGGCCCACGCGGTGATCCACTACCGCGATCGTGGCATCAGCGTGGATCCAACGTCAGCAGTCCCGCCATCGCGGGATACGGGCTGCTGGAGGACCCGAAGTGAATGGAGAAGGTGTGGCAGCCGAAGGGCATGGCTCGACGGGGGGCGGATCGACCGAGCCCACGGATGCGACGTCGGAGTCGACCGCGAAGCCCGTCATTCCGGCCTCGAGTGCCGCAGTCGTGATCGCGCTCCTGGTCGGGTCGGCGTTCGTCATGATCCTCAACGAGACGATCATGAGCGTGGCGCTGCCTGCCCTCATGGCCGACCTCGAGATCGGGGCGAGCACCGCACAATGGCTCACCAGCGGCTTCCTGCTGACGATGGCCGTGGTCATCCCGACCACCGGTTACCTGCTGCAGCGATTCCCCCCGCGAACGATCTACCTCGCGTCGATGTCCCTGTTCACCACGGGCATCCTGATCGCAGCGCTCGCTCCAGGCTTCGGGGTGCTGCTGGTCGGCCGGGTCGTGCAGGCCACGGGAACCGCCGTCATGGTTCCACTGCTGATCACCACGGTGATGAGGCTGGTGCCTGCCGAGCGGCGAGGCCGCACGATGGGCACGATCACCATCGTCATCGCGGTCGCTCCGGCTATCGGCCCCACCATGTCCGGGCTGATCCTGGGCGCCCTCGGATGGCGCTGGATGTTCTGGGTCGTGCTCCCGATCGCAGCGACCGCCCTCATCATCGGTGCCGCCCGGCTGCGCATCCCGGCCGACGTTCGCCGGGTGCCCCTCGACGTGGCCTCGGCCCTGATCTCCGCCGTGGCGTTCAGCGGTCTGCTCTTCGGGTTCAGCAGTATCGGCGAGGCGATGCGCGGCGAGGCAAGGGTGACGCCGTGGATCCCGATCGTGATCGGGGCGCTCGCGCTGGCCATCTTCGTCACGCGCCAGCTACGGCTGCAGCGCGACAACAGGGCCCTGCTCGACCTGCGCCCGTTCAACCACCGCTCGTTCGTCGTGGCGATCATTCTGGTCGTGCTCAGCATGATGGCGCTGTTCGGGGCACTGATCCTGCTGCCGCTCTACCTTCAGGGCGTGCTCGGGGCCAGCACCCTCGCCACCGGTCTGGTGCTGCTCCCCGGCGGCCTGGTCATGGGGCTGCTGGGGCCGGTGGTCGGGCGCCTCTTCGATCGGCTCGGGGCCCGACCACTCGTCGTGCCGGGAGCGATCGTGCTGTGCGTCGCACTGTGGCTGTTCACCACGCTCGGAGCGGCATCGCCGTTGTGGATGATCATCGCTATCCACGTCGTGCTCACGGTTGGGCTGTCACTGATGTTCACCCCGCTGATGACCGACGCGTTGGGGTCGCTCCCCGGCGATCTCTACTCCCACGGCAGCGCGATCGTCACCACCCTGCAGCAGGTGGCCGGAGCAGCCGGAACCGCTCTGTTCGTCGCCGTGATGACGTTGGGGTCCGCGGACCCGAGCGGAGCCATCGACGCAACGGGCACCCACATGGCCTTCCTCGTCGCAGCGGTCATCTCGATCGTCGTCGTCGGCCTTTCGTTCCTGGTCGGACGCCCGTCGTCCACTACGAAGCCGACGCCCGAAACGGCCACCACCCCCGCCTCCTGATCGATATCTACGCTCGGCCGAGGGGCCTATCCACCGCCCCATCGGGCGCGTTCTTCCGTGGGTGCAGCGCCGCCATGGAGCGGGAGGATGGGCAATCGCGGCGACGTGAACGCGGCCCTGCCTGGCCTGCGGCACGCCGAGCTCGGATGAGGCCGCCGGCCATGCCGTCGGATCCGCCGCACGAGGAGAGAGCAATGCAGCTCAGCGAGGACGGAATTCTCACGACCCACACCGGTAGCCTCCCCCGCAGTTCCGAGCTCGAGGACCTCCTCATCCGCAAGGAGCGGGGCGAACAGGTCGGAGAACTCGAACGGGTCGCGCAGCGTGGCGTCGAACAGGTCATCGACCAGCAGATCGCGGCCG
>JAODNO010000431.1 GCA_025465235.1 Pseudonocardia sp.
TGACCCCGTGGGTGCCCGAAACTGAGCTCATAGCCTGTGACCTGCTGCTTCGCCTCCTGCCGGAGACCGGCATGATCACGCCGGTGGGGCTGCGGCTGACCCTATGTGGCTGGTGCTTGTTGATCAAGGGATCGGTGCGGTCGGTGGGTGTTGTGGTGCTCGACGAACTCGGTCAGGACCTGCTCGAGGTGTCGTGGTCCGGTGATGAGGATGTTGTTGAGGCATTCTCGGCGCAGGGTGCCGATCCAGCGCTCCGCGATCGCGTTCGCCCGGCGAGCCTGCGGCGGCGTTTGGATGATGTTGATCCCGTCTCCGTGGAAGACGCCGTCGAAGGCTCGGGTGAACTTGGCGTCGCGATCGCGGATCAGGAACCGGAACTGCTCGGCGCGGTCGGCGAGGTCCATCAGCAGGTCGCGAACCTGCTGGGTCACCCAATCGCCGCTGGGATGGGCGGTGATCCCGGCGATGTGGACGCGGCGGGTGGCGTGCTCGATGACGATCAGGACGTAAAGCCGGCGCAGGTAGACGGTGTCGACGTGGGCGAAGTCGATGGCGAGGATCGCGTGGGCCTGGGCGGTGACGAACTGCTGCTGCCACGTCGGCCCAGACCGAGGGGTGACGGGCCGAGGCCCGCGGCCTTGAGGATCTTCCACACTGTCGACGCGGCGAGGGCGTGGCCGAGTCCGGCAAGTTCGCCGTGGATGCGTCGGTATCCCCACGCCGGATTCTCCCGGGCCAGTTGGAGCACCAGGTCACGGACGGCTGAACTACGGGTGGCCGCCCGGGTGGGCGCTGTGGATAGGTCCAGCGACGTTTGACGAGTGGGGCGTGCCAGCGCAGCAGGGTTCGGGGCGTCACGATCCGATGTAGCCGTAGCTGATTGGGAGCCTTTTCAGCGCGCTGAGCAGGGCCCGGTCGGCCCAGGTGAGCTTCGGTGTTGCGGTCTTGCGGCGTAGGACGGCGATCTCGTGGCGCAGGACGAGGATCTCGATGTCCTTGGCGGTCTCAGATCGGGTCAGGAGCACGAGCCCGCCCAGGACACGGATCAACATGAGGTAGGTCAGCCGGAACGTCACGTTGTCCGATCATGCCCATCCCGATCGTCGCCGGTGAGCGCCGGTGTCTGCGAATGCCCAGGTCAGCGCGAGTGACACGGTTCTCGGCACCCACATGCCTTGCGCGGCTTGCGGGAGTGGCGCGAGATCCGACTCGGTCACGACGGCCAGGTCAGCGGGACTGCTGGGGAGCCCGACGTGGCGGACGACGCACCCGAACGCCTGCGGCGGACGCGTCTCAGCAAGGGCGGGCTCAGTGGTCCGCGCCGACATGCGACATCTCCCGACCGAGGAAGGTGTGGCGCGCCAGGACCGGTAGCGTTGCCCCGACGAGCCCGCGGAAGGGGGAACCCGGCGATGGGCCCGATCACCTGGCCGGCCCTGAGCAGCCCGACGCGCTCTGCAGCAGGGTGCTCAACACGATCCTCGGCTGGACGGCCTGCATTTGGGATCTCCTGTCGCTCCACTTCCGGTGGCCGTCAGCAAGCAACGGGGAAGCTGAGAGGCTGCGGCGGCCTCCGCCGACCAACGGCCCCCCGGGGGAACGAGTGGCACTCGTTCGACCAGATGTGAAAAGGCGGAGGCTCGACTCCGACGCTCGAGCACCAGGAGGACGGCGATGGCGACATACCCCGACCTGTCCGGGGCGGTCACGGACGCCCTGCGGGCGCCCTCGGTCCACAACACCCAGCCCTGGAAGTGGCGGATCCGCCCTGATGCCGTCGACCTGCACGCCGACGAGGACCGCCACCTCGACGTGACGGACCCCGACCAGCGCGACCTCATCCTGAGCTGCGGCGCCGCCCTGCACCACCTGCAGGTCGCACTCGCGGCCCGTGGCCTCGCAGTCGAGGTCCGGCGCCACCCCGACCCGGAGGACCGGAGCCATCTCGCCACGGTCACCGTCCGCTCGGCCGGTGCCGGGGAGCCGGACGCGGTCAGTGCGTCGCTCTTCCCCGGGATCGCCACGCGGCGCACCGACCGGCGCCGGATGAGCCGTCGCCAGGTCCCCCATGATCACGTGAAGTCGCTGCAGGAGCACGTCAAGATCGCCGGCGCAGTACTGGTGCCAGTGACCGACCCGCACATCCGCGGGCGGCTCGTCATGGCGCTCACCGATGCGACCGGGCAGCAGCGCCAGGAACCAGGCTATGCCGCAGAACTACGGATGTGGACCCACCGTCTCCCCGGCAGCCACGACGGCGTCCCCGCGATCAACGTGCCACCGCCACCGATCGGCACCGCGAGAGCAACGGGCTTGCGCCCCTTCGGGCAGGCCGCGCTCGCCCAGCCCTCCCTCCCGCCCGGACGATCGCCGGACGACGACGCCGCCCAGCTCCTGGTGCTGGCCACCCTCGGCGACGACGTCCTGGATCGCCTGCGCGCCGGGGAGGCCACCAGCGCCGTGCTGCTCGCGGCCACCCGGATGGGACTGGCCACCACCCCGCTCAGCCAGGCGCTCGAGCTGGACACCAGCAGACAACGGATGCAAACGGACGTACTGGGAATCCCCGAGCACCCGCAGCTCGTGATCCGGGTCGGCTGGCCGGCGGCAGGGGCCGCCGAGCTGCCAGTGACGCCGCGCCGCGAGCTCCGCTCGGTCCTCCTGCCCGACTAACATCGAGGTGGCCGCCACCTGAGGCGGCGGTTGCTGATAGTCGGGTCGCGGGTCGCTCACAGGCGCTGCCGTCACCACTGTGCTCATCCAGGACGTCTCGGGCCCCCTGTGGGGTTCCAGAAGCAGATTAAGCCCCCGACTTGCGGCGATCGGGTGCCACTGGCGGCCGGGCATGATCACGGATGTGTCGTTGCGCCTGCTCTACCTGATCTTCAGCCAGCTTCTCGGTTGGCTGATGCTGCTGGGCCGCGCATCGTCGTCCAAGGACGTCGAGCTGCTCGCCCTGCGCCACGAAGTGGCCGTACTCCGGAGAATCAACCCGAGGCCTCGCCTGGACTGGGCTGACCGGGCCCTGCTCGCCGCATTGATCCGACGCCTACCCGCGGTGTCGCGCGGTCACCGCCTGATCACCCCGGCCACGGTCCTGCGGTGGCACCGCCGCCTGGTGACCAAGAAGTGGACCTACCCGAACCACCACATCGTTCGACGCCGTCCTGGCCAGCGCGGGCATCGAGGCGGTCAAGATCCCGCCTCGCTGCCCGAGAGCGAACTGCTTCGCCGAACGATTCGTACTGACAGCCCGAACCGAACTCACCGACCGCACCCTGATCTTCGGTGAACGGCACCTGCGGACCGTCCTTGCCCAGTACGGCGCCCATTACAACGGTCGGCGACCACATCGGGCGCAGCGACTTCTCCCACCACGCCCCGACCATCCCGCCCCGGACCTTCACCAGCAGCGGATCAGACGCCGACCGATCCTCGGCGGCCTGATCAACGAATACGAACGCGCAGCCTAAACTGCAGGTCAACGCCGACAGCCGAGTTCTGGAACCCGACAGGGTCCGGCTACCTCCGGCTTCACCCCACCGCTACGACGGCGAAGCGATGGACGGTCTCTCACCTCCATATGGACAATGTGAGGTCGACCCGGGGCGCCCTGCCAGTGTTGCCACCGGTGGGTTTCCCCGAGCCGCCTCCCGAACCCGGCGTGCACCTCTCAGCGCACCGGGCTCTCCACAAGCCACCCTGGTGAGGTGGTGTTT
>JAODNO010000445.1 GCA_025465235.1 Pseudonocardia sp.
CTGCTGCCTCCCTGCTCGCCCTTACTGTCGCGTGTGGCTCGGAGGCTCCCAAGGACGCGACGCTGGTGCTCTACAACGCCCAGCACGAAGCTGTGGGGCAGGCCTGGGCGGACGGCTTCACGGCCAAGACCGGGATCAAGGTGGAGCTCCGCAACGGCAGCGACTTCGAAATGGCGAACCAGATCGCGGCGGAGGGCGCCGCCTCGCCCGCTGACGTCTTCATCACCGAGAACTCCCCGGCGGTGTCGCTGCTGTCGAGCAAGCACCTGTTCGCGCCGGTCGACCTGGGGACCACGGGCCAGGTCCCGGCCCAGTACTCCTCGAGCGCAGGCGACTGGGTGGGCGTCGCGGCGCGGTCGACGGTGTTCGTCCACAACACGGCGCTGTTGCCCGAGGGCCGGCTGCCGGCGTCGATCATGGATCTGGCGAAGCCGGAGTGGAAGGACCGGTTCGGGATATCGCCCAGCGGTGCCGACTTCCAGGCGATCGTCAGCGCTGTCTATGCGGTGCAGGGCGACGCCGCAGGCGCGGCCTGGCTGCAGGGCATCAAGGACAACGCCAAGATCTACCAGGGCAACAACGCAATCCTCAAGGCGGTGAACGCCGGCGAGGTCCCGGGCGGGGTCATCTACCACTACTACTGGTACGGCGACAAGGCCGACGGGGGAGCCAACAGCTCCAACACCGCGCTCCACTACTTCGGTAACAAGGATGCCGGCGCATTCCTGAGCGTGTCAGGTGGGGGTGTGCTGGCCTCGAGCAAGCATGCGGCACAGGCCCAGCAGTTCCTCGGCTACATCACGAGCGCGGAGGGCCAGAAGATTCTCTCCGACAGCGACGCGCTCGAGTACTCGGTGGGCTCGGGAGTGGCCCCGAACCCGGCGTTGAAGCCGCTGGCTGAACTGAACGCGCCCGAGGTCGACCTCAACACCCTGAACGGTCCGAAGATCGTCGGGGAGATGCAGCGGGTCGGCCTGCTGTGATTCCGATCGTCGAGGCGGGCGGCACGCGCAGGCTCCGCTACCCGCCGTTGCGGCTGGGAGCCGCCGTTGCCGTCGGGGTGCTGACGCTGGTGCCGCTCGGTTACGTCGTCGTGGGCGCCCTCGGCGTCGGATGGGACGGGATCGTGGCGCTCGTGTGGCGCCCGCGCGTCGGTGAGCTGCTGGTCAACACCGTGTCGCTGACCGTCCTCGGTATGGCGGCGGCCGCCATGCTCGGCACCGCCGCAGCGTGGCTGGTGGAGAGGACCGACCTGCCCGGCCGGGGGATGTGGACCGGGCTGATGGCGGCGCCGCTCGCCGTCCCGGCGTTCGTAAACAGCTTCGCCTGGTACTCGGTGTCACCGTCGGTGCAGGGCCTGTGGGCCGCCGTCCTGGTCACGACGCTGTCCTACTATCCGCTGGTGTACCTGCCGGTCGCGGCCGTGCTGCGCGGCGTGGACCCGGCGTTCGAGGAGATGTCGCGGGCGCTGGGCAACGGCCCGTGGAAGACGTTCCTGCGGGTCGTCATGCCGCAGCTGCGGCCTGCGCTCCTCGGCGGAGTGCTGCTCGTGGGCCTTCATCTGCTCGCCGAGTTCGGGGCTCTGCAGTCCCTGCGGTTCGCTACGTTCACCACGGCGATCTACGACCAGTTCCAGTCCACGTTCAACGGGTCGGCCGCGACGATGCTGGCCGGGGTACTGGTGTTGCTGTGCCTGTTCCTGCTGGTCGGCGAGCTGCGGCTGGCCGGTCGGGTCCGGACGGCCAGGGTCGGCGGAGGAGCGGCCCGAGCACTCGTCATGCACAGGCTGGGGGGCGTGCGGGTGCCGGCGCTCGCGGGGATGGCCTTGCTCGTCGTCCTCGCGCTCGGCGTCCCGCTGGGCAGCATCGCGTTCTGGCTCGCTACCAGCACGTCGACGGCGTTCCCGATCG
Organism: Pseudonocardia sp.; assembly: GCA_025465235.1. Classification (GTDB taxonomy): domain Bacteria; phylum Actinomycetota; class Actinomycetes; order Mycobacteriales; family Pseudonocardiaceae; genus Pseudonocardia. The sequence continues at coordinate 1,911 of JAODNO010000445.1, forward strand.
CCGCGCTGGCCGCCACCACAGCGACCTCGCTCGGCCTCGGTGCCGCCGGTGCGCTGGTCACGGTCGTACTCGCCGTGCCAGTGGCGTGGCTGGCGGTGCGGCACGGCGGGCGGCTGAGCCGGCTCGTCGAGCGCAGCACCTACATCGGGAGCTCATTGCCCGGGATCGTCGTCGCGCTCGCCCTGATCACGGTGGCCGTCACGGTCGTTCCCGCGCTGTACCAGAGCACGGCGATGCTGTTGACCGCGTACGCCGTGCTGTTCATGCCGCGGGCGATGGTGAGCGTGCGCACCGCGCTCGGGCAGGTGCCCCCCGAGCTCGACGACGTCGCCCGGTCGCTCGGCGTGGGCCCGCGGGGGGTACTGGTGCGGGTGACGCTGCCGCTGATCCTGCGTGGCCTCGGCTCCGGTGCGTCGCTGGTGTTCCTCGCGGTCGTCACCGAGCTGACCTCCACGCTCCTGCTCGCCCCGATCGGCACCCGCACGCTGGCAACCCAGTTCTGGAGCAACAGCTCGGAGATCAAGTACGGCGCCGCCGCGCCGTACGCTCTGCTGATGGTCGTGATCTCGGCGCCGGTGGCCTACCTGCTGACCAGAGAGAGCCGGCGCACGTGACCGGGATGCGCGAGCAGGTGCGTTCCACGGGAACGACAACGGCGCGGGACGGGGTGCGGGTGGCGGGCCTGCGCAAGTCCTACGGGACGGTCCCGGTGCTTCACGGGGTCGATCTGGCCGTGACCGAAGGAGAGCTGACCGCCGTACTCGGCCGTTCCGGCTGCGGCAAGACCACCCTGCTGCGGTTGGTCGCAGGCTTCGACCGACCCGACGCGGGAACCGTCGTCGTCGGCGGACGCGAGGTCGCCGGTCCCGGCACCTTCCTTCCCCCGGAGGACCGCCGGATCGGCTACGTGACGCAGGACGGCAACCTCTTCCCGCATCTCACCGTCGCCGCGAACATCGTGTTCGGGCTCCCGCTCCGTGACCGCCGCGCCCGTCGCCGCGTCCCCGAGCTGTTGGAGCTCGTGGGGCTCGACGAGGGATACGCGCGCCGATACCCGCACGAGCTCTCCGGCGGCCAGCAGCAGCGGATCGCGCTGGCCCGCGCGCTCGCCCCCGAGCCCGGGATCGTGCTGCTCGACGAGCCGTTCTCCTCCCTCGACGTCGAGCTGCGGGAGAGCACCCGCCGCGCCGTCGTCGCCGCACTCGCAGCAGCAGGCACCACGACGATCCTCGTCACCCACGACCAGTCCGAGGCGCTGTCGCTGGCCTCGCGCGTCGCGGTGATGCGTGACGGCAAGATCGTCCAGGCGGACCGGCCCGCCGACCTCTATCACAACCCCGTCGATGGGGCGGTGGCTGCGTTCGTCGGCGCCGTCGTCGCGCTCCCCGCGACGGTCACCGATGGGGGCGCGACCTGCGCGCTGGGCCGCGTACCCGTCGCGGATGGAAGCCCCGACGGACCGGCGACCGTGCTGATCCGTCCGGAGCAGATCACCATCGACATCGTCGGTAGCGGCGTTTCGGCCGAGGTGCTCGAGATCGAGTTCTACGGCCACGATGTGCTGGTCCGGCTCGCGCTCGATGAGGGCAGCACCGTCACGGCGCGCTGTCCTGGGTTCGCGTTTCCGACAGTCGGCGACGTCGTGGGGCTCACCGTTCGGGGGCCGGCCGGGCTGCACGCTCCTCGAGCCGGCTAGTACCGCGAGGCGGCACCCGGCAGGCCACCCGGCCGGGCGAACTGCTCCAGGTGAACATCGTGGGAGACACGGTTGCCTCCGGGGGAGTGCCGCACCCGTAGCGGCGGGAGAACGCGCGCAGGTGGTACTGCACCGCCATGTTCCGGTCGTCGATCCGGAGCATGTTGTGAACGACGGGGAGCGCCGCGAGGTCGACCGCGACACGCTCGACGTCGGGTGTGTCGACGTATATGCACGTCACCGACCCGGTGGCGTCCTCGATGAGCATCTGGTGGACCGCGAGGTCATGGCGGTCCGGCTCCCGCGCTCCCTGCCGGTGGTGCTCGGCTGCAGTTCGCGGGTGAGGCCCTCTGCCGCGGCGCCCATCATCAGGGCCGCCTCCGCCCATTGCTACGCGTGAGCCGGACCCCTTTCGGGTGCACGCCTTGGTGCTCCCTCCCACCCCGTCGTCCGAACCGATGGACGTATCCGGCGCGCGACGGGCGGCCCACTCCTCCGGTCAGCGGGTTTCCGGTCATCGGCCTACGTGTAGCCGCGCTGACGTGGTGAAATGAGGTACGGGGGGACGAGGCGCAGGGGGCGCAATGGGCGGAGAGCCGGACCACGGCGAGTCGCGTCGTGCCGAGCGGGGGCATCACATCCGAGCACGAAGACCCTTCCTCTTGCCGGTCTGATCCGGGACAGCGGGAAGTATTCGATCCACCTCGAAGTGGCCGGGACGTGCGTCGCACGGCCCGGGCCAATGGTGACGTCTTGATCCGAGGGTGGCAGGGCGATGGTGCAAGCCGGTTCGGATCGACGTGAAGCACCCCGGAAGGCGGCTCGCCGCCGGTTCGGGCGATTCCCGGGTCGGCCGCGGCAGGTGCCGGTGGACATACCAGAGCAACGGTGCCTCTCCCCGGACACGGGCATCGCCCTCACCCGGCTGCTCTCCACCGCGCGCCTGACTCCCGCCCAAGCCGTCGCTCTGGGCGCGGACGTGCTGTCCAGGCTGGAGGAGCACAGCGCCGGCGCTCGTTCCTCGCGGATCCGGCTGCGTCCGGAGACCGCGCGGGTCGGGGTGGACGGCCGGGCATACCTGGCCGACGACGACGTGCCGGGCCACAGGGCCGTGGAGGATGAGAACCGGAGCGACCTCGCCGCCGCGGAGGGGATGCTCCGCGATCTCACAGCAGCCACGTGGTGTCCGGACGCGGCGTCGGACCGTCCGGCCACCGACGCGCTCGCGGCACTGGACGGGGCTGCCGCCGAGGCGCGACGGCCCGGTGGAAATGTCGTGGCCGTCGCATCGATCCTGCGGGATGCCGATGCGACCGTCGGCGCCGATGCGCGGACCGAACTCGGCCGCCTGGTCGCCGCGGTGAGCGGCGATGGCTTCGCGCCACTGAGCACTGCTCGCACAGGCGTGCTCCCGGCCACCCCGCCTCCTCCCCGCACGCCGCGTCGACCTCGGTGGGGCGCGCGCAGCGTGCTGGCCCGCACCTGGAAATGGGTGCTCTCCGTCGTGGTGCTGGTCGCGGTCGTCCTGATCGAGATCACCTTCCTGAGTGACACCGTCGCCCGCGACGTCGAAGCCGTGCTCGAGGCCGGTCGCTCGGGGTCGGCAGCGCCCACCAGCACAGAGGTGCTCCTGCCCGTGGTGCCCCCGGCCCCGGCTGCCGCAGGTACGGTCACGGCCGTCGACCTGCGCGCGGTCCACCGGTGCGCACCCGACGCGGCGTGCGAGGTCAGGTTGCAGGTCGCGCTGCAGCCGAGGGCCGATCCCCAGACCATCAGGTGGGCCTTCGAGCTCTTCGACCGCTGCACGGGCGCGGCGACGACCGCCCCCGGTGGCACGGTCACGGTACCGCCGGACGGCGATCGGGCCATCGCGGTCGTCACCGTCGCGCTGCCGCCGGGCAAGGCCCTGGCCGTGCTGGCCCGAACCGACCTTCCGTTCACCGCGGCGAGCGCTCCCCTGCTGGTTCCGTCCGACGCCGGTTGTGGGACTGCCCCGGCCGAACCGTCCGGCTGACTGCCGATGAGGAGGCGATGGCGTGCTGATCGTGGAGCGTGGTGACCATCCCGCGTCCGACGAGCCGAACGACCGTAGGTCGGGGCGGCGCAGGGACACCGGCGGAGTCACCTTGGACGTGCTCGCCATCATCGCGGCGCTCGTGCTGGTCGCCATCGGCATGGCCAACCTCGATGCCGTGGACGGTATCGAGATGGCCGCGCGGCAGGGAGCCATCGCTGCTGCTGGGGTCGTCCTGCTCGCGGCGTTCTGGCGGTTCCGCACAACACTGCTGACGGCGGTGGGGTGGCTGACCTACATCGCCGCCGTCTTCTTCCTGGCAGCCGTGCATGTCGTCGGAACGACCGTCAACGGCGCGACGCGGTGGATCGGGATCGGCAGCTTCACGTTCCAGCCCTCTGAGCTCGCCAAGCTCGGGGTGCTGCTCGTCCTCGCGACAGTCCTCGGATCGCAACGACCCGCGTGGCAGCGCTTCGTCTTCTCGGTCGGGCTCGCGCTGGTGCCGATCGGTTTCACGGCGCTGCAGCCGGACCTCAGCACAACAATGCTGCTGATCGTCCTGACGGTCGCAATGATGATCATCGGCCGGATCCCCGCGCGGATCATCCTGCCCCTGTTCGCCGCCGTCGCCGTCGTGGCCCCGCTGGCTGTCGGGTTCCTTCACCCCTACCAGCTGGAGCGACTCGGCAGCTTCCTCGTCGGCTCGCACGAGTCGCCCACCGGTGCAGGGTGGGCGGTGCGGCAGGCACACATTGCCGTCGGCTCGGGGTCGCTCTTCGGCCGCTCGGGCGACCCGATGTCAGGTCTGCTCGCCCAGTACCTGCCCGAGAAGGAGACCGATCTCGCGCTGGCCAGCGCCGTCGAGCAGTACGGGCTCGTCGCCGGCGGCGTGGTGATCGTCGCGGCGATCGTGCTGGTGTGGCGGCTCGCCCTCGCCAGCCGCGTGCCGCGGAGCCCCCACGGCGCCCTCGTCGCAGGCGGCCTCGCGGTCCTGCTCGGCGTCGAGATCATCGTGTCGGTCGGGGGCAACCTGGGCCTTCTCCCGCTGGCCGGGGTGCCGTTCCCGCTGCTCAGCTACGGCGGTACCGCCCTGCTGGTGCACCTCGCCGCGCTCGGCGTCGCCCTCGGGGTCCGGCGAGAGGGAGCTCGTCGGCGGCTATGGTCCATGCCGGGCTGGCGCTACCGCCGGCCCCGGCTCATGCGGGTGACAGCGCTCGTGTCGACCGCGCTGCTCGTGTCCTTCGGGCTCTACGGGTGGAACCTGCAGACAGTCCGCGGCCAGGAGCTGGCGGCGGCCGGGCAGGAGCAGATGACGCGGTGCATCCGTCTCCCCGCCCCGCGAGGGTCCATCACTGACCGACACGGGGCACCGCTCGCGGTGAGCGCTTCGGCCGCGGAGAACGCCGTCGACCGGGTCGTCGCCGTCCCGGCCCTGCTGCGCTCCCGCCCCGACGACGTCGCCCGCCTCGCCGCCCTCATCGGACAGCCCGTCGACGCGGTACGCACAGCTCTCGACAACGCGCCCGCGACCACCCTCTCGCTGCCGCTGGCGGACATCCCCAGGGCTGTGGGGGACGCGGTCACAGCGGCCGGGATCACGGGTGTGCTCGTCGTCCCCGAGGCGAGGCGCAGCTATCCCACCGGCTCCCTTCTCGGCCCCGTCATCGGGTTCGCCGGTATCGCGACCCCGACGGACACGCAGCGGTGGCCGGACCTGCCGCCCGGTGAGATCGTCGGCCGGGTCGGCCTGGAGCAGCAGTACGACTCGGTGCTCCGCGGCGTGAACGGGCAGCAGTGCGTGTACGTGACGCCGGAGGGGATCCCCGTTGCGATGGGCGAGCGGGTGGACGCGGTTCCCGGGGCCGACCTGCGGCTGTCCTTGGACCTCGGGCTGCAGCAGCGGCTCAGCACCGGCCTCGTGGCCGCGCTCCGGGCCCAGCGCAGTAAGAGCGCCGTGGGGGCGGCTCTCGCGATGGACCCCCGCAACGGCCAGATCCTCGCGCTCGCGAGCGCCCCGTCCTACGACAACAATGTCTACGGACCGCCGATCGACGCCGCCGGGCTGCAGGCGCTCGCGACGGCACCGGGCCATCCCATGCTCGAGCATGCGACCCAGGCGGCGCTCCCGCCCGGTTCGACGTTCAAGCTGGTGGTGGCTGCGGCCGCGGTCGTCAACCCGGTGATCCCGCCGGACCGGGTGATCCCGACCGGGGGAAGCTACACACTCGGGGACCACACCTTCGGCAACTGGATGCCTATGGGCCCCATGAACCTCGTCCAGTCCATCGCCTGGTCCAACGACGTGTACTTCTACAAGCTCGCCAATGCCCTCGGGCCGGGCCCGATCATCGACGCGGCGCACGCCCTCGGTGTGGGCAGACCGACCGGGATCGACCTGCCCGGGGAGTCACCGGGCTATATCGGCACGCCGGAGAGCGTGGCTGCAGGCGGCGGCACCTGGTACGGGGGGTCGACGGTGATCCTCGGCATCGGGCAGGGCTACCTGCAGGTCACGCCCCTGCAGAACGCTCTCTGGACCGCCGGCGTAGCCACCGGCCAGGTGGTCACGCCGCGGCTGGGCATGGCGACGGGGACCAGCGGGGGTGCCTACACGGGGCTGCCCGCCCCGGCGCCGACCCCGGTGCCGTTCGCCGACAAGCTCGGCCCGGTTCGGGACGGGATGCGCGCTGTGGTGACCGCCGGCACCGGCATGGGGCTCTCCGGCCTGCCCTTCCCGGTGGGAGGCAAGACCGGGACGGCGCAGGACGGGAGCCTCGCCGACGACGCCTACGACAACTGGCTGTCTGCCGCGGCGCCCATGCCCGACCCGAGGGTGGTCATGACGGCGGTGGTCCAGGGTCCGGGCTCGGGCGGCAACAACGTGAAGAACCTGATCGCCGACGGCCTGCGCTACTTCCACGACCACGAGGCCCAGGTGCTCGCCACCGACCCGGTGCAGGACCCCGTGAGCGGGGGGTGAGCGGGGGCGAGATAGGTGCTGCGGTCAGTTCCAGCCGTAGGCCTCGATCACGCCCGGGCTGCGCAGGCAGCGCGCCGCGCCCTCGGCCACACAGGTCAGGGGATTCTCGGCCACCTTCACCGGGAAGCCGAAGGCCCGTTCGAGCCGCTGGCTGAAGCCGCCGGTCAGCGAGGCCCCACCGAACAGGAGGATCCCGTCTGCCAGCACGTCCCTCGCTGCCTCTGGTGGCAGGTCGTCGAGACTTGCCGCGAGTGTCTCGACGATCGAGTCCGTGATGGGTTCGAGGACCTCCACGATCTCCGCGATCGGTATCGTCGCCAGCCGCGCGTGGCCGCTCGCGGCGTCCCGTCCCGGCACGACCACGCGCGATTCGGTCTCGTAACCGACCCGGATCTTGAGGTCCTCCGCTGTCTTCTCGCCAACGACGAGGTGGTGGTGCTCGCGCAGGAACCGGTAGACCGCCACGGTCATCTCGTCCCCCGCCACCCGGCAGGACCGGGACGTGAGCACCCCGCCGTAGCAGAACGCCGTGACCTCGGCCGTGCCGCCACCCACGTCGACGACCATGTGCACGCGCCGCTCCATGGGGTCGATCCCGCATCCGACCGCTCCGGCGATCGGCTCGTCGACCGCCGTCGCCCCCTTGAGCCCGGCCTCGTCAGCAGCTTCGAGCAACGCGTGCCGTTCGAGTTCTGTCGCCCCGGAAGGCACGCCGATGGCTATCCGCGCGTAGCTGCGCTGCCACGGTCGCCGAGCGGCCCGCCGCACGACAGCACGCAGGTAGGTCCGCGCCGTGTCCAGGTCGGTGATGACACCGTCCTGCAGCGGGCGCAGTGCCGTCATCCCCGCAGGGACCCGCCCCAGCAGCTCGGAGGCGTCGCGCCCGATCGCGATGAGGCGCCCTCGGCGTCCAGCACCATTGCGTTGCAACAGCACCGACGGCTCGTCGAACACGATGCCGCGCGTTTCGTCGCACACCACGGTGTTCGCAGTGCCAAGATCGATCCCGAATTGAGCCACGGACCCCTCCCCAGCTGGCAGCCCCCTTCCTGAGTCTGTGTCGCGGCGCTCATCCGGTCCAGCCACTGATTGGATGCGTTCGCGGGAACTTCGGGTGAGTCCGGTGGTGGGACGGTAGCGATCCGCAATCCCGAGGACGGTCGGTCAGATGGGTGGGCGACGGAGCACGTGCCCGAAAGGTGCGCCGGGGAGGGTCAGGCGACAGCTGGGCCGGTCGCACGTGCCGGCCGGCCCACGACACTGAGTGCCTGGTACGCCTCGCCTCGGCGCGGCATGAACAGCAGCGCAACGAAGGAGACGACGCAGCACCCCACGATGTAGAGGGAGATCCCCGTGCTCGACCCTGTCCTCTCGAGGATGGCTGCTGCGATCAGTGGTGCCGGTCCGCCCGCCACGACGGACGCGAGCTGGTAGCCGATTCCCGCGCCGCTGTAGCGGATGTTGGGACCGAAGCTCTCGGCGATCAGGGCGGCCTGCGGCCCGTACTGCATGTCGTGGAAGAGCAACGACAGGATGATCGCGAGCAGCACGAGGCCAGCTTGGCGCGTGTTGAGCAGCCCGAAGTAGGGGAAGGCGTACAGCGCCGTGCAGACGATCCCGATCCCGTACATCACCCGGCGCCCGATCAGGTCGGACAGGTGACCGAACAGTGGAACGCTGACCAGCCCGATCGCAGCGGCGATGAGCGTGTCGGTGAGCAGGTTCGTGCGCGACAACCCGAGCTGTCGGGTGCCGTAGGAGAGGACGAACGTCACGAACAGGTAGAACGGCGCCTGCTCGGACATCCGGACGAAGGCGGACGTGAGGATCTCACGCCACTGGTGCCGAAACGCCTCCAGCACGTGAACGCGCAGCACCGACTGGCTCTCCTTGACTGCTGTGAAGGCCGGGCTCTCCAGGACGCGCAGCCGGACGTAGAGGCCGACGCCGACGAGCACCAGGCTGGCCAGGAACGGCACCCGCCAGCCCCAGGTCAAGAAGTCCGGACCGGTGGTCACCGACATCAGCTGGACCATGGCCGTGGAGAGCAGCAGTCCGATCGGAACGCCGAGCTGCGGCCAGCTCGCCATCAAGCCACGGCGCCGGTCGGATCCCCACTCCATGGACAGCAGCACCGATCCGCCCCACTCGCCGCCGACCGCGATGCCCTGCAGCAGGCGCAGCACGGTCAGCAGGATCGGCGCGGCGATCCCGATGGACGCATATCCCGGTAGCACTCCGATGAGCGCTGTGCCCACACCCATGATCACCCGCGTGGTGATGAGGGTGGCATTGCGGCCGATCCGGTCGCCGTAGTGCCCGAAGAGAGCCGCCCCGATCGGCCGGGCCACGAAGCCGACGAACTGGGTTCAGAACGAGGCGATCACACCGGCATACGG
>JAODNO010000463.1 GCA_025465235.1 Pseudonocardia sp.
CCGCCACCCACGGCACCCAGATCTCCTCCACCGAGACGTCGAACGCGATCGTCATGCCCTGATAGACCCGGTCCTGCATCCGGATCCCGTACACCTCCGCAGCCACCCGCACGAAGTTGCAGATACTCGCGTGCTCGATCGCCACACCCTTCGGCCGCCCCGTCGTCCCCGAGGTGTAGATCAAATACGCCAGGTCCTCCACCGGCCGACCACGCTCGCTGTCGCTGAGCCGCGCCGGGCTCCTCCCCGCGATCGCGGCCGCGGCCTGATCCAGGTAGAGCAGGCCGGGAGCGAAGTCCTCGAGGCCCTCCACCCGGTCGCGCACGTGCGACAACGACAGCACCATCCGCACACCGGCGTCGGAGATGATGTAGCTGATCCGGTCCGCCGGGAACCCCACGTCCAACGGCACATACGCGGCGTTGATCTTCAACACCGCCAGCATCCCCACATAGGAGTACACCGCCTGGTCGAACAACAACGCAATCCGATCACCCGGGCGAGCACCATTCGCCAGCAGATGACGGGCAAGCTGGTTGGCACACCCCTCGAGCTCCGCGAACGTCAGTGTGACGTCGCCCGCATCCACGGCCAGATGATCCAGGTGGCCCGCGGAACGCATCCCATCGACCCGCTCCTCGAAGACGTGGTTGAGACGCTCGCCACTGCGCGTCCGCGCACCTTGATAGCCAGTAGCCACAAGCACGGTGTCCAGATCCGGATTGGGCGTCGGACCGGGTTCATGCAGCAGCGTGCTCACGATGTCTCCTCGAACTTTAACGTGCGTTTGGTATGAGCTAGAACGGTGAATCGGGCCCGTTGATTCCAGATACGGACGGCGCCGCACGTTGGTTCAGGGGGGTCGCAAAAAGCTGGGCTGATGTGTGCCACGACGCACTCTGAGGCAATGTCACTCGGCACAGGTAAATGACGCACAAAAGGCACGCAAAAGTCGCGGTACACGGCCTCGCTCATAAGTGGGCACGCCCGACTCCCCATCGGGCGGCACCACTACACCGGCCGCGTCCCGCGCGCTGTCACCTCGGCCTGCCGAGGCGACAGGTCGTCACACCGGCGACGCAGTCCCCCGGGCACCGCCGTTCGGGGCAGGCGTACCGAACACGTGCAGCAGGTCGAAGATCCGCCGCACAGGGCGGTCGGCCCCGGTGACGTCCAGCGGCGGGAGCGCGCTGCGGGCGCGGCGCCGGGCGCTCGCGGCCAGCGGCTCCAGGCCGGCGGCATCGGCGAACGTCACGCCGGACAGGTCGATGTGCGAGGTGAGCGGGAAGATCTCCAGCAGGCGCAGCGCCTCGTCCAGCAGGTCGGCGCTCGCCAGGTCGAGTTCCCCACCGACCAGCAGATGCACCCCATCCGCGCGGACGACCATCCGCCACCAGCACGGGAGCATCCCGGGATCGGTCGCGATCAAGGCGGACGAGGATCGTTCGAGCACAGCAGGTCCCTTTCTCCGTGGTCGAGCGGTAACACCGAGCACAGCGCCGAGAAGGGCGATGCGGACGCGAACCCGACCGAACCCGCCAAACCGGACTACGGCGACCAAGCTCACTGCCCTCACGGAATAGATGCTCGTTCAAGCGTACGACGGCGGGAGCAGGCAGAACTTCACAATGTGGACTCTGACGCCGCCATTCAATGTGACGAGTGCGACGTGACGACGGTCATTATCAACTGACCGGCGTACCCTCGCACCATCTGCCCGATGGCAACTTCGCGGGGATCCCTTTGCCCAGGAGAAGGACAGCGCACTGGTCGGCAAGAAGTGTCACCAGGCTGCTCCGAATTTATTCCCGATAGCGAATCTTCGGGGGCCCGGGCGAACTACGGGAATCGGCGCGCGGGACCGGAGCCGCTGCGCGGCAGCGAACTGTCAACGTCGCGGTGTCGTCGACTCCCGGGACGTGGCAGTCCGGGAGGGCTCCGGTGCCCCCCAGGCAAGGACGAGGACCAGCTGTGCCCGCGTGGTCGGGGAGTCGAGCTCCTCCCCGAACAGCTCGTGGAGTTTGGCGAGCCGGTAGCGCACGGTCTGCGGGTGGACGTGCAGCTCCGCGGCGATGGCCCGGCGGTCACCCATGTGCCGCAGCCAGGAGAGCAATGTCTCGGACAGTCGCTCCCGGGACGACGGCGACGCCCCTTCGAGCGGGCCGAGGACGCGGGCCCGCAGTGCGTCGAGCAGCCGTGCGTCGCGATGCACGATGATCGCGTCGAGGTGTTCCTCGGTGAATACGGGATCGTCGACCAGCACCCCGGTCCGCTGCAGCCGGACCGCGGTCTCGGCGATGTGCAGGCTGGCCGGCAGCCGGTCCGCCGGCACGGTCACGCCGACCACCGCATGGGTGCCGCGAAGGGCGGTCACCAGCCTGTGCCGGTTTCGGCGCGACGGGTTCGGCACGATCGCGCCGAGCAGCGGCGGACGGCTGAACACGATGTTGGAGGGGTCCAGCCGTGCGAGGGCATGGTGTGACGTCGGGCTGTCGGGTTGCACCAGTACGACCGCCAGCTCGTCGGGCACCGGCCACTCGGCCCGCTCCGCCGCCGTCTGGACGGCAGCCTGGTCCGCACGGTCGGACAGCAGCAGCCCGACAAGCTCGTCACGCAGCCGTTCCCGGGTGACGGCCGCCTCCGACTGCTCGAGTACGTAGCCGCGGGCGGAGGACGAGGAGAGCTTGTCGACGAAGAGGAAGACCGCTTCGGCCAACGCAGCGACGGTCCGCGGCTCGACGTGTCGTTCGACGGCGACCGCGGACACATGCCGCCAGAACACCCGCGCCCCCATCTGATAAGCGGACAGGAGCGAGGTCAGGTCGCTTCCTTGGCGCCATTGGATGCGGCCGATCTCCTCGAACAGCTCACCCTCGACCCCGTCGGCGTCGGTCGTGCCGACCAGCGTGACGAGCCGGTTCAGGGCGGCATCCGCAGCCACGCCGACCTCGGTGCTGTTGGCGGCCAGGAACAGGGCGTAGTCGGGCCAGTCCTCCTCCAGCGCCAGACGTACCTCGTCCAGCAGCTCCGGCAGCCGGTCCACGAGCGCAGGCACCAGACCGGCGAGCGACGAGCCTGGAACGTCCACACACATCTTGTACGCCCATCGGGCCGGGTCCACAGCCCGACTTGTACAGAATTGACAAAGTCGACCCTGAATAATTAACCACAGATGCGCAGAGATGACGCACTGTCCACAGGCAACATCGCACCATGCGCGATTCGCGGTCGGCACATGGCGCGGCCACCGGGCGACCACCCGGCGAGGCCCGCCTGCGGCAGGCCGAGCAGGCGGAGAACTTCCCGGTCGCGATGCGGGTGCTGCCCGGCCGGCTGCGCCTCCGGCTGCGGGCGATCTACGACGTCGTCCGGACGATCGACGACCTGGGTGACGAGGCCGACGGCGACCGTGTTGCCGGGCTGCACGCGTTCGCCGAGGACCTCGCCGCGGTCTGGATTCGAAACGGTCCCGGACCGCGGGCACCGGTGCTGCGCAGGCTCGTCCCCGTCGCGCGGGACGGGGGGCTGCCGCGTGAGCCGTTCGACCGGCTGATCGCGGCGAACCTGCAGGACCAGCGGGTGATGCGGTACCGGACGTGGGACGAGCTGCTCGGCTACTGCGCGCTCTCCGCGGAGCCGATCGGCCGGCTCGTGCTCGCGGCGTTCGAGGTCGCCGCCCCGCCGGGGGGCGTCATCGAACGCGGGGCAGACCAGGTCTCCACCGCGCTGCAACTGCTGGAGCACTGGCAGGACGTGGCAGAGGACCGCGACCGGGGCCGGGTCTACCTGCCCGCCGAGGACCTGGAACGCTTTGGAATCCCCTGTTCGTGGCATGTCCCAGGCGCGACCACAGGTCAGCCTGGGGTCGTCGAGGGTGACCTCCGAGCAACGAGCTCCTCACCGGCGCTGCGCTGGTTGATCGCCCACGAGACCGCCCGCGCGACGGCGCTGCTCGACGAGGGCGCCGGTGTGGTGGGCAGGTTGCAGGGCTGGGCCCGGCTCGCCGTCGCCGGCTACGTCGCCGGTGGCCGCGCCGCGGCCGACGCACTGCGTCGCGCCGACTGGGACGTGCTGGCCGGGTCGCCGACAACCCGACGGCGTGACGTCGTCCGCCATATCGTCCCCGAACTCATCCGGAGCGCCCTGTGACCCCGCCACGGACCCCGCTCGACGACTCATACGCCGCGTGTGACGCCATCACGCGACGCGAGGCCCGCAACTTCTACTACGGGATCCGGCTGCTGCCCCCTGCGAAGCGCTCGGCGCTCTGCGCGGTCTACGCGCTCGCCCGCCGCATCGACGACATCGGGGACGGGGACCTGCCCACCGCGGAGAAGGTGTCCGCGCTGGCCGCCGTGCGGCAGTCCTTGCGCCTGCCCCCGGACCCCGCCGACCCCGTCCTGGTCGCGGTGACCGACGCCGTGACGCGGTACCCGATCCCGCTGGGAGCGTTCGACGAGCTCGTCGACGGGGTCGAGGCGGACGTCGCGATGGACGCCCGGTCGGACACGGCGGCTTGCTTCTACGACACGTTCGACGACATGGTCGGCTACTGCCGCTGCGTCGCCGGCTCAGTGGGACGGCTGTGCCTGGGCATCTTCGGCTCCCGCCCGGACCCCGACGCCGTCCGCTACGCCGATGTCCTGGGCATCGCGCTGCAGCAGACCAACATCCTGCGCGACATCCGCGAGGACCTGCAGAACGGCCGTATCTACCTGCCCAGAGCGGAGCTGGAGCGGTTCGGCGTGGAGCTGGTGTTCGACGAGCACCAGGTACTGGTCGACAAGACCGCCGGACTGGCCGAGCTGATCACCTTCAGCGCCGAGCGGGCCCGTGCGTGGTATGCGGAGGGACTCCGGCTGGTGCCGCTGCTCGACCGCCGCAGCGCTGCCTGCGTCAGCGCGATGTCCGGCATCTACCGCAGGTTGCTCGACGACATCGCGTCCGATCCGCCGTCCGTGTACCACCAGCGGCGCTCGCTCTCGGCGTGGCAGAAGGCCGCGGTGGCGGCGCGGGCGCTGACGGGGCGGGAGCCGGCGGGAGCCGCGACCTCATGAGCCCCGTCCCCGCGAGCTGCCCGGTGGGCCCCGACCCGCAGGACACTGCGTGATGACCGTCAGGGTCGGGGTGGTCGGTGGCGGCCTCGCGGGGATCACGGCCGCCCTCCGCTGCGCCGACGCCGGCTGTGCGGTGACGCTCCTGGAGGCACGTCCGCGGCTCGGGGGCCTCGCTGCCTCGTTCCGCCGAGGAGAGCTTCACATCGACAACGGGCAGCACGTGTTCCTGCGCTGCTGCACCTCCTACCGGCAACTGCTGGATCGGCTCGGCGTGGCGGACCTGGTGACGCTGCAGGACCGGCTGGACATCCCCGTGCACCTGCCCGGACGCCGGCCGGCCCGACTCCGGCGTTCCACCCTGCTGCCTGCGCCCCTACATCTCGCGGGGGCGCTCATGCGGTACCGCCCGTTGTCGCTCCCGGACCGGGTGCGGATGGTCCGGGCGGCCCTGGCGCTGCGGCAGGTCGACCCGGCCGATCCCGCGACCGACGCCATCAGCTTCGGCGACTGGCTCGCCGAGCACGGCCAGAGCCGCCGTGCGGTCGACGCGCTCTGGGACCTGGTGGGGGTGGCCACCCTCAACGCCACGGCGGAGGTCGCCTCGCTCGCACCTGGCGCCACCGTGTTCCAGCTCGGGCTGCTCGCCCATGCGAGGGCGGGGGACATCGGCTGGTCCCGAGTGCCGCTGGGACGGCTGCACGACGACGCGGCCGCACTCGGCCTGCACGACGCGGGTGTGCAGGTGCACATCTCGACGAAGGTCCGCGCGCTGGAACGGACGGCGGGCGGCTGGCAGCTCACCTCGGAACGCGAGGGCGAGAGGGTGGAGGAGTCCGTGGTCGATCAGCTCATCTGCGCCGTGGCGCCCGCGGCGACGGAACAGCTGCTGCCCGAAGGGGCGGTGGACCTCCCACCTGGGTGGTCCGCCGCGCTGGGCAGCTCACCGATCGTCAACGTGCACGTCGTTTACGACCGGCGGGTTCTCGACACCCCCTTCGCCGCGGGCGTCGACACCCCGGTGCAGTGGGTCTTCGACCGCACGGAGCAGTCGGGGCTGCACCGGGTGCACCCCGCACCCGCGCAGTACGTCGCCGTCTCCCTGTCAGCCGCCGACGACCTGATCCGCAGTCCCACGGCCCGGCTGCGCGAGCAGATGCTGCCGGCGCTGGCCGCGCTCCTGCCCGCCGCCCGGGATGCCCGAGTGCTCGACTTCTTCGTCACGCGGGAACCGCACGCCACGTTCCGGGCGTCGCCGGGTACGGCCGCGCTCAGGCCGCCGCCCCACACCAGGGCCCCAGGTCTGTTCCTCGCCGGCGCGTGGACCGACACCGGGTGGCCCGCCACGATGGAGGGCGCGGTGCGCAGCGGGAACGCCGCCGCCGACGCCGCGCTCGCCCCCGCGGGCGCCGCGTCCGGCTCGGTGGGTGTTGCGCCGTGACCACGTCCTCCGTCTCCGCCATCGCCGTTGCCGTACTCCGACGCTGCCGCGACACCCTGACACCGGCCATGCAGGCAGCCGTCGCGCGGCTCGACAGGGCGAGCTACGAGCAGGCGTCCTACCACCTCGGGTGGACCGAGCTCGACGGCTCGCCCGGCAACGGCGGCGGCAAGGCGGTGCGGCCTGCGCTCGCATTGCTGTCCGCCGAGGCCGCCGGCGCGTCCAGCGCGACCGGCCTGCCCGGGGCGGTCGCCGTCGAGCTCGAGCACAACTTCTCGCTGCTGCACGACGACCTCATGGACGGCGACACCGAGCGCAGGCACCGGCGCACGGTGTGGGCGCAGTGGGGGGCTCCGTCGGCGATCCTCACCGGGGACGCACTGTTCGCGCTGGCCGTCGAGGTGCTGCTGGAAGCCGAGTCGCTGCACGCGGCGGCTGCGGCCTGGTTGGTCACCGACACCACCCGGGAGCTGATCCGCGGCCAGGCCGAGGACATCGAGTTCGAACGGCGCAGCGACGTCGGTGTGGACGAATGCCTGTCGATGGCCGCCGGCAAGACCGGTGCACTGCTGGCCGCCAGCGCGGAGATCGGAGCGGTGCTGGCCGGTGCCTGCCCCGCGCTGACCACCGCACTGCGCACTTTCGGCGCCGAGCTGGGAGCAGCGTTCCAGCTGGTCGACGACCTGCTCGGCATCTGGGGCGACCCCGCTGTCACCGGCAAGCCGGTGCTGTCGGACCTGCGCTCGCGCAAGAAGTCACTGCCGGTGACCTACGCGGTGCACCACGGCGGTGCGGCCGGCCGGGAACTGGCGAGCTGGCTGGCCGGGGCCGGAGGGAACGAGGAGCCGGACCTCCGACGGGCGGCCGCGCTCGTCGAGAGCGGTGGTGGCCGGGACTGGGCCGCCGCCGAGGCACGCAGGCGGATGACCCTGGCCGAGAAGGCTCTGGCCGGCGTCGAGATCGCCGAGGTCACCCGAACGGAGCTCGTCGCACTCGGCCGCTACCTCACCGACCGGGAGTTCTGATGACGCTCACCGCAACGGACTACACGTCACGCAGCATGCAGGGTGCTCTCGACGCTGCCGTCGAGTTCCTGCGCTCACAGCAGGACCCGCGGGGCTGGTGGAAGGGCGAGCTCGAGACCAACGTGACGATGGACGCCGAGGACCTGCTGCTGCGGGAGTTCCTCGGCATCCGCGAAAAGCAGGAGACTGAGGAGGCGGCCCGCTGGATCCGCTCCCAGCAGCGCGCCGACGGCACATGGGCGAACTTCCGCGGGGGTCCTGGCGACCTGTCCACCACCATCGAGGCCTGGGTCGCCCTCCGGCTGGCCGGTGACCCGCCGGACGCGGAGCACATGCAGCGCGCGCAGAAGTTCGTGCTGGCCTGGGGTGGTGTGGAGAGCAGTCGCGTGTTCACGCGGATCTGGCTCGCGCTGTTCGGCCTGTGGTCATGGGACGAGCTGCCGGACATGCCGCCCGAGATGGTGTTCCTGCCGCGCTGGTTTCCGCTCAACGTCTACGACTGGGCGTGCTGGGCCCGGCAGACCGTGGTACCGCTGACCGTCGTGGCCACCCTGCGGCCGTCCCGCCCGCTTCCCTTCGGTATCGACGAGCTGCGCAGTGGGAATCAGCGCAGTGGCGGTCGGCGGGCCAGGATGTGGTCCTGGACCGGCGCCTTCCAGCGTCTCGACGCGGTGCTGCACCGATACTCCCGGCACCCGGTGCGGCCGCTGCGCAAGCTGGCGATGCGCCGGGCCGCCGAGTGGGTGCTGGCCCGCCAGGAGGCCGACGGGTCATGGGGCGGTATCCAGCCACCCTGGGTGTACTCGCTGCTGGCCCTGAGCCTGCTCGGGTACCCGCTCGACCACCCGGCCGTGAAGGCCGGCCTCGCAGGGCTCGACGGCTTCCTGATCCGCGAGCGGACCCCCGAGGGGTGGGTCCGCAGGTTGGAGGCGTGCCAGTCCCCCGTGTGGGACACCTGCCTGGCCGTGACGGCGCTGCTCGACGCCGGGGTCTTTCCCGACGACCCGGGGGTGGTGCGCGCCGCGAACTGGATGCTCGGCGAGGAGATCCGCGTGCCGGGTGACTGGGCGGTACGCAGGCCGCACCTGGCCCCCGGTGGATGGGCGTTCGAGTTCGACAACGACGGCTACCCGGATATCGACGACACGGCCGAGGTCGTGCTGGCGCTGCGTCGCGTTGCCCACCCCGAGTCCGTTCGGCTCCGCGCAGCAGTGGACCGGGCGGTGGACTGGACCATCGGCATGCAGTCGCGCGACGGCGGCTGGGGGGCGTTCGACGCAGACAACAGCCGCGAGCTGATCACGAAGCTGCCCTTCTGTGACTTCGGTGCCGTGATCGACCCGCCGTCGGCCGACGTCACCGCCCACGTGGTGGAGATGCTCGTAGCGGAGGGGCTCGCGGGGTCACCGTCCTGCCGCCGGGGCGTCGCATGGCTCCTCGCCGCGCAGGAGGACGACGGATCGTGGTTCGGCCGGTGGGGGGCGAACCACGTCTACGGCACCGGCGGGGTCGTCCCTGCCCTCGTCGGCGCCGGGGTGCCCGAGTCGTCGCCGGCGATCCGCGCTGCGGTGCGTTGGCTGGAGCTCCACCAGAACCCCGACGGGGGCTGGGGCGAGGACATCCGGTCCTACACCGACCCGGCATGGGTCGGTCGCGGCGCCTCCACGGCGTCCCAGACGGCGTGGGCGCTGCTCGCGCTGCTGGCAGCAGGCGAGCGGACGGTGGCCGTCGAACGCGGTGTCCGGTGGCTGGTCGACACCCAGCTCGATGACGGCTCCTGGGACGAGCCGGAGTTCACCGGCACGGGCTTCCCCGGCGCGTTCTACATCAACTACCACCTCTATCGCATGGTCTTCCCGGTCTCCGCGCTCGGCCGGTACATGGGCGCGGTTCGATGACGTCGCCCGTCGTCTGCACCCCGCTCCGGGTGGAGCGGGCCGCCCTCAGCGGCCGGGTCGGTGCGGCCGAGGTCCTCCGCACGGGAGCGGGCCCCCGCCGCTCGACCGCCGCCGCGGCTCGCATCGCCGTGAGCGCCCCCCGCCCCGTCCTCGTCGCCGGGGTCGCGGGCGCGCTCGACCCTCGGTTGCGGCCCGGTGACCTCGTGGTCGCCGACGAGGTGCGGTGCGAGGCGGGCGAACCGGTCCCGGTGCCGACCGCGCGCCCGCTGGCGGCGGCCCTGCGCCGGCTCGGATTGCGCGTGCACGTCGGCCCCCTGCTCTCCAGCCCGGTCGTGGTCGACGGGCCCCGGCGGGCCGGCCTGGCCGCGAGCGGGGCGCTGGCCGTCGACACGGAGTCGGCCTGGCTCGCCGCCGCCGCGGCCGGTGGCCCGTTCGCCGTGGTCCGTGCCGTGGTCGACACCCCGGAAGCGCCGCTGTACCGGCCCGGGACGGCCGGGCGCGGACTGGCCGCGCTCCGGTCCCTGCGATGCGCAGGGCCTGCACTGACGGAGTGGCTGGCCGCCACCGGACCGCGCACGGTCGAGCTGGCGCAGCCGCGGTCGTTCTGCGCGGGGGTGGAGCGCGCCATCGACGTCGTCGACCGGGCGCTTCACCGCTACGGCGCGCCGGTGTACGTGCGCCGCCAGATCGTGCACAACGCCCACGTGGTGCGCGGGCTCGAGAGCCGCGGCGCGGTGTTCGTCCAGGAGGTCGAGGAGATCCCCCGCGGGGCAGTCGCCGTGCTCGCCGCGCACGGGGTCGCACCTGCGGTCCGCGCCGAGGCCAAGGTGCGCGACCTGTGCGTGATCGATGCGACGTGCCCGCTCGTGGCCAAGGTGCACACGGAGGTGCGCCGTTATTCCGACCGCGGCGACACGGTGTTCCTCATCGGCCACGCCGACCACGAGGAGGTCGAAGGCACTCTCGGTGAGGCTCCCGACCACGTCGTCGTCATCGAGGACATCGGCGCCGCGGCAGCCGTGGAGCCGCCCGACGTGCGCCGTGTGGCGTACGCGATGCAGACCACGCTCGCCGTCGACGAGGCCGAGGAGATCGCGGCGGTGCTCCGCGACCGCTTCCCGGGGCTGGCCGGGCCCCGCCGCGACGACATCTGCTATGCCACCACCAACCGCCAGCGAGCGGTGCGCGCGGTTGCGCGGAGCGCCGACCTGCTGGTCGTCGTCGGCTCGCCGAACTCCTCGAACTCGCTCCGGCTCGTCGAGGTCGCCCGCCGCGAGGGTGTGTCGGCGCACCTCATCGACGACGTCGGTGAGCTCGACCTGCGCTGGCTTCCGGGGGTGCGCCGCGTCGGCGTCAGTGCCGGTGCGTCCGCGCCAGAGCAGCTCGTCGACGACGTGGTGTCCTGCCTGTCCGGGCTCGGACCGGTGACCGTCACGACGGCCACCACCGGAACCGAGGACGTCTCATTCGCCCTGCCCAAGGAGGTGAGCTGACCGTGGCCATGCCCATGCGCCAGTCCATTCGACTCGCCGCGTACCTGATGAAGCAGAAGATCAAGCGGGTGGAGAAGTTCCCGCTTCTCGTCGAGTTGGAGCCGCTGTTCGCCTGCAATCTCAAGTGCGCGGGCTGCGGGAAGATCGAACAGCCCGCGGCGCTGCTCAAGCAGCGGATGCCGGTGGAGCAGGCCGTCGGTGCGATCGAGGAGAGCGGCGCGCCGATGGTGTCGATCGCCGGTGGCGAGCCGCTGATGCACAAGGAGATCGACGAGATCGTTCGGCAGCTGCTCGACCGCGGGAAGATCGTCTTCCTGTGCACGAACGCGGTGCTCCTGCCCAAGCACCTGCACCGGTTCACCCCGCATAAGAACTTCGCGTGGATGGTGCACATCGATGGCCTGCGCGACCGCCACGACGCCTCGGTGTGCAAGGACGGGGTTTTCGACCAGGCGGTCGCCGCCATCAGGCTGGCCAAGGAGGAGGGCTTCCGGGTCAACACCAACACGACCTTCTTCGACACCGACACGCCGCAGGACGTGATCGACGTCCTCGACTACCTCAACGACGAGCTCGGCGTCGACAACATGCAGATCTCCCCCGCCTACGCCTATGAAAAGGCGCCTGACCAGGAGCACTGGCTGGGCGTCGAGCAGACCCGGCAGCTGTTCCGCAAGGCCTTCGACGGCGGTAGGCGCAAGCGGTGGCGGCTCAACCACTCTCCGCTCTTCCTGGACTTCCTCGAGGGCAAGATCGATCTCGCCTGCACGGCGTGGGCGATCCCGTCGTACTCGCTGCTGGGCTGGCAGCGGCCCTGCTATCTGCTCGACGACGGCTATGTAGGGACCTACAAGGAGCTGGTCGAGGACACCGACTGGTCGGCGTTCGGCCGGGGCAAGGATCCGCGCTGCGAGAACTGCATGGCCCACTGCGGGTACGAGCCGTCGGCCGTCTTCGCCACGCTCGGCTCGTTGCGGGAGTCGTTGCGCGCCGCTGCGGGTAACTGAGGAGGGTGACCGTCAGATCCGGACGATGAGCCCGTTATCGCCCCGTTACCGGCCTCAGTACACTGCTTTCACCCCGAGGCCGGCCGGAGAGGCAGAGCATGCTGCAACCCCGCATTACGATCCACCTCCCGTCTTTCGGATCGTTGCTACGGCATGCGGGCGTCCCGCTGCTGGAGTCCACGTTGATTCCGCTCGCGCTGTTCTGGGTGCTCTTCACCCAGGCCGGGTTCGACGCCGGACTGTTCGGCGCCCTGGGCTGGTCCGCGCTCGCCATCGGCCGCAGGCTGGTCCTGCGTCGGCGGCTCCCGGCGGTCCTGCTGATCAGCACGGTGCTGCTGGTCGCGCGGACCGTGGTGGGGTTGTGGACGGGGAGCGCGTTCTTGTACTTCCTGCAGCCCACCGTGCAGAACTTCGTCTTCGCGCTGGCGTTGCTGGTCACCCTGGGCTTCGAGCGCCCGCTCCTGGCCAAGCTGGCCGACGACTTCTGCCCGTTCCCGGAGGCCTTGACCGGACATCCGCGCATCAAGCGGTTCTTCAAGCGGGTGTCGCTGCTGTGGGCCTTCGTGTTCCTGGTCAACGGCGCCACGACGCTCGCCGTGCTGGCCACCCAGACGGTCGGCAACTACCTGATGGTGTCGACAGCGGGGTCCTACTCGATGGTCGCGCTGGGGATCGGGCTGTCGCTGTGGTGGTTCCGTCGTTCCCTCGCGGGCGAGGGCATCCGGCTGCGGATCGGCGCACCCGCTCCAGCGGTCTGACCCCTGCCGGGCCAGGCCGGCGCGGCTCAGACCCGCAGGGCCAGCGCGGTCAACTCCGCGTCGAGGTCGGCCCGGCCGAACTCGGCCGCACGGCCTGCCAGGGCGGCCCGTTCGCCGGGATCCCCCTGGAGCCTGCGAACCACTGCCGTGACCTCTGCGGATGTCGGGCAGACCACCGCGAGCCCGGCCGCGGCGGCCATCGCGGCACCGGCCCGGCCGTGGCCGGGGATGGGTGCCGCGAACAGCACGGGGCGCCCGACGGCCAACGCCTCGGTTGCGATCATGCCGCCTGCTGTCGTCACGACCACGTCCGCGGCGGTGATCGCCTCCGCGACGCGGTCGGTCCAACCGAGCGCAACCAGCCGATCGACCGGCAGACCACGGGTGAGCAGCCGGGCCCGCAGCCGCTCGTTGCGGCCGCACAGGACCACCGCCTGCACGCCCTGACCACCGGCGAGCACCGCGTCGACCACGGTCTCGAGGCCGCCGAAGCCCAGCGAACCACCGGTCACCAGCACAACGAACGCGTCCGGCCGCACTCCGGTGGCGATCCGGGCGGCGACCGGGTCCCCCGGCCGGAAACGCCGGTCCACCGCCGCCGGCACCACCCGGACGTCTGCACGCGGCGCCACCGCCCTGGCCTGGGCCTGGGACGCCGGCAGCAACGTCCACGTCTCGTCGAGGTCGGGCCACACCCAGAACGGGTGCACGGCGACGTCCGTGACCACCGCCACCGCGCGGCCCGGCAGCCGGCCGCGCCTTCGCAGCCAGGCCAGGCCGCCGGAGATCATCGGGTAGGTCGACACGACGAGGTCGGGGGGATCGACCGCGAGGAGCGGGTCGAGCGCCCGACCGATGCTGCTCGCGGACAGGTTCTTGAACACCTCGGCGACCTTTGGGTACCGGACGAGCAGGTCGTAGCCGAGCCCGTAGAGCCGGGGGGCGAACCGCAGCGTCGCGCCGTAGGAGGCCCGCAGCAGCGGGTCACGCCACCAGCCGCCGCGTCCGGTGCCCTCGACCTCGCGCACCTCGGCCTCCGGCCAGAGCACGCGCATTCGCGCCGCGAGCGCCCGGGCGGCAGCGACGTGACCCTCGCCGACCGGCGCGGAGAGCAGCAGCACCCGCGTCGGCCCGGCCGCACGGTTCGCTCCTCCGGCATCGCCCACATCGGCACGCTAGCGCGGCGACGATCTCCCGGTGGGGTGGAATGAGCGCCGGTACCGACACAGGCACCGAGAGCCGGACCACGCCGGCTCCCGCAACCGGAGCCGAGCATCCGCGGCGCCTCCTGCTGGTCACGGGCAGCATGGGCGAGGGCCATCACGCAGCCGCCCGCGCCGTCGAGGAACGGGCGCGCCGGGCCTGGCCGGGCGTCGAGGTGGTGTGGTCCGACACCCTCGACGGGATGGGCCGCCGCACCGGACCTGTCTTCCGGGCGGTTTACGCCGGGTGCGTGCGCAGGCTGCCGTGGCTCTACGAGCTGTACTTCTGGTTGCTCTGGCACGTGCGCCCGTTTCGCGCCGGCACCCGTGCGGTGATCGGCACATGGAGCGGTCGCGGCCTCGCCACACAGTTGGCCCGGCACTCCCCCGACCTCGTGGTGGCCACGTTTCCGGAGGGGATCACCGGGCTCGCCAGGCTCCGTCGCCGGGGCGGGCTGCCGATGCCCACCGTCGCCCTCGTGACCGACCCGGCGCCGCATCCGCTGTGGGCGGACGCTGCGCTGGACCTGCACCTCGTGTCAACGAGCGCCGGGGCCACGCTGCTGCGCCGCGCCGCGCCGGGCGCGCGGGTACGAGTGGCGGCCTTGCCGGTCTCGAGCCGGTTCGCCCCGCCGCCGGAAGGGGCCGCCCGGGAACGCCCGCTGGTCTACGTGTCCTGCGGCTCGATGGCGTTCGGTGACGTCGCAGCGGCCTGCGCAGCCGTGCTCGACACGGGGGCCGACGTGCTCGTGAGCTGCGGGCGCGACGCGGCCGTGCGACGAAGGCTGGAGCGGGTCGCACGCGGCCATCCGCGCGGTGCGGCGATGCGGGTGGTCGACTGGGTCGACGACCCGGCCGCCGCCACCCGCGAATGCGACGTCGTGGTGACGAACGCCGGAGGCGCGACTGCGCTGGAGGCGCTGGCCTGCGCCCGCCCGCTGCTGATGTTCGCCCCGATTCCGGGCCACGGCAGGGCGAACGCCGAGGTACTCGCCGAATCGGGCCTGGCCAGGATCTGTCAGGAGCCCGCCGGCCTGGCCGTGGCGCTCGGCGAGCTCGCCGACCCTGGCAGACGCAACGCCCAGGTCCGGTTCCTGCTCGCGCGCCTCGCCGGCACCGACCTCGACGTCGACGTCGCCGCACTCGCCGACCTGCGCACGCGCGGCCCGCACAGCGTGCGGGTGCGCGCACAGGACGCGATGTTCCTGCACGTCGCGACCGCGCATGTGCCGCAACAGATCGGGGCGCGCATCCTCGTCGAGGATCCGACGGGCCGCGACGACTGGCCCGAGCACCTCGCCGGGCTGGTCCGGGCCCGGGTGCCGCATATCGAGCTGCTCCGTCGCCGGCTGCAGCGTCCCAGGCTCGGACAGCCGTTGCGCTGGATCACTGATGACGTGCCGGACCCTGCCCGGCACGTACGGCCCGGCATCGTCGAGATCGGGGCCGGCGGTGGACCACCCACCTGGGACGACGCCGTCACGGACTTCTTCGCCACCCCGGTCGACGCGGTGTCGACCGGGTGGGAGCTGCAGGTGGCCCGCGACCGCGCGGCGGGCGAGATCGGCGTACTGGCGAAGGTGCACCACACATTGGGCGACGGCCTCGCCGTCACCGACGCGCTCATCCGGTTGCTGACCGACGAGGCGTCGCAGGCCACCGCCGGACCGCCGGCGCAGGACCGGGACCCTCCCACCGGGCCGGCCGACCGGGTGCGGCGGGCTGCCACCGTGGTCAGGGGGATCGCCAGCCTCGCCATCGCCGGGGGCGCCGGGACGTCCCCGCTCGCCGGGCCGGTCACGAGCGCCGCCCACCGCCGGGTCGGCGTGTGCTTCGACGGCGCGCAGGTGCGGGCGGCGGCGCGGGCGCACGGGGTGGGCACGACTGTGCTGCTGCTGGCCGTGGTGGCCGAGACGCTGCACGGCCTGCTCGCCGAGCGCGTCCCGGACGCCGTGCCGGCGCGGATTCGCATCATGGTGCCGATCACCACCCGGACCAGCGCAACAGTCCGCAGCCGCGCGCTCGGTAACCGCACCGCGGCCGTCTCGATCGACCTCCCGGTCGGCCAGATGTCACCCGCCGAGCGCGTCACGCAGGTGGGGACAGCGCTGGCTGCCGGCTCCTCGGCCGGCCAGCCCGAGGGTGCAGAAGCGGTACTGCGCATTCTCGGACTGCTCCCCAATCGGGTGCAGGCCCTGCTGGTGCGCCACATCTACGGGCAGCGGTTCTTCCATGCCCTGGCCTCGGTCATGCCGGGTTCCCGGCGCCCAAAGCACTCCCGCGGCGGGCTCATTCGCGAGGTTTATCCCGTGCTGCCACTGGCGGATGGCGTGGGCCTCGCCGTCGGCGCACTCCACTGGGGCGCCACCACAGCGATCGGCATCACCGCAGATCCCGGCCTCGTACCCGAGATCGGGGGAATTCCCGATCGCATCAAGGCGTCGTTAAGTCTGTTGACGTAACGGGGACCTCCATGGGGGTCACGGGGCCGTAACGGGGTTGCGGCGAGCTCACAGTTGCGGCGACTGTTCTCGATGCGCGGGTTGGAGGTGGCAATGAATACGGGAACGGCTCTGGTGGTCGCCGTGCCTGCTGCCGTGCTAGGCGCCGCCGGATTCGGATTGGCGAGCGCGGCGCAGCAACGGGCGACCAAGGAAGTAGACGTCACCCCGACCCTGAGCCCGCGGCTGATCGTCGAGCTGTTGGCGCGGCCGATGTGGTTGCTCGGGTTGGTGGCCACCATCGTTGCCCTTGCCCTGCAGATCGTCGCGCTGGCCTTCGGTCCGCTCGCCGTGGTGCAACCGCTGCTCGTCACGGGGGTGGCGTTCGCCGCCGTGTTCTCGGCGATGTTGCAGGGCCGGCACCCCGACCCCCTGATCCTGCTCGGTGCGCTGTGCTGCGCCGCAGGCCTCTCGGCGTTCCTCCTGCTCGCCCGGCCCACCGCGGGCACGACCGACTACGGCCGGTTCGACCTGCTGGGGGCTCTGCCGGTGGCGGTCGTCCTGACCGTCATCGTGATCGGCTGCCTGGTGTACGCCGCTGCCGTGCGGCACTCGTCGCGGGTGCTGGCGCTGGCGCTGGCGACCGGCGTGCTCTACGGGGTCACCGCCGGGCTGATGAAGGTCATCACCACCCAGCTGCGTGTGGGGCTGGACGAGCCGTTCCGGCACCCTGTCCTCTACGTCGTCTGCGTCATCGGCCCGATCGGGTTCCTGCTGAGCCAGAACACCTTCCAGCAAGGACAGCTGGTGGCACCGGCCGTCGCCGTGATCACCAGCGTGGACCCGGTGGTCGGCGTCCTCATCGGAGTGGGCTGGTTGGGCGAGCAGATCGACAGCTCTCCGGTGCTGCTCGCCGGTGAGTGTCTCGCTGCCCTCGTCGTCATCGGCTCGATCGCGCTCATCACCGCACGTGGCTCGTGGCTGATCCACCACCGGTTCGACTCGCCGCAGTCCGCACTCATCCCCCGCCGCGGTGCGGGTCGCCCCATCTCCGGATGAGACAGGTACCGCGTAATGCGGTGGTGACCGGCGCCTCGTCGGGGATCGGTGCGGCCGTGGCTCACCGGCTCGCCCACAACGGGTGCACGCTGCTGCTGGTGGGCCGCGACCGGGCACGACTCGACGCCGTCGCCGCCCGCACCGGGGGCCGCCCCGTGCTGGCCGATCTGCGGGAGCCCGCAGGCATCGGGGCAGTGTGCGATGCCGCCGACGGCTGGGTGGAGCTGCTGGTCCACGGCGCCGGCGTCGGCGCAGCCGGACCGCTGGCCGACACCCCTGCCGACGTCATCGACGAGTTGCTGGCGGTCAACCTCGTCGCTCCCGTCCAGCTCACCCGCGCCCTGCTACCGACGCTGCGCGCCGCCCACGGCCACGTGGTGTTCGTCGCCTCCGTCGCGGCGATCGGGGTGGCGCACGAGGCCGCCTACTCCGCGACGAAGGCGGGCCTGCGCGGGTTCGCGGACGCACTCCGCGTCGAGTCGGACATCGGTGTCACCACGGTGCTGCCCGGCGCTGTCGAGACCCCGTACTACGAGCGACGCGGCCAGCCCTACCACCGGCGCTTCCCCCGCCCGGTGGGCGCCGAGCGGGTGGCCGCGGCCCTCGTCGACGCGGTACGCCGGAACCGGGCAGAGGTGTTCGTGCCGCGCTGGCTCACAGTGGGCGCGCGGGTGCACGGGGCGGCACCCGCGCTATTCGCGCACCTGTCACGGCGCATGGACCGCCGCGAGCAGCTGAACTGATCGGACCGGCTGCCTCCCACTGGGCGTTGCCGACGTCCTGGCCGACGGCCCGAGCAGTACGCACGTGAAGGCGGCCGCGTTCGAACTCGTGCAGATCATCGAGGCCGGATCCGCGTGAGGTCTGGCGGTCCTGGAGACCGCGGCGGTGGCTGGCTGACCGGACCCGCGGACGGGTGGCGCCCGAGGCTTCGGTGCGCGGTCCGTCGAGGTGGGGTCAGAGCCGCCGTGAGCGCGCGCGGCCGCGCACAGGGCCAGGCAGAGCCAAGCGAACCAGTCTCCGGCCCGGGAGTAGGGCGTGCCGCCTCCCGCCGACGGGAGGTCGGCTGTGACCGAAGCGGCCCGGATGCCCGCCGTGCTCGCCGCCTGGGCGAGCACCCGTCCGTTGCCATCGCTCAGGGTGAGGTACCCCTGCCGGGCGGCCCGCGCCACGGAGAACCCGTTCTCCACTCCGCGCAGCAGCTGCACGCGGCTCTGCGCCCACGCGTCCACGTCGAAGTCGAGGGCGGGCACGGCCATCAGGCCGACGCCCGCGCGGCCGTACTCCCGGCCGAGCGACACCTGTCCCATGTCAGCGCAGATCGCCACTCCGCCCCGGCCGTCGCCGGGGAGGAAACCGGGGGCACCACCCGGCGTGACGGCATCCTCCACACCCGGTACCGGGTACCGCTTGTGGTAGACGAGGGGGGCCGAGCCGTCCCGCGGGAAGGTCAGCGCGGTGTTGTAGAGGTGTGCGCCGGAACGGTGCTCCACGCCGAGTACCA
>JAODNO010000482.1 GCA_025465235.1 Pseudonocardia sp.
GAGCGCGGTGCCCCACGGCGCCTCGACGCGCACCACCCGGGCGCCCCCGCGGTGGGCCACCTCGCAGATCCGCTCGCCGAAGTAGCCGTTCACGCCGACGACCACGGTCTCCCCCGGCTCCAGCAGCGACGCGAGGCACGCCTCCATGCCGGCGGAGCCGGTGCCACTGACGGGCAGCGTGAGCGCGTTGTCGGTGCGGAAGACCTCGCGGAGGCGGTCGCCGATCTCGTGGACCACTGCGAGGTACTCGGGGTCGAGGTGGCCGAGCACAGGGCGGGCCAGCGCCTCGACGGCCTCGGGATACGGGGCCGATGGTCCCGGGCCGAGCAGAAGGCGGTCACCGTGCATGAGTCGAACGGTACGCGCGGACGGGTGGTCAGGAGTCCTCGGGCGGGTCGAGGAAGGCCTCGCCCAGCTCGCGGGAAAGCGCGAGGGCCTGACGCGCCCACGAGGGCGTCGCACCGGCAAGACCGCAGGTTGGAGTGGGGACGGCCAGGGCAGCGAGGCGGGATCGGTCGAAGCCCAGCCGGTCCGCCAGGTCGAAGGCGGGGCGGGCAAGGTCACGCGACGTCACAGGCCGCCCGGGGTCGAGCGTCGGCACCAGCCCCAGCAACAGCGGCGTTCCGGCGTCCCAGATCTCACCGAGCGCGTCGAGCGCGGCAGGCTGCGCCGTGTCGCCGGAGAACACCGGGCGCGTGGCGTCGATCCCGATCCCTGCGGCGCCGATGTCGGCGAGGAGCCGGAGGGGCGGCCGGTCCGCGCAGCAGTGCACCACCACCGGCACTCCCAGACCGGTGACGAGGTCGCGCAGCGCGTCCTGCGCCTCGTTCCGCCCCACCGACCGCACGGTCCCGTAGCCCGACGCCGTCGGCAGCGTGCCTGCCAGCACCGCAGGCAGGGTCGGCTCGTCCAGCTGCACCAGCACCTGGGCACCGGTGCGGGTGGCGACCTCTGCGACGTGCGCGCGCAGCCCCTCCTGCAGGCTCGCCGTGAACTCGCGGACCGCACCGCGATCGGTCAGCACCCGGTGCCCCGCGTGCAGCTCCACGCCGGCCGCGAGCGTCCACGGCCCCGCGGCCTGCACCTTGACCCAGCCCGGGCGGGCGACCTCGCACGCCTCGTCGAGCGCGTCGAGGTCGGTACGCAGCAGGTCGACGGCCCGGCGGTGGACACCGCCTGGCCGAGCGGTGACGCGGTAGCCGCTGGGCACGAGCTCGACGGCGATGTCCACGAGCAGCCCGGCCGTCCGCCCGATCATGTCCGCGCCGACTCCACGCGCCGGCAGCTCGGGCAGGTGCGGCAGCAGGGGCAGCTCGCCCACGACCATGGCGGCAGCCTCGCGCGGGTCGGTGCCGGGTAGCGAGCCGACGCCGGTGGCGGCCCCGTCGGGCCATCGCGGGCGGGCTGCGGCGGCCTCGGCCGCCCCGGCGCCGTCCTGGTCGACCGGACCGGGCACGACGATCGCACCGCCGCCCGCCGTCTGCTCCGGGGTGGCCCCGGTCAGGCCGGCCGCGGCGAGGGCGGCCTCGAGGGCGTCATCGGTACTCACGGCCGGTGTCTACCACCCGCCGCGGGCAGTCATGCCTTCCGGGACCGGGCGTCGAAGAAGCAGTAGACACCGAACGCGACCAGACCGAGAGCCAGCACCACGAGAAGCGCCGGCCCGTACCACTCGTCGGCGACGACCTGCAGGCCCGCGTCGAGGCCGGTGGGCTGTGCAGGGTCGTAGCGCTTGGCGGCGACGACCAGCAGCACGCCCGGGATCCCCGCCGCGGCCGTGAAGGAGTGAGGCGGCGGCGCCGCACCCGTGCTCGACGCGGCCATGGCACAGGCGCCCGCGGCGCTCACGCCGTCGGGCGCTGCAGCCGGTGTTCGGGGCGGCGGCCGCGCAGGGCTCACGAGAACCATGGCCGCGCCCGGCCAGACCGGCGGCTTCCTCGCCGACCTCGAGCCCGGGAAGTACTTCCTGGTGTCCCCTGTGGGCGATGAGGGCCAGCTCCCCCACCACGTCCAGGGCATGACCAACGAGGTGACGGTGGCCTGAGGGGCCGAGCTCCCGGTGGGGTGGGGGTCCCGCTGGTGAAAGCGTCCTGGGGCGCGGGCGGGGCCTCAGCGGGTGCGGGTGATGGTCGCGCTGCCCAGCACCACGTCGCCTCCGGCGTCCGGGCGGTACAGGGCCACCGCCTGGCCCGGTGCCACGCCGCGCAGCGGCTCGTCCAGCTCCACGCGCACACCATCGGCAGCGGGCTCCGCCACCGCCGCGGCCAGCCCGCCGTGCGCCCGCACCTGCACCACGCACGCGAACCGCTCACCGGGCGGGCGGCCGCTGCTCCAGACCGGGCGCTCGGCCTCGATCGAGCGGACGTCCAGCGCGTCGGCCGGCCCGACCCGCACCGTGCCGCTCACCGGCTCGATGCCCAGGACGTACCGGGGGCGGCCGTCGCCGGCGGGGGCGTGGACCCCGAGGCCCTTGCGCTGCCCCACCGTGAAGCCGTGGACGCCGTCGTGACGGGCCAGCTCGGCCCCCGTGGCGTCGTCGACGATCGCGCCGGGCTGCGCGCCCAGCCGTTCCACGAGGAACCCGCGGGTGTCGCCGGAGGGGATGAAGCAGATGTCGTGGCTGTCGGGCTTGTCGGCCACCCGCAGCCCGCGCTCCGCAGCTTCGGCCCGCACCGCGGGCTTCCCGGTGTCGCCGATCGGGAACATCGCGTGCGCCAGCTGGCGTGACGTCAGCACCGCGAGCACGTACGACTGGTCCTTGCCCGCATCGACGGCGCGGCGGAGCTCGTGGGTGCCGTCGGCGTCCCGCACGAGCCGCGCGTAGTGCCCCGTGCAGACCGCGTCGAATCCCAAGGCCAGGGCGCGATCGAGCAGGGCAGAGAACTTGATCTTCTCGTTGCACCGCAGGCAGGGGTTGGGCGTGCGCCCCTGCGCGTACTCGGCCACGAAGTCGTCGACGACGTCCTCGGTGAAGCGCGCCGCGAAGTCCCAGACGTAGAACGGGATGTCGAGCACGTCGGCGGCCCGCCGCGCGTCGGCGGCGTCCTCCCGGGAGCAGCAGCCACGGGAACCGGCGCGCAGAGCGGCGGGGGTCTCCGACAGCGCGAGGTGCACCCCAACGACGTCGTGCCCGGCGTCGACGGCCCGTGCCGCGGCGACGGCTGAGTCCACGCCGCCGCTCATGGCGGCCAGCACTCTCATCGCGTGGCCGATGCCGGCTGCCCCGCCCGGCGCGCGCGCTCCACGACCTGCCCGATCACGGCTGCGACCGCGTCGACGTCGGCGGGCGTGGAGGTGTGGCCGAGGGAGAACCGCAGCGATCCGCGGGCCGTGGCCTCGTCGGCGCCCATGGCGAGCAGCACATGGCTGGGCTGCGCCACGCCTGCCGTGCACGCCGATCCGGTGGAGCACTCGATGCCGTGCGCATCGAGCAGCATGAGCAGGCTGTCGCCCTCGCAGCCGGGGAAGGACAGGTGCGCGTTGCCCGGCAGCCGCGACGGACCGCCCTCGACGACACCCGTGCCCTGGTCGCCGTTGAGCGTGGCGTCGGGAACGGTCGCGAGGATCTTTCCGACGAGGTCGTCGCGGAGGCCGGCGAGGGTGGCCGCCCGGCGGGCAGAGCCTGCCGCCGCCAGCTCGACGGCGGTGGCCAGGCCCACCACGGCCGGAGTGTCCAGGGTGCCGGAGCGGACGTCGCGCTCCTGTCCGCCACCGTGCAGGAGCGGCGTCAGCGCGACCTGTCGCCCGACCAGCAGCACCCCTGCTCCGTAAGGGCCGCCCAGCTTGTGTCCGGTGAGGGTGAGCGCGTCGGCCCCGCAGGCGCCGAAGTCCACCGGCAGGACGCCCACGGCCTGTACGGCGTCGGTGTGCATCGGGACGTCGAACTCGTGGGCGATGGCGGCGAGATCGCGGATCGGGTTGACGGTGCCGACCTCGTTGTTGGCCCACATCACGGAGACCAGCGCCACCCGCTCGGGTTCGTGGGCGAGTGCGGCGCGCAGCGTCTCGGGACGGACCCGCCCGACTTCATCGACCTCCAGCAACTCCACCTCGGCGCCCTCGTGCTCGGCGAGCCAGTGCGCCGAGTCGAGTACGGCGTGGTGCTCGATCGCCGAGACCAGCACGCGCGTGCGGCGCGGATCAGCGGCCCGGCGGGACCAGTAGAGGCCCTTGACCGCCAGGTTGTCGCTCTCGGTGCCGCCGGTGGTGAACACGATCTCCGAGGGGCGGGCCCCCACCGCGGCCGCGATCTGCTCGCGGGCCTCCTCGACCTCTCGTCGGGACCGGCGGCCCGCGGTGTGGAGCGAGGATGCGTTGCCCGTACGGCGCATCGCAGCGCTCATCGCCTCCACCGCCGCGTCGAGCATGGGCGTGGTGGCGGCGTGGTCGAGGTAGATCGCTGGGGCTGTCACAGAGCTCTTCGCTGCCATTGAGGTGGGCCACCCGTCCCGGTCGTCCTGTCGGGCGCCAGGGTAGTCGCCGCGTGGCGGTGCGCCCGGCGCGGGCGGGCGGTGTGCTATGCGGCCGCGTCGCGCGTCACACCGATGGTCCGGACGGCCGCCCGGTCCCGCGCAACCGCGTGCGGGACGCCGGTGATCGCCCCGACGGCGTCGCCCGCCAGCCGGGCCAGCTCCCGGCGGTCCGCCGCGGAACGGGCGGGGATCGGTGGCAGGACCGTCAGCTCGCAGACCAGCGCGCGCAGCCGCAGCACCCGGCACAGCGAGTCCCAGAGCGTCTGGTCGCCGACGAACGCCGCCGACCGCTCCGGTGTCCCGTCCGGGCGCCGCAGCCCGATCGCGACCGGCCGCACCTGCGCCCCCGCGTCGATCGCCGCCTGGAACGCCGCCCGCCGGAACTCCCCGGCGACCGTGCCGCACCAGGTCGTGCCCTCGGGGAAGACGCCGACAGCGGCGCCGGAGCGCAGTGCCTCCGCCGTGGCGGCGACCGTCGCGGGGAGCGCACGAAGCCCGGCACGGTCGACGAACAGGGCGCCGGTCCGTGCGGCCAGCCCGCCGATCACCGGCCAGTGCCGCACCTCGCTCTTGGCCAGCATCCGCACCGGCTGCACCGCGCACATCGCGAGTACGTCGATCCACGACAGGTGGTTGGCGACGACGAGCACGCCCGCACCGTCGGTGTAACCGCCGCCACTGATCCGCAGGCGCACCCCCACGGCGCGCAGCGCGGCGCGGCAGCAGGCGCGCAACCAGTGGTCCCGCGACGGTCCGCCCAGCAGCGGCACGCCCAGCGCGGCACCGACCAGCACGGTCGTGAGCAGCACCGCCACCAGCCCCACGAGCCGTACGGCCACCCGCAGCCGTGACGCGGCCGGGCCGTCGGCGACCGGCAGGCATCCCGGCCCACACGGCGACGACGGCGCCCAGCCGGGCGCCACCTGCACCGGGTGCGAGAGCACCATCCCCGTCATCGCCCCACCGGTCATCCCGCGTCGCCGCCGAGGAAGAAGCGCACGTACCGGTCGTCCATGTGATCGAGCCCCAGCAGCACCATGAAGTCGGCGCAGTCGAAGTCCGGGTCGTGCGCGGGCGGCCCGCACACCCACGCTCCGAGCCGCAGGTAGCCCCGCAGCAGCGGCGGCATCAGGGCCCGGTCCTGCCGGGCGGGGCCGGCCGCGTCCCACGGCCGCAGCGGCCGCACCCGGTAGGGCTCCGGGGAGAAGTTCCGCATGCGCACCCGGTCCCACGTGCTCGCGGCGAGCGCGCCGCCGTCGGCCAGCGGGACGCTGGCGCAGCCGCCCAGCCAGCGGTTCCCCGTGAGCAGCATGTACCGCGCGATGCCGGCCCAGACCAGCCCGACGACCGCCCCGTCACGGTGGTCGGGGTGCACGCAGGACCGCCCGGTCTCCACGAGCGACGGCCGCAGCGGCGCGATCTCGTCGATCGCGAACTCGGACTCCATGTAGAGGCCGCCAGCGGCACGAGCGCGGGCGGGTGGCAGCATCCGATAGGTTCCGACGATCTCGCCGGTGGTGTCCTCGCGTACCACCAGGTGGTCGCAGAACTCGTCGAAGCGGTCGATGTCGAGCCCGGGCTCGGGAGTGTGCAGCACGGCGCCGAGGTCGTCCGCGAAGACGCGGTGACGCAGCCGCTGGGCCTCGCGCACCTCGTCGGGGTCGGTGGTGATCAGGAGCGAGTAGCGGGATGTGGCGGCCTGCGGGGTCCGGGCCAGAACCTGCGATGAGGTCACGCCGGTGTTGGTACGGGACGTGGACGAACGCGCGCCCCCGCGGGCGTCGACCGGCGGTGGCACCCGGATGAACACCGCGGCGGGCGACGCGGCCCCGGACGCGCGCCGTGCCCCGGACGGTGGTCACCGTCCAGGGCACGGGCAGGTTGCGGCCGGCGCGGAGGTCAGCCCTTGCGCTTGGCGATCTCGTCCTTGAGCTGTGGGGCCACCTTGAACAGGTCGCCCACCACACCGAAGTCGGCGATCTCGAAGATCGGC
>JAODNO010000501.1 GCA_025465235.1 Pseudonocardia sp.
GTGGCCGGCCACCGAGCGGCTCCTAGAGCGGACGTCGGGATCCACGGTTGACTCTCGACCGTGTCGAGACACGAGGGTCGTTGATCGTGGAGAGCCTGCGCGGGATCGGGCGGATGTCCCGGGAGAGCGGCCTGACCGTCAGCGCCCTGCGGTTCTACGACGGCGCCGGGGTGCTCGTGCCGGCCCATGTCGACCCGCGGACGGGCTACCGCTCCTACGCACCCGAACAGGTGCTCGCGGCCCGGCTCGTCGCGGTGCTACGCCGGGTCGGCATGCCGATCGCCGGGATCCGCGAGGTGCTGGCGTGCCGAGACGATCCCGCTGCCGTCGACGAGTTGCTGGCCGCGCACCTGCACCGCCTGGAGCAGGGGCTCGTCGACGCCCGCCGCGAGCTCTCCTCCGTCCGGTCCCTGATCGAGCAGGAGGAACATCCCGTGTCACCAACCACCGTCACCGTCCGCGGGCCCGAACTGGCGGACGCGCTGCGCGCCGTCCGGTTCGCCGTCGGAGCCGATCCGGACCTGCCTGTGCTGGCCGGCGTGCTGCTGGACGTCACCGCAGAGGCGGTCACGCTCGTCGCCACCGACCGATACCGGCTCGCGGTCTCGTCCGCGCCCGTGCTCACGCTCGACGGGCCACCGGTCGCGGCCGTCGTACCCGCCGGGTTGGCCGACCGTATTCCCGACGCAGGCGTCGTGGCGATCGCCGTCGACGGAACCACCATCACCGTGCTGTCCGATGACGACGTGCTCCGCGGGGCGCTCATCCTCGACGACTTCCCGGACTACCGCAGGCTGCTCGGCGACATGGGCCGGCCGGTGCCGGTCGAGCCCGCGCTGCGAGCGGCGCTCGTTGCAGGACCGGTCCGGACCATGCGTCGCGAGCAGGACGGGGCGGAGTTCGCGGTGGCGGTGCTCGGGCCGACCCCGGACGGCGGGATCACCGTCGACCCGGACGGCGACGGCGTCGGGGTGAACCGCGAGTTCCTGCTCGAGGCACTCGACGCGGGCGGCGAGGGCCAGTTGCTGCTCTCCCTGGACGGGCCGATCGCACCGCTGGTCATCCGCTCGTCGCGGTCGGTGTCACTGCTGATGCCGGTGCGGCTGTGACCAGGCCGGACCCGGGGACATGATCCGGGGCGGCAGCCTCCGGCTGGGAGCGGAACCGGGAACGGGCTGACCGCTCGCCACGAGCGTCGGGGCCGGCGGCGCGGACGGATCCGTAGGCTGGCGTTGTGCAAGCCCCCCGCCTGGTCGCCACGGATGTCGACGGCACGCTCCTCGACCCCGACGACCGGGTGAGCAGGCGCGCCGCCGCGGTGATCGGCAGGGCGGTGGCAGCCGGAGTGCAGTTCGTGCTGGTCACCGGGCGTCCACCCCGGTGGATTCCGCCGGTGGTGGATCAGCTGGGGGTCGCGCGCCTCGCGGTGTGCGCCAACGGCGCCGTGCTCTACGACGCCCTCGACGACCGCGTGCTCTCGTCGCACACGCTCGACCCGGCCACCCTCGCGCGCCTCGCGGAGGCCGCCGCGGTGGCGCTGCCCGGTTGCGGGTTGGCCGTCGAGCGCGTCGGGGCGGGGGCGTTCGACGACTCCGCACCGTTCGTCGCCGAGCCGAGCTACCTGCACGCCTGGCCGGATGCCGACAACGCCGTCGTCGCGCGGTCGGAGCTGCTGTCGCGGCCTGCGGTCAAGCTGCTCGTCCGGTGTCCGCAGCTGTCGAGCGACGCGATGGTAGCGGCACTGGCCCCGGTGGTCGGCGACGCAGCCGACCTGACGTTCTCGCATCCCCGCGGGCTCGTCGAGATCTCGCCGCACAACGTCACGAAGGCGACCGGGCTCGCCGAGGTGACCCACGAGCAGGGGCTCACCGCGGCCGACGTCATCGCGTTCGGGGACATGCCGAACGACCTGGAGATGCTGCGCTGGGCCGGGCACGGCGTGGCGATGGGTAACGCGCACCCGGCCCTGCTCGACGTGGCCGACGAGGTCACGGCGAGCAACGGCGACGACGGGCTGGCGCTGGTGCTCGAACGCTGGTTCTGAGCATGCGAGGCGACGACCAGTGTCGGAACGGCACCGCTACCGGCTACTCGTGGTGACCGGGCGTAGCATCAGGGCCCGACACAGCGCATCGCACCGCGCGGCTTCGGGCACTCGCCCGCGACACCACGCCGCACCGACCGGCGCGGGCCAGCCCCGCCATGCCGCACTGGAGGCCCCCGCACCGTGGCCGAACTCCTTGACCGCCCTGGCCGGACGCGCGTCCCCGCCATCGCCCCGGCGAGCACTGTCGACGTCCCACCCGCCCCCTTCGAGGTGCGCGTCCTCGAGGCCGTGCAGGCCCGGATCGGCAGCCCGCCGGTCGTGCGGGTCGCACGCGGGATGTCCCTGTTCGGCGAGCACGCCGCGGGATGGCTCCTGATCGGCGCTCTCGGCGCGATGATCGACCGGCGGAGGCGGCGCGAGTGGGTCGCCGCCGCCGCAGCCGTCGCCGTGGCACACGGCGCGTCCGTGGGGGTCAAGCGCGTGGTGCGCAGGCCCCGGCCGGACAACCCCCGCGTCCAGGTGCTCGCCGGCACACCGAGCAAGTTGAGCTTCCCGTCCGCGCACGCCACCTCCACCACGGCTGCGGCCGTCGTGTTCGGCGCCCTGCTACGCAAGCCGCTGGTGGCGGCGCTGGTGCCGCCGATGGCCCTGTCGCGCATGGTGCTGGGCGTGCACTACCCCACCGACGTCGTCGCGGGCTCCGTGCTCGGTGCCGCGGTAGCGGTCGCCGCTCGGCGGCTGGCGCGGCGTCCCACTGCACTGCGCGCCCAGGAGGGGAACAAATGACCAGCACGGACGTGCCCGCCAACCAGGCGGCGCCGCCCCGCACCCCGGTGAGCGTCACCCGCGGCGTCCTCAAGACGATGCGGCCGCGGCAGTGGGTCAAGAATGTTCTGGTGCTCGCGGCGCCCTTCGTCGCTGGCGACCTGTTCACCGCAGGCATCGCGATCCACCTCGCGGTCGCGTTCGTGGCCTTCTCGCTGGCCGCCTCGGGCATCTACCTCGTGAACGACGCCAACGACGTGGCCGCCGACCGGGCGCACCCGACCAAGCGCAACCGTCCGATCGCAGCGGGCATCGTGGCTCCTCGGCTCGCCCTGTCGGTGGCCGTCGTGCTGCTGCTCGGTGCGCTGGCGTTGAGCCTGCTGGCGAGCGTGCAGCTGGTGATCGTGCTCGGTGTCTACATCGCGGTGCAGCTGGCTTACTGCTACTGGCTCAAGCACCAGCCGGTGCTCGACATCTGCGTTGTCGCGTCGGGCTTCCTGCTCCGGGCGATCGCGGGCGGCGCCGCCACCGGGATCGCGCTGTCGCAGTGGTTCCTGCTGGTGGCGGGCTTCGGGTCGCTGTTCATGGTGGCCGGCAAGCGGTACGCGGAGATGATGCTGGCCGAACGTACCGGCGCGAAGATCCGCAAGTCGTTGGAGAGCTACTCCGCGTCGTACCTGCGGTTCGTCTGGGCGCTGTCGGCCACCGTCCTGATCACGACGTACTCCCTCTGGGCGTTCGAGATCCGCGCGGAGCGGCACAACACCGTCTGGTCGGTGATCTCCATCGTGCCGTTCGTGATCGCGGTGCTGCGCTACTCCGTGGACGTCGACTCCGGCAACGGCGGCGAGCCGGAGGAGCTCGCGCTGGCCGATCGCGTCCTGCAGGTGCTGGCCGTGCTCTGGATCGGCACGCTCGTCCTCGCCGTCTACGCCTGACCCGAGGGCTCGACCCTCGCAGCGGTCCGCCACGGTCCCGCGGCACGGACCGGTCCTACGTCCCCGTCCGTCGAGGAGGTGCTGGATGACATCCGCTCGCGTGATCGACCCGAGTGCCGCGCGTGCAACGGCCCTCCGTGTCGCGCCTGTCGTCCCGGACCTCGTGATGCTGGCGGGGGTAGCCCTCGCGGCGAGCGCCGCCTTCCTGCTCGTCCATCGCGCCTTGATCGATGACGCGTACATCACGATGACGTACGCCCGGAACCTCGCATTCCATCTCCACTGGGGCCTGATCGCCGACGAGACGGCCAACAGCGCCACATCTCCCCTGAACGTGATCCTGCTCGGGGCGATCACCTTCGTCCTGCGGAACGCACAGGTCGCGGTGGGCGTGCTGTTCGTCGCCTCCGTCGTGCTCGCGACGCGGTGGCTCACCACTCTCACGACGCTGCTCGGGCTGAGCCGTGCAACGCCGTACGTGGGCGTGGCTCTGCTCCTGCTCAATCCGCTCCTGCTCTCGACGGTGGGGCTGGAGTCCTACCTCGTGGCCACTCTCGCCATCGGCCTGCTCCGGTTCGGCGCCGAGGGCCGGTGCACCGCCTTCGGGGTGGTGAGCGGGCTGGCGTTCCTTGCCCGTCCGGACCTCGCCGTCGTCGTCCTGGTTGCGGCCGTCGGGTTTCCTGGCATCCGCCGTCGGGTCGTCCGTGCGTTCGCAGTGGCGGCTCTGGTGGCCGGCCCGTGGCACCTGTGGACCTGGTTCGTGCTGGGCTCGGCGCTGCCCGACACGCTCATCATGAAAGCCGGCTCGCCCACGTGGGCCGGTTTCGGCTACTGGGACGGGGCGCTCCTGTACTGGAGAGGCACTCCCATCGCCACAGCACTGGCCTTCCTACCCGTACTGCTCGGAGCCGCCGCGCTGCTCGTGGTGCTGATGGCGCGGCTCTTCGGCCACCGGGACGCGGCACATCGCACCGCAGCCGTGGCCGGCGTCGGAGCAGCGGCCCACTACTTCGCCTACTGCGTCCTGAGCACTCCGCCCTACCACTGGTACTACGCACCCCTCATCAGCGGAATGACGGTGTGCGCTGTTCTCGTCCTGGGCCGCGTTCTCGCCCACTGGCCGGAGGTTCGGCTCCGTCTGCTGGCGGCGGCAGGTTTCGTCGTCGCGGTCGTGCTCGGGTTCGCTATGGCCTGGTTCGACGCGGACCACGGAACTCCATGGCTGCGGGCACCGATCTCGACGAACTGGGCCACCACGGCCCAGTACGAGCGCATCGGCGACGACCTGCGCGGCCTTGTCGGCGCAGGCATCGTCGAGAGCCCGGGAGAGATCGGGACGCTGGCCTACTACTGCGAGTGTCGCATCGTCGACCCGTTCTCCGACCGCGGCCGGGTGCTTGGGGCGATCGAGGCGCGGGAGGAGCAAAGCGGTTGGCTCGCGCGCACCCTGATCAGGCTGAACTACCTGCATCTCGATCGGACCCAGCAGCCCCGCCCGCTCGATGCCCGGCTGGTGTTCCAGCGGGGGGAGACGCCGGCGGGCGCCCTGCAATGGCCCGCCTACCAGTGGGCCGAGGGTCCGGGCCGGATGGTCCTGCTACCCGGCGCCGGCTGAACCGCACTCCCGTCCGACAGGGTGATGAGCGCGGCGTGACACGATCTGCGGCGATGAAGGGCATCATCCTGGCCGGTGGCTCCGGAACGCGACTGTGGCCGATCACCCGCGCCGTGTCGAAGCAGCTCCTGCCGGTATATGACAAGCCGATGATCTACTACCCGCTGTCCGTGCTGATGCTCGCGGGCGTTCGGGAGATCCTGCTCATCTCCACGCCGCACGACCTGCCGCAGTTCCGGCGGTTGCTCGGCACCGGTGAGGAGCTGGGTCTGCGAATCGACTACGCCGAGCAGATGCAGCCCAACGGGCTGGCGGAGGCATTCGTCATCGGTGCGGAGCACGTGGGTGACCAGGCCGCTGCGCTCGTCCTCGGCGACAACATCTTCCACGGCCCCGGATTCTCCGGGATGTTGCAGAACGCTATTGCCGACATCACCGCCGGCCGCGCCGGCTGCGCCCTGTTCGGCTACCCCGTGCGCGACCCCCAGCGCTACGGTGTGGCGGAGGCCGATGAGGATGGACGGCTGTTGTCGATCGAGGAGAAGCCGGAGCATCCGCGCTCCAACCATGCCGTCACGGGGCTCTACCTCTACGACAACGACGTGGTCGAGATCGCCCGCGGGCTGCGACCCTCCGCGCGGGGTGAGCTGGAGATCACGGACGTCAACCGGGCCTACCTCGAGCGCGGCACCGCCCGCCTCCTGGATCTCGGGCGCGGGTTCGCCTGGCTCGACACCGGCACGCACGAGTCGTTGCTGGAGGCGGGTGAGTACGTACGGGTGCTCGAGAACCGGCAGGGTATCCGGATCGCCTGCATCGAGGAGATCGCGATGCGGATGGGCTACATCGACCCTGCGGCCTGCTACGCGCTGGGCGAGCGGCAGGCGAAGTCGGGTTACGGCGAGTACGTCATGGACGTAGCAACATCGTTCAAGCTACGACATTGAGGAAGACGCGCCGAGTCGCTCGGAGCGAGGAACGGACGAAAGGAGCGACGTGCAGGTTCTCGTCACCGGCGGTGCGGGCTTCATCGGGTCGCACTACGTCCGGTCGCTCCTGAGCGACGCGTACCCGGCCTACGTCAACGCGGACGTGGTGGTGCTCGACCTGCTCACCTACGCCGGCACGCTGACCAATGTGGCGGCGTGCGCCGACTCCCCGCGGCTACGGTTCGTCCACGGCGACATTCGCGATGCCGACACGGTCGCCGAGGCCATGGCGGGCACGGACGTCGTCGTGCACTTCGCGGCCGAGTCGCACGTGGATCGTTCGATCACGGGCGCGGCCGACTTCGTCTCCACCAACGTCGTGGGCACGCAGGTGCTGCTGCAGGCCGCGCTGGAGGCGAGGGTGACCCGCTTCGTTCAGGTGTCCACCGACGAGGTGTACGGCTCGATCGACCACGGTGCATGGCCCGAGACACACGCACTGGAGCCGAACTCGCCGTACTCGGCATCGAAGGCGTCGGCGGACCTGCTCGCGCGCTCCTACCACCGCACCCACGGGCTGCCGGTGTGCATCACGCGCTGCTCGAACAACTATGGACCGCATCAGTTCCCGGAAAAGGTCATCCCCCTGTTCGTGACCAACCTGATCGAGGGAAAGAAGGTCCCGCTCTACGGCGACGGGTTGAACGTGCGCGACTGGCTGCATGTCGATGACCACTGCCGCGGCATCCAGTTGGTGGCCGAGAAGGGTCGCGACGGCGAGATCTACAACATCGGCGGCGGCACGGAGCTCACGAACCGCGAGCTGACGCACCGGCTGATCGACGCGGTGGGCGCTGACGCCTCGATGATCGTGTCTGTCCCCGACCGCAAGGGCCACGACCGGCGCTACTCCGTGGACTGGTCGAAGATCGCCGACGAGCTCGGATACGCCCCGCGGGTTCCGTTCGACGAGGGCCTGGCCGCGACGGTGCGGTGGTACGCCGACAACCGGTCGTGGTGGGAGCCGCTCAGGAAAGGCCGGCGCTGACGTAGTCCGCCAGCCGGTCGCGCCAGTTCGGCAGCGCCACACCGGCCCGCTCGGCCCGGGACAGCTCCAGCACGCTGTTGAGCGGTCGCCGGGCAGCCTGCGGCTTGTCGGCGAAGTAGGCCTCGCTGGAGGTCTCGGTGACGGCTAGATCGCGGTGCCCGGACAGGGCGTAGGTCGTCCTCGCGACCTCGGCCCACGACGCCGGTTCCCCGCTGCCCGTCACGTGGTAGGGCCCGTACGGGGCACCCGTCGAGACGAGGTGCACGATCGCTGCGGCGATGTCCTGCGCGAACGTCGGTCGACCGATCTGGTCGCCCACCACGGTCGGCTCGACACCCCTGGCGGCCAGGGCGAGCATGGTGCGGACGAAATTACGGCCTTCGCCCACCACCCAGGTCGGACGGATCAGATAGTGACGCTCCACCATGCCGACAGCGAGGTCGCCGGCCGCCTTCGACGCGCCGTATGCGCTGAGCGGGGCGATGGGAGCGTCCTCGGGGTACGGCTCGTCGGCTCGGCCGTCGAAGACGTACTCGGTGGAGAGGTGGACCAGCGTCAGGTTGTGCTCCGCCGCCACGTGCGCGAGGGAGGCAGGCCCAGCGGCGTTGGCCCGCCAGGCCGCGGCCCGCCCGTCCGTGCTCTCCGCACCGTCGACGTCGGTGAACGCGGCGGCGTTGACGAGCGTGTCGAAGCCGGACCAGTCGATGTCCGCGCCGGCCGCTGCGGTGATGTCGAGCCCCTTCCGGGACAGCGCGATGGCCTGCGGCAGCGCCGCGGCCAGTGCGCGGCCGACCTGCCCGCCGGCTCCGAGGATCAGCGCCCGCACCTACACCCTCACCGGCATGACGTCGGAGAGCGGCGGATGCGCTCGGTCCTTGTCCGAGCGGATGGCAACCTCCTCGTTGATCGGCCAATCGATACCCAGCGCCGGATCGAACGCCTGCACCAGGGTGTACGAGGCATCCGGCGACCAGTGCTCATTGACGAGATAGGTGTAGACGACGTCGGGGGTGAGGGTCTGGTAGGAGTTGCCGCATCCCCGGGGCACGAAGATCGAATTGCCTGGGTGCAGCTCGAATGTCTCCGACCGGCCGAACGTGGGTCCGGCCCGCAGGTCGACGATCGCGGCGAACGCTCGGCCGTGCGCAAGCGAGATGTACTTGTCCCACGGCTCGGCGTGGATACCCCGGGTGACGCCGACCTCGGAATTGAAGGAGACGTTGTTCTGCACGACCTCGAACGGCGGAAAACCCTGCGCCTCGAGCTTCGCGCGCTGGAAGCCTTCCTTGAACCAGCCGCGCCCGTCCTGGTGCACCACGAGGTCGATGCGCAGCAGACCCGGGATCGACG
Organism: Pseudonocardia sp.; assembly: GCA_025465235.1. Taxonomy (GTDB): domain Bacteria; phylum Actinomycetota; class Actinomycetes; order Mycobacteriales; family Pseudonocardiaceae; genus Pseudonocardia. The sequence goes on from JAODNO010000501.1 coordinate 8,693, forward strand.
TCTCGTTCACACGGAGCGTCCCGCTCATATCGCCCGTCCTTGCGGAGGCGCGTCGGTCAGCTCCTCGGGCAACACTGTGCGGACCCAGCCGAGCGTCGCCCGCAGGCCGTCCCTGAGGTCGGTCGACGCAGTGAGGCCGAGCTCGTCACGCGCTCGCGACACGTCCAGACAGCTGCGTTGCACCTCGCCTGCCCGGGCCGGCCGGAACTCCGGGACGAACGTGGCCGGTTCCACCCCCGCTGCTTCCGCTACGGCAGCCACCACGGTGAGTACGTCGATCTCCTTGCCCGTGCCGACGTTGTACGTGTCGTGCGAAAGGTCGGCCGCCGCCGCCGCCCGGTTCGCCGCCACGATGTCTCCGACGAACACGTAGTCGCGCGTCTGGCTGCCGTCTCCGAACACGGTGGGTCGACTGCCGGAGAGCACGTGGTCGCAGAAGATCGCGATGACACCCGTGTCGCCCCGCGGGCCCTGGCGGGGGCCGTAGACGTTGCCGTACCGCAAGGTCACGACATCGAGACCGTGGCTGCGCCGGAACCATCGACCGTAGCGCTCGGCTGTCTGCTTGCTCAGCCCGTAGGCCGAGATGGGATCGGCCGGCGTGGTCTCCGGCGTGGGGACGAGGTCGGTCTCCCCGTAGATGGCACCACCTGTCGACGTATTGACCACGCGGCGGGTTCCTGCGGCAAGTGCTGCAGCGAAGACGTTCACCGAGCCGAGCACGTTGACTGCCGCGTCCATGGCCGGCTCGACCATCGAGGTCCTGACGTCGATCTGGGCCGCGAGGTGGAACACCACATCGGGTCGGAACGCGAGCATGGCGCGGTGCACCCGGGCGCCGTCACGCACGTCGACCTCGGCGAGTTCGGCTCCCCGGCTTACCGCGTCGGACAGGTTGGGTAGGGACCCGTGGCTGAAATCGTCGATGACGAGAACGTCGGCACCGTCTGCGATCAGGGCGTCGACGAGGTTCGAACCGATGAAGCCTGCCCCACCAGTCACTGCCGCTCGCACTGCGAAATCCTAGCGCCGGACCAGGTGCTGGCCGACGTCGCTCTGCCGGGACCGAAGTCTGAGGCGCGACCCGGGTGCGGATCGTGGTCGGGCGGGTTTGCCGACCCACGAGTGTGGCGACACACTGACCGTCGTGACCGCTCCAGAGGGCCGGCCGCGCACCGACGCGCCTGACTACGCCGAACGTCTGCAGAGGCTTGAGCAGGCCCATGGGAAACGATGGCTCGACGTGCAGGCGCCGTATCGGTGGAACGTTCGGCGCCTGGACCTCGGCTCCGTGCTGGACGTCGGATGCGGTATCGGTCGTAACCTGATGCACCTCGGCGGTTCCGGAGTGGGCGTCGACCACAATGCGGCGTCCGTCGCCGTGGCGCGCGGGCGCGGCCTCGAGGCCTACACGTCCGAGGAGTTCCTCGGCGGCCCGCGGGCGCGGAAGGGCTCGTTCGACAGCCTGCTCGCCGCGCATGTCGTCGAGCACATGTCCGAGCCGGACGCTGTTCGGGTGCTGCAGACCTACCTGCCCTTCGTCCGCGCCGGCGGCAAGGTCGTGCTGATCACCCCACAGGAACGGGGTTACGCCACGGACAGCACCCATGTCCGCTTCTGCGGCTTCACCGAGGTTGCTGGGTTGTGCAACACCCTCGGGCTCACGGTGGAGCGTCAGTTCTCCTTTCCCTTCCCACGCCTTCTCGGCCGGGTCTTTCCCTACAACGAGTTCGTGACGCTCGCACGGTGCTGAACCCAGCTAAACGCGCACCGCCCACTACCGTGCCGCCGTGACGATCGACGGGCGCGTGGGTACCGCCGTGCACCTGGCGATCGGGCTCGGCGTCCTCGGTGCAGCGGGATATGCCTTCGTCGCCGTGGTCGGTCACGTCTTCGGCGATCCGGCAGATGCTGGCGTTCTGAGCGCTCTCATCTCGCTGTACCTGCTCGTGAACATCATCGGTCCGGGCATTTTCGCCGCGCTGGAACAGGAGACGAGCCGGGCGGTGAGTGCGGCGACGGCTCGCGGTGAGCCACTCCGGCCGATCGCACGCCGGGCGGGGTTGCTGGCGCTCTGCTCGTTCGGTGCCCTCGTGGTTCTGGTGCTCGGCGCGTGGCCACTGGTGCTGAGCCGCGTGCTCGACGCACGGCCGGGAATGCTCGTCGCGCTCATCGTCGCCATCGCCGGGTCGGGTGCCGTCTACTGGGCACGCGGACTCCTGGGCGGGCAGCAGCGGTTCCCGGCATACGCGCGCACGCTCTACGTCGAGGGTGCGGCCCGGTTGCTGCCGTGCCTGCTTCTGCTCGTGCTGGCGCTGCCGTGGCCGACCGGGTACGCAATGGCGTTCGCCGTCGGTTCGGCCGTCGCCGCCCTGAGTGTTGCTCCGGGGCTGCGGCTGGCCCCGGCCGCGACCGTGCCGGCCCCCGTCGAGGGGATGGCTCGCTCGCTGTCGTACCTGGTGGTGGCCACGTCGCTCAGCCAGCTGGTGGCCAACCTCGCTCCCGTCGTCGTGACGTACCGCTCGCCGGACGACCTTGTGACGGCCGGGGTCTTCGGATCGACGTTCGTGCTGGCGCGTATTCCGCTGTTCCTGTTCGCCCCCGTGCAGGCCGTGCTCCTGCCGAAGCTCACCCGAGCGGCCACGCTGGGGCACCACCAGACGCTGGAGCGACGGCTCAGGCAGGCCGTGGCGTTGGTGTTTGCGGTCGGCGCGATCGGGGTCGTCGGGTGTGTCTGGCTTGGCCCATGGGCCGCCGAGGCACTGTTCAACACTGCCTATCGCCCGTCGGCCACAGTGCTCGGGCTGCTCGGCGCGGCCACCCTCGTGATGATGACGGTGCTGGTCGTGCAGCCCACCCTGGTGGCGCTCGGCCGGCAGCGGTTGGTCACGCTCGGCTGGATCGCCGGCTCCATCGTGTTCCTCGCGCTGCTCGTGCTGATGCCGGAACCGGTCGGGGCAGCGCTGTGCGCCCAGCTTGTCGGACCTCTCGTCGTGCTCGGCGTCCTTGTGGTGGGTGTCGTCCGCGCCCTGCGCCAACTCGGCTTCGGATCCGCCCCGGCGTCCCCATCGGGTCGGCGCCGGTAGGTTGACGCTGCCATTATGCCCGGAAGGCGGCAAAGGCGGCGAAAACGAAGGAGCGTTTGACGTGACCAATGATGGTCGAGTCAACGATGACGTCTGGGTCGTTATCCCTGTCTACGACGAGGCGCAGGTGCTCGAGTCGGTGATCCGGCAACTCCTCGCCGTCTTCCCGAACGTGGTGTGCGTCGACGACGGCAGTCACGACGGATCGTCGGAGGTGGTGCTTCGTACCGGGGCCCACCTGGTGCGACATCCGGTGAACCTCGGACAGGGCGCGGCTCTTCAGACTGGCCTCTGCTATGCGAGAGCACAGCCGGGTGCGCGGTACTTCGTCACGTTCGACGCGGACGGTCAGCACCGCCTTGAGGATGCTGTGGCCATGGTCGAGGTCGCCCGCTCCGGTGCGGTCGACCTCGTGCTCGGCACGCGGTTCGCAGAGCACCCGGAGTCGGTGCCGCTGCTCAAGCGCTGGGTGCTCCGCACGGCGGTTCTGTTGAGCCCGGCGGGCCGCAAGCTTAAGCTCACCGACGCGCACAACGGGCTGCGCGTGTTGACCCGCGCGGTCGCCGACGATCTGCAGATCACGATGAACGGCATGGCGCACGCGTCCGAGATCGTGTCCTACCTCGGCCGCTCGTCCTGGCGGGTGCAGGAGGTACCCGTCTCGGTCCGCTACACCCAGTACTCGCGCAGCAAGGGCCAGTCGCTGCTCAACGGCGTGAACATCCTCTTCGACCTTTCCGTCCGCCACCGGGGAAGCTGATCATCATGCTCATCCAGTTCGTCCTCGTGCTCGCGGTGCTGCTCATCCTGATCGTGTTCATCCGCAGCAGCAACGCGGTCTACGTCCAGGCCAGCAAGCGGATCGCGCTGGTGCTGTTCGCCGTCGCGAACATCTACGCGGTCATGCGCCCCGACGACCTCACCGCGATCGCCCATGTGCTCGGCGTCGGCCGCGGTACCGACCTGGTGCTGTACGCGCTCGTCGTGGCGTTCATGGCGGGCATGTTCAGCATGTACCAGCGGTTCCGGCTGGTGGACCGGCGCTACACCGAGCTGGCCAGGACCGTCGCTATCCGAGAGGCCGAGGTGGTCAACGTGCAGCGGGGGCTGCTGTCCCCGCAGATCGTCACTGTGACAACGGGCGACGGCGACCGCGCGCCTGTGGTGGCCGAGGACCGCACCAGGTGACGCAGGTCGACGTGATGCTGCCGCACTACGGTCGGTTGGACCTCGTACAGGCGACGGTGCGCAGCGTGCTCGACCAGGTCGACCCGAACTGGCGGCTCACCATCGTCGACGACTCCGGCGACGCCGGGGATGACAAGCTCGGCGCTTGGTGCGCGGGGCTCGGCGACCGGCGGGTGCGGTACGAGCGCAACGCGCACAACCTGGGTATAAACCGGAACTTCCAGAAGTGCGTGTCGCTGGTCGAGCACGAACTGGCGGTGATCATCGGGTCGGACGACCTGATGCTGCCGGGGTACGTCCGTACCGTCCGGCAGGCTCACCAGACCCATCCGGATGTCGCAATCATCCAGCCCGGGGTGGAGGTCGTCGACGAACACGGCGAGCTGGTTCGCACGCTTGTCGACCTGAGCAAGCGTTGGGTGTACGCACCGCGTGCGGCGGGACCCACCGTGCTTGCCGGCCAGGATCTCGCAGTGAGCCTCCTCCGGGGCAACTGGCTGTACTTCCCGTCGATCTGCTGGCGGGCCGAGCCGTTGCGCCGCATCGGGTTCCGGGAAGGCCTGTCAGTGGTGCAGGATCTCGCGCTGGTGCTCGACATGGTGCTCGACGGTGAGTCGCTGCTCGTCGAGCCCACCCGGTGTTTCCGCTACCGACGGCATCGCGCCTCCGTGTCGTCGGCCCACGCAGCGGACGGGCGCCGGTTCGCGGAGGAGCGCGGGTTCTTCATTGATGCGGCCGAACGAATGGCCGCCCGCGGTTGGTCGCGGGCAGCTGCGGCCGCCCGTCATCACCTTTCGTCGCGAATCAACGCATTGACGCAACTGCCGTCCGCGGTCCGGCACGGCGGTTCGGGCGGTGTACGCGCTCTGGTCCGCCATGCCTTCGGCGGCGTACGACGGTGCCGGGTGACGACCGGTCGGAGGATCCTGCCCTGACACAGACTGCCCGTCACCGCGAGCGTCCTGGGGTGAGGTGCTCGTTCCCCGAGGATGCACGGGTTTGGCGTCCGGTCCGATCGAGCAGCTGGCCGGGGTCCGGCGCGCAGTCGTTCGGCGCGCTGAAGTCCGGGCACCGCCCGTCGGGCTGCCGGACCATCTGCGCGACGTAGGCGAGCAGACCCACAGAGTCGTCGTTGCGCGGCATGTATCGGTCGGCGATGGACGATCCGACCGAGAGTGCGAGCAGCAGTGCTGCGCAGAGCAGTCCGATCGTTGCGGCCGGGGCCGGGGAGCGGGGCGTCAGGCGCGAGACCCACCCGTTGCCTCCGGTGCCGAGCGTCAGTTGCCGCGCCCGCTCTACCACAAGGTGGATCGCGAAGACTGTCAACAGCAGGAGGCAGTAGAGAATCTCGGCGCTCGTCCTCGGGTAGAGCTGTACGGACTGGGTGGCGTACATCTGGGACGCGAGCCAGAACCGCAGCAGCCACGCACCGGCCATCAACGTGCACAGCGTGAGGACGGCGGTCTGCCTGCCGCCGATCGCGACGGCCACGCCCATCCCCACCACCAGCAGGACGGTGAAGAGGCCCACCCCGCCGAGCTCTCCCACCGGCGGCCACGTGTCGACCGCACCGGGGAGATCGTTGCGCCACATGGCGATATAGGCCGGGTCGACCATGGTGTCGAAGTAGAAATATCGGTCCTCGACGGTCCCTGCGGCGCGGAGCAGCCCGATCAGGTGCGGCGCCGCCACCACGGCGAACCCCGTGGAGGTCAGCCCCAGCAGCACCGCCGCGCGCCGGACCGCGGACCGCCACGGAAACACGGCCAGCGCTGCGACGAGCACCCCTGGCGCGGACCACAGGAACCATCCGGAGTAGACGCTGAACAGGACCCCCAGCGCTGCGCCCGTCCCGATGCCGACCACGACCACGCGTCGCCAGGCCATCGTCTCCGTTCTGCCCAGGACTCCCAGGAAGGCGATGAAGGCGGGGATGAGCGCGACCAGCACGACCGTCGTGTACGGCTTGTACGGCTCGAGCAGCGGCATGGCGGCGACGAGTGTGACGGCCAGCGCCCAGGCCGGGGTGAGGAGTAGGCGCCAGGACAGGTAGGCGATCGGCCCGAACACCGCGGTCCCGGCGACCTGCAGGGTGCGCAGCGCACTCGCCGTCGAGTCGCCCGTGTATCCGGACAGTGCGGCGATCGTGTGGATCACGACGGGCGGGTAGTCGGCCGGGACCGGCCGTCCTGCGAGGAGGTCGTCGGCCCACCTGATCAGCTGCCCGGAGTCGCCCCAGTTGGCGAACAGCGGCCACTGCGTTCCGCGCAGCGCGAGCAGGATGCCGCCCGCGACGAGACCGGTGGCGAGGCCGGCAACCGTGGCGCACGCGATAGGGCTGACGATCGCCCATGCCGCCGGCCTACGTCCCGCTGCGGCGCACGCCGCCAAGACCAGAAGCCCGAGCACGACGAAGCGCAGGTCGAGACCGGCGACCCCGCTGACCTGCCCGACGCGGTCCAGGGGATCGACCACGATGGACCGGCTGAGCTGCACCGCCACAACCGCCGCACCCAGGGCGGCTGCCGCCTCGCCCGCACCGACGACAAGCCGCCGGAGTGCGGCGGGTCCACCGGTGCTCGCCGGCCTCGACGTGGGCGACGGCTCGGCGCACACGTGCTCGAGCGGGCCGCGTGGGTGTGCTCCGGGTTCGTCGGCGAACGTCCGCTCGCGGTTGCCCGTTCCCACGGCCCAGTTCCCGGACATCGGGCGGAACCTTAACCTCCGCTAAGCCTCGGGTCGGACCAGGGCGGGCACGCCCTCTAGGGACGGCTGGGGATGCCCGACCGGATCCGGAAGATGACCGCGTCGGGGTTCTCGTACACCTTGTCCAGCCAGCTGGCGCCGTCCAGCCCGACCAGGCCGGGAGCTCGCGACCACGCGGGCCGGACGAAGCCCCTGTCCAGCATCACGTAGGAGATGTTGAGCCGCTTGACCGCCGCCTGGATCGCTGGGTCGTCGGGGTAACGGTTGAACCGGTCGGCGAGCAGCTGCGCGTCGGGGCCGATCCCCGACGCGTTGTAGTGCCCCGCAACCGGGAGCACTCCCGCGATCGCGTACATCCAGGCCGACCCATCGCCACGGTCGTTGAGCACCCGCTGCCCGGCAGGCACGACTGCCGCGAGCGCATGCATGGCCTCGACCTCCAGGGACGACACGACAGGTCCATTCGGTGCACTCAGACGCATGCGCGCGACATTCCGGTCGAGGTACAGATCATTCGATGCGCCGACGAACAGAGCGCCGACGATTCCCACCGCAACGATGGGTGCGGCTCTGCTGACACCCGCCGTCACCGCGCCATCACCTCGCGACATCCGCGCGGCCGCGACCAGGGCGGCCGCGGTCGATCGCTGCAGCTCGGCCAAACCATGGCCGGCCACCACCGCGATCGGAACCACGCACAGTCCGATCAACCGCCAGCGGTCGTTCCACCACGGCCGCGTGATGGCATTCACCCAGAACGCGTCCGAGGATGCCGACAGGACGAACAGTGCCCCGAAGGCGGCGCCCGCAACGCCGATCCATCTCAGGTGCGACAGGTTCGCGTACCTCGCGAGCCCGACTGTACCCACGACCACCAGCCACCACTGGGGGCGCAGCCCGCCGTGGGACAGCGTGAGCAGCTGACCCACGGCCTCCGACTGCGACAGGGTGGCGGGCCAATCGAACGGCGCCCCCTCCGCGCTGCCCAGTGAGGCCAGCAGCTGCGGAAGCGCCAGCACCGCCGCCACGACGCCTGCGGCGAGGATGACGAGCGGCTCCCTGCGCAGCAGGCGCGGTCGGCTTGCCCAGCGCTGTCCGAGCGCCGGCACCACGAACAGGACCGCACTGAACAAGGTCGCCGGGTTCAGGCAGATCAGCCCGACCAACCCTGACGCGAACAGCAGGCCGGGCACCCATCGGGACCGCCCGGTGCCGGCGTCGAGCAGATCGAGCACCAGCACGGTGACCAGCGGCATCAGCACTGCGCCGGTGACGAACGGCAGTAGCGGGCCCCGCCACAGCATGTCGTAGAACGAGGTGATGGACACGCTGCATGCCGCGGCGGCGACCGCGAGCACTGCCCTGCCACGCAACCGGTGCACGAGCGCGACGACGACGAGTGCGCAGATTCCGGGCAAAAGCACGGTCTGGGCGTTGAGGACGGTCGGTATCCCGGCGGAGGTCAACCGGAGGACCGTGGCGGCCACCAGGTGGTAGGCGTTGGGGTAGAAGACCTGGACGCCGTCCTCGAACCAGTTGACCCTGCCCATCCCCACGAGACTGCTGTCGCCCGTGTCGGCGATCCACCGGATGCCGTTGGCGTGGAAAGCCGCATCCCAATCCTGCGGCACCGCAGACAGGCGGCCGATCCCGGTCCAGATGACGACGGCGCCGAAGACGACGACCGCGGCCAGCGCCGCGGCGACCGCGAGGTGGACCCGACCGGCCCAGTGGCGTTCGATGTCTTGCGACGTTGCGACGTTGCGCCGTCGCGCGGACCAGCGGAGCGCTGCTGCCCCCGCGGTCAGGATGGCCAGCAGGACGCCCGCACTCGCCGGCGTCCAGGAAATCCGGACTGCGGAGAACGCCGGACCGGCGATACCTGCCACGGTGTAGGTCAGCAGCGGGGCGGCCGCGGCGAGAGTCCAGTTGCGCATCCCGGCGAGCCAGCCGAGGAGCAGGCCCGGCATCCACAGGACGACGACGTAGAGCGCCACGACATGGATGTCGGCGCCCGCCGCTCCTGCTTGCACGTGTCGGACACCCCCTGGATCGCCGCTGTCGCGACTCGTCACAGCGTGGCGAAGCTACACGCGCGTGGGCTGCACCCACCGAGCAACGGCATCGCGGTGTCACGTGGGCGGGGTGCGCCCGCGTCGTCAGGCAGCCGCCGCTACCCTCGGCAGTCGTGAGTTACCCGGGATACGACCTCGTCATCGTCGGATCGGGCTTCTTCGGCCTGACCGTCGCCGAGCGGTCCGCCTCCGAGCTGGACAAGCGCGTCCTGGTGCTCGAGCGGCGTTCGCATATCGGCGGCAACGCCTACTCCGAGCCCGAACCCGAGACCGGGATCGAGATCCATCGCTACGGGGCACACCTGTTCCACACCTCGAACGAGCGGGTGTGGGAGTACGTCAACCGCTTCACGGACTTCACCGACTACCAGCACCGGGTGTTCGCGCGCGTCGGGGAGCAGGTCTACGCGTTCCCGATGAACCTGGCGCTCATCAACCAGTTCTTCGGCCGATCGCACACGCCGGACGAGGCCCGTGCCCTGATCGCGGAGCAGGCGGGCGAGATCGACACCAAGGACGCGAAGAACCTCGAGGAAAAGGCCATCTCACTGGTGGGGCGTCCGCTCTACGAGGCTTTCGTCAAGGGCTACACCGCGAAGCAGTGGCAGACCGACCCGACCAAGCTCGACCCCTCGATCATCGCCCGGCTGCCGGTGCGGTACACGTTCAACAACCGGTACTTCAACGACACCTACGAGGGCCTGCCGGTCGACGGCTACACGGCATGGCTCGAGAAGATGGCGGACCACCCGAATGTGGAGGTTCGGCTTGACGTCGACTACTTCGACGTGCGTCAGCAGATCCCGGCCGGCACGCCGACGGTCTACACGGGGCCGTTGGACCGCTACTTCGACTACGCGGAGGGTGAGCTCGGCTGGCGGACCCTGGACTTCGAGCAGGAGGTCCGCCGCGACACCGGCGACTTCCAGGGCACGTCGGTCATGAACTACAACGACGAGGACGTCCCGTTCACGCGGATCCACGAGTTCCGCCACTTCCACCCCGAGCGGGACTACCCGACGGACAAGACCGTGATCGTGCGGGAGTACTCCCGGTTCGCCGAGTCGGGGGACGAGCCGTACTACCCGATCAACACGCCGGACGACCGCGTCAAGCTGCAGCGCTACCGCGATCTGGCCCGCAAGGAGACCGCCAACGCGAACGTCCTGTTCGGCGGCAGGCTCGGAACGTACAAGTATCTCGACATGCACATGGCAATCGGATCGGCGCTCAGCACGTTCGACAATCGCATCGCCCCTTACTTCACCGACGGCCGCGCGCTGGCCGGCACCGAGAGCAGCGAGGACTGAACTCAGCTATGCAGGGCCTTACTCGATGACCCAGACCGTCGTCACCGCCGAGGAGACCGCCACCCCCGCTGGGGAGGCGCCCGCCAGCAGCCTGTTGCAGCGGGTGATCCTCCCGCGTTCGGGTGACCCGATGAGCGTTCGCTCCCTCTACCTGGACGAGCGCACCGGGCTCCGGATGACCACCATGCCAGAGCCGATCGGGGCGCCTCCCCGCCCGGAGGTCGATCTCACCGGCACGGCCATGGGCCTCCGGCGGCTGCGGGTCACCTCGCGGACGTCAGCCGTGGTGCCGGAGCAGAGCGAGGTGTCGTTCGGGGCGTACTTCAACGCGTTCGCAGCCGGCTACTGGCGACGCTGGAGCCGGCTCACGGAGCTGCACCTGCGGCTGGTCGTCGAGGGCATGGGCCGCGTCGACGTCTACCGGACGAAGTCCGACGGCTCCCAGATCTTCGTCCGCGGCATCGTGATCACCGGCCCGGGGCGCCAGGAACTCGACCTCGACCTGGACCTGCGCCCGTTCGAGGACGGCGGCTGGTACTGGTTCGACCTCACCACCGACTCCAGTGAGCTCACGCTTCACTCCGGGGGGTGGTACGCGGCGGAGGAGGCGAGCGGCCGAGCCGCCGTCACGATCGGCATGCCGACGTTCAACCGGCCTGCGGACTGCGTCGCCACCCTCACCTCCATCGGCGAGGACCCGATGGTGCTCGACGCCGTCACCGCAGTGATCCTGCCCGACCAGGGCACCAAGAAGGTGCGTGACGAGCCCGGCTTCGAAGCTGCGGCCGCGGTGCTCGGCAACAAGCTCCGCATCATCGACCAGCCCAACCTCGGCGGCTCGGGCGGTTACGCACGCGTCATGTACGAGGCGCTCGGCAGCACCGACTGCGAGCAGATCCTCTTCATGGACGACGATATCCTGCTCGAACCTGACTCTGTGCTGCGAGCCGTCGCGTTCTCCCGGTTCTCCCGCGAACCGATGCTCGTCGGCGGGCAGATGCTGTCGCTGCAGGCCCGCTCGCAGCTGTCCACCATGGGCGAGGTCGTCGACCGCAGCACCTTCCTCTGGCGCAATGCCCCTGGCACCGAGCCGCACCACGACCTGGCCGACCGCACGCTGCGCCAGACCCCGTGGCTGCACCGGCGCACGGACGTCGACTACAACGCGTGGTGGATGTGCCTGATCCCGCGTGTCGTCGCCGAGGACCTCGGGCTGCCGCTGCCGTTGTTCATCAAGTGGGACGACGCCGAGTACGGCCTCCGAGCCCGCTCGCGCGGCTATCGGACGGCCACGGTGCCGGGTATCGCGATCTGGCACATGTCGTTCCTGGAGAAGGACGACACGAGTGACTGGCAGGCCTACTTCCACTACCGCAACCGGTTCGTCGCGGCCGCGTTGCACGGGCCGGACAACCCGAAGGCGTTGCTGCGCGACACGATCAAGCGCACGCTGCGGCACCTGTTGCTGATGGAGTACTCGGCCGTCGCGCTGCAGGCGATGGCGCTGCGCGACTTCCTCGCCGGGCCGGAGGCGCTCTTCCCGAAGCTGCCGACGGTGCTGGGTGAGGTGCGGGCCGAACGCGCGAAGTACGACGACGGCAGGCCGCTCGACTCGGCGACGCAGGTGCCGCTGTCGGAGCTCGACGCATTGGCGGCGCAGGTGTTCCCGCCGCCGCCCACGCGCAAGATCCCGATCGTCAAGGGCCTCGCCCGCAGCGTCCTGCACAACCTGCGGGCTCCCAACCCCGACCACCAGGTGGTGCCCCAGCGCAACATCCCGTCCCGGCAGGCGCAGTGGTTCGTGCTGTCCCAGCTGGACTCCGCCACGGTCTCCACACCCGACGGGCGCGGAGTGACCTTCCGTCGCCGGAATCCGGAGCTGTTCCGCTCCATGATCAAGAACTCGGTGGCGCAGCACCGCGAGATCGCCAAGGCATGGCCGGAGCTGCGCCGGCGCTACCGGGCGGCACTCCCTGAACTCACGAGCCACGAGGCCTGGAAGCGTGAGGTGTTCGACCGTTGACCGCCACGGTCCGGACCGCAACCAGCCGTCCGGACCGCAGTGGCGGTGAACCCGCTCAGTCGTCGAGGCCGTACAGCCGGGCCCAGTTGGCCCGGCTGGTGAGGCGGCCCATCTCGTTGCGGTAGAGCCGGGCCGCGGTCGGGCCCTCTGCCAGGAACCGGCGGAACGTCCGGGCCGCGCGCTTCGCGAGTTGCAGGGCCACGGCCTTGTCCCGCGTACGGACGCGGATGCCCTGCTCCGACATGTCCGTGACCACGGCGTGCTCGAAGGTCGAGACGTGCCACCAGTGCGCGTCGCCTGCGGGAACGAATCCGGAGCGGTGCACCGATCGGTTGGTGAGCAGATACGCGGCGCGCTTGAGCCAGGTGAGCCGCTCGTGGCCGGGGGGGTTGGCGGCCCGCACGACCTGCAACTCGCGGAAGTCGTCAACGATGTCGGACACGGGATGCATGGCGGTCTCCGCGTACCGGGCCCGGATCCGCCGGATCTCGGCGGCGGCGCCGGCCGAGCCGTCGCGAAGGATCTCCGGGCCCTCGAGGAAGTCCTCCATGGCCTGCAACAAGGTGGCTGACAGCCCGTACTGCATGCTGATCAGGTACTGCGACAGCAGCTGCCCGAGCCGCCCGGCGATCCGCCGCACGGAGAAGCCGCTGTGCAGCGCCGCGGTGATCAGGCCGTTGCGCATGTTGAAGTACCGGTGCCACTCGTCCCAGTCCTTCCAGCCGAAGTCGGCGTGCCACACACCGGCTCCGGGCAGGGCGACGGTCGGGAAGCCGTGTGCACGCGCCCGGTATCCGTACTCGACGTCGTCCCACTGGAAGAACAGCGGAAGCGGGTAGCCGATCGCCCGCACTATCGCGGCCGGGATCAGGCAGGACCACCAGCCGTTGTACTCGGTGTCGACGCGACGCTCCTGGTTGATCGGCAGCTGCCTCTCGTCGAGCCCGAGCAGGTAGGCCTCCTTCAGTGCGCCGGGCACGGGCATGCCGACCTGGAGCAGTTCGGGGTCGGCGTACTCGGCGGAGATGTGCAGGTGCGCGGGGTGCAGCAGGTTGAGCATCTGCCCGCCGACGATCGTCGGGTGGCGGGTGCTCGCGGCGAAGCCGGTGAGCCGGATGAGGATCTCGGGGTCCAGCAGGACGTCGTCGTCCATGAGAAGGACGTCGGCGTGGTTGTCGGGCTCGCCCGCCGTGGCGTCGAACAGCCCGCGGGTGAACCCTCCCGCCCCGCCCAGGTTGGGCTGGCGGACGTAGCGCAGCCGCTCACCGAGCCCGGCCGCGACCTCCGCGAAGCGGGGCCGCGACTCCAGGGGGTCGCTGCCCTGGTCGACGACCTGCACCGTGCCGATGCAGCTCAGGGCCTCCGGGTCGGCGACCATCGCCTGCAGCGTGTTGAGGCAGTCGTCGACCCGGTTGTACGTGCAGATCACGACGTCGGTGCGCGGACCGCGACGGGGACCGGAGACGGCCCACCGCACGTCGGCGACGGTCAGGTGGCCGGTCTCGGTGGTGAGCTCGAGCCACATGCCGCCGCCGTCGACGAAGCGGTCGACGGGCCCCGTCAGCCGGATCGTGCTGCCCTCGGCGTCCCGGACGTCCCGGGCCTCGATGATGCGCCACACCTTGTTGGTGTCGGACGCCAGCAGGCGCACCCGGCCGGTGCCGGTGACGACGGCGTCGACCTCGATCTCCCCGACGTCGGTCCAGCGCTGCCAGTAGGTGGCGTGGAACCGGCCGAAGTAGGTGTTCGTGTTGACGCGGGTGTTCGGCCCCAGCGCCACCTGCGATCGCTCGCGGCGAGCACTGCCCTTCTCGACGGTGGAGTACAGGTCCTCCGGCACCAGCGCCGACGGTCCGAAGAACAGCCCGCGCTGCACGACGAGGCGTGTTCGGGCGGCCCCCTCCGAGGGTTCCGGCACGCTGTTCCCCGCAGTGTCGGCCGGAGGCTCCATTGCCATGTCCGTGCTTTTTGTTAAGCGAAGCATGCAGACGGCCGTCCTCTGTCGGGTGCGCGGGCTGGAAGTCCATTGTTGGGGTAAGCAGCCCGTTATGTCCCGACGGGGTCAGTTCACCTGATCGAGTCCCGGGACGCGGGCGTGGCCGTCCCGGTGCCACCCGGAGACAGTGCGATCCGTGACGACGGGCTGCGGACGGGTGAGTGGCTCGAGGGGTATCCAGCGGTAGAGCTCCGCCGCGTCGCGTGTGGGGTCACCGGTCAGGTACGTCGCCATTCGCTGCTCGGTGACCAGCAGCCGGGGTGCGGCGAACGGCCCGCCGAAGCCGGGCGCGTAGGTGATGCCGGCCGCGGGGTCGCCCGCCGGCGGCCCCACCCGCCACTGCGCGAGCCCGGCGGTGCCCAGCGGCAGCGGTTCAGGGACGACGCAGGGGAAGAGGAACGCAACGGGCCAGTCGAGGATCGCGCTGGTACCCACCGGCAGGACGGCGGTCATCGGGGTCAGCCTGGGCACCCGCGGGAGCGAGGCGACGGCAGGAGACCGCGGGCCTGGGTCGGGCGCGTCGACGGCGAGCCGCACCGTGGTGGCACCGGCCGGGGCGAGCTGGCGATCGTCGCGCGGCCCGGGGTCGTTCACGGCGACGAGGCGGCGTTGGAGCACCTGCTCACCCGCACCGAACTCGATGAACAGCTCGTCACCCGGCTGCGTCTCACCCGAGGTGGTGACGACCACGGGGAGGGTGCCCGAGCGCTGCTGCGGGTCGAGCCGGAACCACGACGTGGTCATCCGGCCCGCGACTGCCACGCCGGGCAGTGTCCGACCGCCGACGTCGACAGGCAGCGTGCGTGCCGTCGGCGAGCCGGACGCGATCGGCAGCAGACCCGCCGCCGGATCCGTCTCGACGGACAGCAGCCGCTGCAGCCCACACGGCTCGCCCCGCATGGTGGCGATGCTGTCGGAGGCGAGCGTGTAGCTGCTCCGGTGCTGGGCGGCGACGCGCACGAAGCTCAGCACCTGCAGCGCCAGCACGGCCACCAGGAGGACGGCGACGATCGGCGCCGGAGCGGGCACCCTCCTGGGCACGGCGACCTCGGCGGCCCCGCCGGCGCGCAGCCAGGCCGACCGGGCGAGCAGCCCGAACAGGAGCAGGCCGCCGACGGCCAGGGCGATGGTGGCCAGCGGCACGTTCGCCAACTGCGGCGGGAGCGTGCTGAAGGTGGGCGCGAACCAGTTGCTCGCGTACGGCCAGGTGTTGTAGCCGGCCAGTACGAGAGCCCCGACGACCGTCACCGCGCCCAGCCCGGCCACCAGCCTGCCCGGCCGCTCACGCAGGGTCGATGTGCGCCCGCTTGCCGACCAGGCCACCATGCCGAGCACCAGAACCGCGGCGCCGTAGCCGGCGACGTCGCCGAAGTGTTGCGTCCACTTCGTGGGGCTGGCGGTCAATGTCGCCAGCGAGAGCAGGAATCCGAGCACCAGCCGCCGGGCGGGGCCGGTGGCGATCCCGGTGCGCGCACTGTGCAGCCGCCACACCAGGCCGACGGCCGCGAGCAGCGTGAGGAGCACCGCGGCCCGCCGTCCGATCGAGCCCTGGAACGACGCCGGCCCCAGCAGCGTGGAGTACCGCTCGTACTCCTGGTACCACTCCATCCCGCCGCCGATCAGGGTGCGCACCCTGGTGGCCTCGAGCATTCCGGCGAGGCTCTGGTCGGGCACCATCAGCAGGACGGCGGAGGCCGGGGCGGCCACCAGCGCGGCGAGCAGCGGCAGCACGTGCAGGTCGCGGCGCGCACGCAGCAGCCGCAGCACGGGCAGCGCGCCGGCGAGGAACGGGGTGAAGGCCATCAGCCCGGCCGGGGTCACCGCGGTGGTCGCGGCTGCGACCACGAGCCCGACGGCTAGCGGCGTGACCCTGCGGACGGCCACCGCCCGCTCGACGGCGAGGTACACCGCGAGGCTGCCGACCGCCACCCACGGCTCCGGACGCAACCCGAGGTTGAACGGCACCCACCAGGTGGCCAGGGCGAGCGCCGCCAGCCACGGCACCGACCGCCGCGCGGCGAACCGGCCCAGCCGGGGCAGCACGAGCCGGGAGAGCAGCCACCAGCACAGCAGCCCGAGCAGCGT
The DNA here is from genome assembly GCA_025465235.1 of Pseudonocardia sp. Taxonomy (GTDB): domain Bacteria; phylum Actinomycetota; class Actinomycetes; order Mycobacteriales; family Pseudonocardiaceae; genus Pseudonocardia. Next base: position 25,162 of record JAODNO010000501.1, read on the forward strand.
CGATGGCAGTCGCATCCACAGCGTCGAGGGCGAGATGAGCGACCAGGCGTAGTAGACGTCATAGAACCAGCTGAACGGGGCCTCGGGCGCGTTGAGCCAGCGGTAGACGTTGCCGATGAACCCGTTGCTGCCGATGCTGCGCACGATGCCGGCGATGTACCCGTCGTCCACGGTGATCCCGCCGACGATCCACCACACCCCGAACAGTGCGAGCACCGCGGCGTCGACGGGACGCGGGAGCCACCAGCGGCGGGGGAGCAACCGCACAGGCGCGGTGACCGCGCGGTCGGCCCGGCGCAGCGCCACGAGCATCCCGAGGAGGGCGAGCACGCACACCACGGCCAGCCCGGTCTTGAGCGGGGTGATGGAGGTCTGGAAGCGGGTGTCGGCAGTGAGGGCCATGTCGACGCCCGAGGGCACGTCGCTGAAGGCCCCGGCCACGTCGGGTCGCACGTCGCCGTCGTGGGTGAGAGCGGGCGAGCCGTTGACCAGGACCGCGGTGCGCTCCGGGTCGGAGACGACCGAGAGGCTGCACGCACCCGGGGGCAGCCGCACGGTGCCGAGCTCCACACCCGCGCTCGCGACGCGCACCTCGTCGCCCGTGGCCGTCAGGCGCAGGCCGTGCAGTGGGTCGGCCGTGGGGTCGGGCCGCAGCGGGACGGTCGAGAGCACCACGCGGTCCGGGAGCTCCGTGCCCGGGGCCCCGGTGCCGCGGACCGCCGCGCAGCTCGTCGTCACCGTGAGGTCGACCGGCTGGTACGGCATGAGCGGGATCGCCGCCGACCCGTCGGAGGCCGTCCAGGTGTAGCGGACCTCCGGTTGGTGCACCGGGGCGAACGGGAACGCCACCGCGGCGAGCGCGGCGAGCAGCCCGAGCACGAGGACGGCCCGGCGGGGGCCGCGCACGGTCGGAGTGGGCGGATCGTTGCCGTGACTGTCGCGACCGCTGCGATGCGGTTCCCGAGGGCTGTCGGGCTCGGGCGGGGGAACCGACCGTGCGGGCGAGAGCACAACGTCACCTTAGGTCCAGGCCAGAACAACCCAGGGCGGGGGTTACCGCTGCGTAGCCGGTCCTGCGCCGGTGGCGGTCGACGCGCCGGAGACCGTGCGGGTCGTCTCCGTCACCGTGTAGGCCGCTCGGGCCAGCGGCGTGCGGAACGCATACACCTGGATGTGCGGGTCGACCCCGCCGATCACGGCGAGCTGCTGAACCGACTGGGTGCGGGGCACCTGGCCGAACGCCCCGCCACGGAAGGGCACCCAGGTGCCGTCGGCGAAGCCGGACAGTGCCCCCTCGCCCCACAGCACCGCGTACTCGGGTGCCTCGGTGATGCCGTCGACGATGGCCGGCTGGCGCTGGCACGGGTAGGCGAACGCGAGCGGCCACCCCAGTGCTACCGGAGCGGCGGCCGGCAGGTACTCGGACAGCACCACGGGCCTCTGGACCGCGGGCGCGCTGAAGGCCAACCAGGGGTCGAGCATGCCGGTCGCATCGACGGCCTCGAGCCGCACGACGTCGGCACCGGCCGGCGGCTGCAGGGCGAAGGTGCGCCACGAGGGTTCGGTGCCGGTGTCGGTGAGCGGCTCTTCGCCGACGGGCGCGACGCTCGCCCCGGAGCTGCGGCCGTAGATCGCGGTGAGGCTGTTGCCGTCCGCCAGCGTGCCCGCGGCCAGCACGGTGATCGCAGCCCCGTCCACCAGCACGGACGGCAGCGTGTACCAGCCGGTGGTCATCTCGCTGTTGTTGTTCTCGGCGCCGCGGCCGTCGCGGTGACCGAGGCTGCCCCAGACCTCCGCCCCCGCCGGTCCCTGCGGACGGTCCCCCTCGTAGAAGCCGCCGCCGGGTACGAAGCCGATGGGCGCAGCCGGTGCGGGCAGACCTCGCGCGATCGCCAGCGTCGAGGCGGTGGAGGGGTCGAGCACCCGCACCACTCCGGCCGCGCCGCACTGCGTGCCCGTCGGGTCGGCGAGGCCCTGCGCCCAGATCGACTCGCGCGGCGCACCCTGGGCGGCGGCCGCCCCGAACGTGCCGACGGTGTAGAGGGTGGTGCCCACGAGCGAGATCAGCACGACGACGGGCACAGCGCCAAGCGCGCCCAGCCGGAGGTCGCCCCTTCGCGCGCACCCGCCGCCGACCAGCCCGGCGATGACCACGACGAGCACCCAGAGGAGTGGTCGGTCCAGCGCGATGTTCTTCACCGCAGGCGGAAGTTCCGGTCTGCGGACCCCCTCGAGCCACGCATAGGCCCACTGGTTCGGGCCGTGCCATCCGAGCGCGATCGCCACGACGAACGAGGCCGCGGCGGCGACGAGCACGCCGATCGGCAGCTTCGCGCCCTGTAGCACCTGCTGCACGAGCGGCACCGCCATCACCAGCAGCAGCGCCAGGAACGCCGGGCCGACACCGGCGAGCGCCCCGAAGTGCTCGGTCCACTTGGATGGGGTGAGCCAGAGCGCGGCGAACGCGAGCGCGGTGGTGGAGCCGGCCAGCCACAGCGGCGTCGGCACCGCGACCTCACGGGCGCGTGCCGCGACCGCGATCACCGCGAACCAGACGAGCGCGACCAGGCACACCAGCACCGCGGCTCGCTTGGCGTAGTTGCCCATCGGGATCTGCGAGAACAAGAACGTGTAGCGCTGGATCTCGGTGGTCCAGCTCTCCTGACCCTGCAAGGAAAGGAAGATCGCCTGTCCGCGCAGGAAGTCGCGCAGACCACCGTCGGCGAAGGCGAGCAGCGGCGCGACCATGCCGCCCGACGCGACGGCCAGCGCCCGCAGCGCCGTGCTCGTGCGGTGGCCGGCCACCCGCACGAGCGGCCAGAGCAGCGGCAGTCCGGCGAGCAGCGGTGCGAACAGCGTGAAGCCCGTGGGATCCGCCGTGAAGCCGAGGCCGGCCAGCGCGCAGGCCAGCCACGCGAGGCCCAGCCTGTGCCTGCGGCCCGCGGCCAGCACGGCGAGCATCGTGGCCGCGCCACACACCGCGACAACCGTCTCGGGCCGCACGCTCATGTCCTGCGGCACCCACCATGACAGGAACGTCACCGCGAGCACGGCGTGCGCCGTCATCTGCACGTCACGGCGGTGCGGCGCCCACTCGTCCATCGCGGCCACGGCGAACCGGCGCAGTGCCAGCCAGGTGAGGATCCCGATGACCACGGCGGGGATCCGCTGCATCACCGGCGCGTTGCCCGCGAGCTGCTGCCACCAGCCCAGCGACTGGGAGAACCACGTGAACGGGGTGAAGTTCTGATCGTAGAGCTGGAAGTAGTTGCCGACGGCGCCGGAGAGCACCGAGTTGCGCGCCATCGCCGCGTAGTAGCCGTCGCCGTCGGTCGCCGGAGCCACGAACATCCAGAAGACGATCACCGCGGGCACCAGGACGTCCACGATCCGCGGCCATCCCAGCCGCCACATGTGCGGCACCCTCGGCGTCATCCGGTCCAGGCGCAGCAGCAGCACGGCGGTGGTGAGCACCGCCGCCACCAGCGTCCAGATCAGCGCGGACTTGAGTGGGGTGGGGCTGCTGGTGAACTCGTCGTCCACCCGCATCCGGACGGTCAGCCCGCCGGACGGGAGGTCCGTCGCGTCGGTGGCCAGCACGTCGACGTCGGGGAGTTGCAGCGCGGTGGTGTGCACGAGCTCCGTGCCGTCGCGGCTGACGGTCAGCTCGGCGTTGTCCGGCTGGGCGAACGAGGCGAGGTCGGGCGCATCCGGATCGGCAGGGTCGGGCGCACGTCCGACGAAGCTGGGGACGCCCCGGCTGTCGCCCGTGATCCGGTACTCGCACGCGCCGGCAGGCAGCGGTTCGTCGAGCAGCAGCCGATCCAGCGCGCCGACCTGCACGCGGTCACTGCGGACGGTGATGATCAAGCCGGTTGTGCCGGCCAGGGGTGATTCCGGCGCTGCGGTCGACACCACGACCCCGCCGTTCGCCTGCGCGGCGCGGCCGGCGTCGCAGCTGAAGCGCACGTCGAGGGTCAACGGCCGGTAGGCGGCGAGGGAGAGCAGGGTCGACTCCGGGCGCGCCGGGTCGAGCGGCCAGCTCACTGTGGGCTGCGAGACCGAGACCGGAGCGAAGGGCAGCAGAGCCCCGCACACGGCTGCCACGAGCGCGGTGAGCCCGGCGAGCAGGGCGGTGCCGCCGCCCCGCCGACTGACGGGCAGCGGACGACCGGACGGGCGGACCGCCCGGTCGTCCGCCTCTCCGTCAGGCGCCGCGGTGTCGTCCCGCACGGCGTCCGACACGTCAGCCACAGCCGCATGCTGTCAGGAGATGCGCCATGAGGACGATTGCAGGAACGCCACGTTCACACGACGGGATGACAGGAATATGGCTGCGGCGCCAGGGCGAACTGCTGCGGTGCGCGGATGCCCGCGAGGGACGCCTCGGACCGCTCGCGTCTGACGCTCCCCGAGCGGGCCTGCCGACGAGAGCTGGACCGGGTATCAGCCCTCCGGTGCTGCCCGGCACGATGTACCCGCTCGGCGGGTGCCGGGCGCCGCGACCGCGAGGGAGAAATCCGATCAGCACTGTCGTGGAGGCGTACCCGGCCGCCGAGCCGGCTTGCAGGTCGACTCCCTCGTCCCGCTCCCCGTGGAACCTCGCCCTGTTCGCGGTGACGCTCGTCGTCTTCGCCGCGCTCATCTGGCACCGCCGCTGGATGAGCGACGACGGGCTCATCGTCCTACGGACGGTCCGCCAGCTCGTCGCCGGCGAGGGCCCGGTCTTCAACGTCGGGGAGCGCATCGAGGCGAACACCTCGACGCTGTGGACGGGGCTGCTGGCGATCCCGGGTCTGGTGCCGGGGATCTCGCTGAACTGGTCGGCAGTGATCCTCGGGCTGGTGCTGTCCGTCGCCGGACTCGGGTTCGGGCTCGACGCCGCGCGCAGACTGTTCCCCGGCCACCGGCGGATGGTGCCGTTCGGGGCGCTCGTCGTCGTCGCGCTCCCGCCGTTCTGGGATTTCGGTACCTCCGGTCTGGAGACCGGCCTGATCGTGGGCTGGCTCGGCTTCACGTGGTGGCTGCTGGTGCGCCGCATCGAAGCCGTCCGCGCCGACGAGGCCGGCGGGGCGTGGCCGGTCGCGTTCGTGCTCGGCCTCGCCCCGCTCGTCCGCCCCGACCTGGCGCTCTTCGGGCTGCTCGTGGCTGTCGCGCTGGTCGTCCTGGAGGCCCGACGGGGGTGGCTCCGCCTGGGCGGCCTCGCAGTGGTGGCCGCGGCGGTGCCGCTGGCCTACGAGGTGTTCCGGGCCGGCTACTACGGCCTGCTGGTGCCTTCCACCGCGCTGGCCAAGGAGGCGAGCACCGCCCGCTGGCAGCAGGGCGTGTACTACCTGCTCGACCTGGTGACGCCGTACCT
>JAODNO010000542.1 GCA_025465235.1 Pseudonocardia sp.
GTGGAGAAGGAGGGCGTGGTGCTCAACAACAAGCCCCCCGGCTGGAGCCTCGAGGTCATCCAGCAGCTCGTGGCGTCCGGCCGCTACGTCGTGACCTACCAGGACGGCTTCAACGCGATGCTGAAGAGGACCGGGCCCGACCCGCTCCCCCCGGCCCCGGGAGGCTGAGAAATGGTCGTCCTCAACCCCGCGTTCGACGTCTGGGTCTGGCTGGCATTGTTGCTGTTCCTCATCGTGGTCGGGGCGCGCGCCTGGGTGGTGGAGACCGGCCAGGGCCGGCTCGGCCGCACCCCGGTCAAGGTCAAGCTGCTCACCGCGACGTCGGTGCTCGTGCTCGGGGGGCTGCTCACGCTCGTCGCGATGCAGGGCGGGTACCTGCTCGTGCAGTCGCTCATCACCGGAACCAACCCGTCGACGGCCGTGTACGGACCCTCCTCGGACCCGAACCCGCCGGCAGACCCGAAGGCGCCGGCCAACCCGCCTGCGGACCCGAATGCGCCGGCGGGCAACCCGGCAGCGCCGCCTGCCGGCAACCCCGCAGCGCCGCCTGCCGGCAACCCCGCAGCGCCGCCGGCGGGCTGAGGCCTCCGCATCCCGTCGGCGGTGCTACCCCCCGAATCCGATGGCCACGTACTTCGTCTCCAGGAACTCCTCGATCCCGACGCGTCCACCCTCGCGCCCCAGGCCGGACTGCTTGATGCCGCCGAACGGCGCCGCCGGGTTGGACACGAGGCCAGTGTTGAGGCCGACCATCCCCGACTCCAGCCGCTCCGACACGCGCATCGCCCGTGTGACGTTCTCCGTGTACAGGTAGCTGACCAGGCCGAACTCGGTGTCGTTCGCTGCGGCGACTGCCTCGTCCTCGTGGTCGAAGACGCTGATCGCGGCCACCGGCCCGAAGATCTCCTCCTCGGTGAGCCGTGCCTCCAGGGGCACGTCGGTAAGCACCGTCGGACGGTAGAAGTAGCCGGGTCCGTCCACCGGCTCGGCACCGACGCGCACGGTCGCGCCGCGCTCGACGGCGTCCTGCACGAGCTCCGCCACCTTGTCCCGGCCCTTCGCGTCGACGAGGGGCCCCACGTCGACGCCTGCCTCCGTACCGCGGCCGACGTTCAGGCCGCTCATCCGCTCGGCAAGCCGGTCGGCGAACGCCCCCGCCACCGAGCGCTGCACGAGGAACCGGTTGGCCGCGGTGCAGGCCTCGCCCATGTTGCGCATCTTGGCGAGCATCGCGCCCTCGACCGCACTGTCCAGGTCGGCGTCGTCGAACACCAGGAACGGGGCATTGCCACCGAGCTCCATCGACGTGCGCAGCACCTTCTCCGCGGCCTGCTCCAGCAGCTTCCGGCCCACGGGCGTGGAGCCGGTGAAGGAGAGCTTGCGGGCGCGGCCGTCCCGGATCAGGGGCTCCATGACCCCGCCTGCGTCGGAGGTGGTGACCAGGTTCAGCACCCCGTCGGGCAGGCCTGCCTCGGTCAGGATCGCGGCGAGCGCGTGCATCGACAATGGCGTCTGCGAGGCCGGTTTCAGCACCATCGTGCAGCCGGCGGCGACCGCCGGGCCGATCTTGCGGGTGCCCATCGCCATGGGGAAGTTCCACGGGGTGATGAGCAGGCACACGCCGACGGGTTGCTTCTGGACGAGGAACCGGGACGCGCCGTTCGGGGCGATGGCGTACCCGCCGTCGATGCGCACCGCCTCCTCCGCGAACCAGCGGAAGAACTCCGCTGCGTAGGTGATCTCGCCCCGCGACTCGGCGAGCGGCTTGCCCATCTCCAGCGTCATGAGCAGCGCGAGGTCGTCGATGCGCTCCATCATCAGCTCGTAGGCGCGATGCAGGATCTCGCCCCGGGCGCGTGGCGGCATCGTGGCGAAGGACGGCTGGGCCGCTGCCGCGGCGGCGAGGGCGTCCATCCCGTCCTCGGGGCCGGCGTCGGCCACCTCGCACAGGGCCTTACCCGTGGCAGGGTCGTCGACGGTCAGCGTCCGGCCGGACCTGGCCGGTCGCCAGTCCCCTCCGATGAATAGACCGGTGGGGACCGCGTCGACGACACGCGCCTCGTCGACACTCGAGTTGCTGGTCACGGCGGAGTTCGTCATGGATCGATGCTGCCACTCCGGACCGGAGAGTGCATCAGGCGTGACGACCGTCCCCTGACACCGCACGGCGTGGGCGGTGGACGATCCGCATGACGCCCTGGGATGCTCTACGCATGACGGTGCAGATCGCGATCCGGCTCGACGACGCGCTCGCCGAGAACGCCCGTGCCGCCGCCGCTGCCGCCGGCACGAACCTGTCCGAGTGGGTGCGGTCGGCGATCCGGCATCAGGCGGCGCTCTCCGTCGCGCTGCAGGCCAGGGCCGAGGAAGATGCCCGCGAGCCGGTCTACAATGCCGAGCAGGAGGCTGCGCTGATGGCCGCGCGCCATCGGCGAGCGGTCGCCACACTCGACCAGCAGTGAGCGCCCCCGCGCCAGGCCGTACCGAGCTGCCCGGCATCCGGTACGGCCAGGCGTGGGAGTCCCGCGACGAGGTCCTCGGCTCGATCCGATACCTCGTGGTCTCCTCCGACGCTTACAACCTCGCCTTCGGCGACCGGCGGGTCATCGCGGTCGAGATCGACTCGCGAGCGGTGTACGAGGGCGCCTACCGGGAACCGGTGGTCGATGCCGGGACGGCCCTGCTGGACCGGATCGTGTGGGTCGCCCGTAGCCATCTGGTCGAGCTCGTCGCGGAGCTCCACCCGGACCGGCACGCGCACGTCGCCCGGGTGGTCCGGGGGTTGATCGGCGACCTGTGACCCGATCACGTCTGCCGGGGCACAGCCGATGGCGCAGGATGGGGGTCGTGACGGAGACGATGGCGCGGTTGCCGGTGTTGGTGCCACCCCCCACCGACCTTCCGCCGCGGGCCGCAGCGCTGCGCGCCGAGGTGCGGGCCTTCCTCGCGCAGGAGCAGGCTGCCGGTGCCTGGACGCCGCGTGCGGACGTGTGGCTCTCGGGGTGGGACGAGCGCTTCACGAAGGAGCTGGGCCGCCGGGGCTGGCTGGGCATGACCATTCCGGTCGAGTACGGCGGCCGGGGTGCGTCGCCGCTGGACCGCTACGTCGTCACCGAGGAGCTGCTCGCGGCGGGCGCACCGGTGGCCGCGCTCTGGGTGGCCGACCGCCAGATCGGCCCCACGCTCCTGCGGTTCGGCACCGAGGTGCAGCGCCGCAGGTTCCTGCCTGGCATCGCGGCGGGCGAGGTGTACTTCGGCATCGGCATGAGCGAGCCCGACGCCGGCTCCGACCTGGCGGCTGTGCGGACCAAGGCGGTGCAGGTCGACGGCGGCTGGGAGCTGACGGGCACGAAGGTCTGGACGTCCGGCGCACACCACGCCCACGCCTTCTTCGCCCTCGCCCGCTCGGCCCCACGCGACGAGCAGAACAGGCACTCGGGGCTCTCCCAGTTCATCGTGGAGCTGGACTCGCCCGGGGTGCAGATCCGCCCGATCCCACTGCTGACCGGAGCGCACCACTTCAACGAGGTCGTGTTCGACGGTGTGTTCGTGCCCGACGACATGGTGCTCGGCGAGATCGGCGCGGGCTGGCGGCAGGTGACCAGCGAGCTGGCGTTCGAGCGCAGTGGGCCGGAGCGGTTCCTCTCCACGTTTCCGCTGCTCACCGCGCTCGTCGGAGAGCTGGTGGCCAGCGGGTGCACCGCCACGAGGGAGCTCGGCGGGCTCGTCAGCCGGCTCTGGACGCTGCGCCGGATGTCGCTAGCCGTGGCGGGGTCGCTGGAGTCGGGGGAGGCGCCGGAGCTGGCCGCGGCCGTGGTGAAGGACCTGGGCACACGGTACGAGAACGAGGTGATCGACGTGGCCAGGTTGCTGGTTGCGACCCCGCCCGACCCCGGCGCCGAAGGCGGCTACGCGCGGCTGCTGGCCGACGCGGTGCTGCACGCGCCCGGGTTCACGCTGCGCGGCGGGACCAACGAGGTGCTACGCGGCATCGTCGCCCGGGGGATGGGGCTGCGGTGAGCGCGGGAACGGACGCCGAGCTGCAGGAGCTGGCGGAGTCGGTCTTCGCGGACGCGCGGAGCGAAGGAACCGGGTTCGACGCGGATCTCTGGAAGACCCTCGAGGGCACCGGGCTCGCCCGGCTGACGCTGCCCTCCGAGGCGGGCGGCAGTGCGGGCACGTTCTCCGACGCCGCGGTCGTCCTGGCCGCGGCCGGGGCGCACGCCGCCAGGGTGCCCCTGGTGGAGACCGACCTGCTCGCCGGCTGGCTGCTGCACACCGCAGGCATCGCGGTGCCTCCAGGACCGTTGACGGCCGTCGCCGGAGAGCTGGAGATCGACGGCTCGACGGCGCGCGGGTCTCTGCACCGGGTGCCGTGGGCGCGCGCGGCGGCGGGGATCGCCGTACTGACCCCCGAGTACGTTGTCCTGCTCGGGCCGGACGCGCTCACGGTCGTCGACGGCGCGAACCTCGCAGAGGAGCCGCGGGATGCGGTCACGGTCGAGGGGAGGGTGGCGACCGAGGCCGTGGCGCGCGTTCCCGACGGGACGGCGGCGGAGTTCCGGCTGCGGGCCGCGCTGGGCCGGAGCCTGCTCCTCGCCGGTGCAGCGCGCGGGGCGCTCGCCGCCGCCGTGCGCTATGCGGGCGAGCGGGTGCAGTTCGGCCGTCCGATCGGC
>JAODNO010000059.1 GCA_025465235.1 Pseudonocardia sp.
GGGACAGCGCCTGCAACTGCTTGTTGAAGTAGGCAGGCGGCAAGTCGTAGTAGGCAGCCAGCCGGGCCACCGGCACCGGCTCCTCGGGGTCGGACCAGGCCAGGTTCAAGCAGCAGTGCAACGCCCACTCGACGCCTTCCCCCATCCGCACATCCTGGACAGTATCTATCCAGGTTGCGGCGCGCAAGAGCATCGACGTCCACCCGACCGGACCCAGGCCGGTGATCGCCCATGGCAACCAGGTCGGCTGCGTCTAGAGGACTAGGACCGACGACTCGGTGAGATCGAGTCAAGTTCGGGTTCATGCGGCAAATCGGATTTCCTGGGTGAAGCGTTCGAGGGCCTGCTGGTAGTTGCGTGTCGCGGTGCGGAGCACGGTGGGTCTGGGTGGCGCGAGACCGGCGAGTTGGGCTAGGCCGGGTTGGAGTAGTCGGGTGTCAATGTGGGTGATCAACATGGCGCGGTGCAGGCCGGTGTTGGCGCTGATCTGGTTTGCCCCATGCTTTCGCGGCAAATGATCGTCAGCGGAGCCGGCGGGTGGTGGACCCCGTTGGCCAGCGGTGAGTGGATGCGCTCGACCGGCCACCGCTTGCCGACCTGCCCGCCCTCGCGCCGTCCGACGGCGGCGCGACACGGTGCCACGGCCGGAAGCACCGAACGCGGCTCAGGTGCAGATGGAGATGAGAGCCCGGTGGAACGCGTCGACGTGGAGGGCGTCGAAGTGGTCTGCCCGGCTGACGCTGCGCTCCGCGGATCGCATCTGCGTCGTGCAGTCGGTGCCACTGCGGGCGGTCCTCGTCGTCGCCAGGTCGCGGATGAGGGCGACGGTGATCGTGTCGAGCTGGGTCCGGATCTTGTTCAGGTCCGCTCTGGTCTTCGGGACCTGGCCCGGGTGCGAGGTCCACCGCGAGTAGAGGCCGTACTGGACGACCTTGTTGGCCTGGATCTGGTCGGTGAAGATCTTCCGGGTCGCGTTCGGGTCCAGCCCCTGCTTGGTCGCCATCGCCGCGGCGGCGTCGACCTCGACCTTCTCGCGGGCCGGGTCGTCGATGGGGGAGGGCGTGCCGAACTTCGCGGACGACACCGTGTCGCCGGTCTTCAGCCGCTGCGCGACGAGATTGACCAATGGCTCCAACGGGTCGCCACGTGGTGCCGCGTGCTGCACGGACGAGGTGGCCGGCACCGGCGCGGCCGCGTTCGCCGTCTCAGTGGTCACGACGGCCACGGAAAAGGGAACAACAGCGGATAACAGGACGAAGTTCCGTATGCGCTTTCTCACCCATTGATGATCGGTGCTCGCATCGGAGCTCGCAAGTCGGCGATCGAATTCGACTCGTGCTCGATTCGTCCCGAATAACGCGTATTCGTTGCGATTAGAGACCGGCCGCCCTCGGCGTTGTCCACTAGCCGTAACGGCCGGCGAGGGCTGCCGCCTCGATCCGGTTCGCGGCGCCGAGCTTGTGCTTCAGCGCGGCGATCATCCGCTTGGCGGTGCGCTCGCTCACGAGCATCGACTGGGCGATCTCGGCGGTTTCCAGGCCGCGGGCGAGCAACGCCCACAGCTGCAGGTCTCGCGGGTCCAGACGCTCGACGGGCCCGTCCGCAGCTACGGCAGCCCGCAGCTGATCGAACAGGCGATGAGCTGCCAAACCTCGTATTGCTGACGACGCTGAACGCAGAATGCGACAACGTCGAACAGCTCGGTCAGGCCTCAATCGAGCGTTCCGCAGCCACTCCGACCGCTGGCAGCGCGCGAAGCCGCCGCGGCCACCGGGCTCCAGGTGTTGTCCCCGGCGGAGCTCTCGGCAGGCGCCGCACTCGACCTGCTGACCACCGCGGCACCGGTAGGCCAGGCGTCATGACCAGGGTGGCGGTCTACCTGCCCGACGGGTCGCCCGGTCCGGTTAACGAGGTGGGCGCGCACGCGATCCGGCGAGTTACCTTCCGCCGCCAGTGATCTGCTGGGCCAGATACAAGAGGCTGAGGATCGCGACGATCGCGGTGACGGCCCAACCGGCGGCACGCAGCGGGCCGCGCACAGCTCGGTCGCCCATCAGCCGCGGGTCGCTCGTGACGAGCATCAGCGCAGTCAGACCGATGGGTGTGGCCACTCCGGCCACGATGCTCGCCAGGAACAGCAGCCGGATCGGCGAGATCCCTGTCGCGCTGATCAGGACCGCCAGCACGGCCGATGCCGTGATCACACCGTAGAACGTGGGTGCATTTCTGACCGGCTTCGACAGCCCTCTCCGCACGTCCAGTTGCCCAGCGACGATGTAGCCGGTGGTGGCCATCAGCACCGGCACGGCGATCAGCGCGGAGCCCAGCAGCCCCACCCCGAACACGTAACTGGCGTACGGGCCCGCGGCCGGTGCCAGCGCCTGAGCCGCCTCCTCCGCGGTGTTGACCGGCCGGCGCTGCACGCCAAGTGTGGCACCGGTGGCGATCAGGATGAACCAGACGATCGCTACGCTGAAGAAGGTGCCGACGACGGCGTCGAGCTGCCGGGTCTTCTGCAGCCCTTCGTTGGGCTGTTCCTCAGCTGTCTGCACCGTCTGCCACACGTACACGTACCCCGTGATGGCGGTGCCCAGCATCGCCACTGCACCCGTGATGTAGTCCCCATTTGTCGAGAAACTGGGGATGAAGGTGCGTCGGAGCACTTGTCCCCAGTCGGGATGGGCCAGCACCGCGGAGATCGGGTAGGCAAGCAGGATCAGCAGCACGTACTTCAGCACTCGTTCGATTTCGTCGTAGGTGCTCCATAGCACCAGCGCCAGCGTTGCACCGGCGAAGAGAAGCAGGAACCAGATACTTTCCCGATGGAACAGCAAACCCAGTGCGGCAGCGCCGGCGTGGACGTCTGCGGCGAGGGTGAGGATGTTGACGCCCACGATCGATCCGAGCAGGATCCACTGTGGAGCACGCCCGTACCGGGCCTTGACGGCCTCTTGCAGGTTACGTCCGGTGATGGCTCCGACGCGGGTGGCGATGACCAACACGATGGTCAGCATGGGAAAGAGCAGCCAGGCGAGCCACGACAATGAATAGATCGTCGTGGCACCGACGACCGCCATCGTGGCAACAGTGGTCGGGTCGATGTCCGAGGCCCCAGCGACCAGCCCTGGACCAAGGGTTTTCAGGCTGGCCAGGACCCGGGGGCCGTGCGCGACCGACTCCCATCTCCTTTCCTGCCCGATACGGTGCTGCTCCTTTCCGCCCGACATCTGCTCCGCCTCCATCTTCCCTGGACCGACGACAACAACGAGGGCTGCTGCTACCCGCTTTCTTCGGCGACAAACAACCTGTGAGGTGCGCCAGGCCGGTCCAGGGGCCCGGGCGAGATCACCGCGGCCGTCACGAACGGTCCACCAGCGGACGTCCTGGTTGAGCGCGAACTGGTCCAGACCGAGGTGGTGGGCCGGGGCGACGCTCTCGGTGCGGTCGAGCTGCGTCGGGCCGCGTGCGTGAGATGAACGACCAGAGCCGGGGCGGTCGGGCCCGATCAACGGGATCAGGGTGTGGCGTGCAGATGGCCTCGGTAGCTTGGTCGCACTGACACGGAGATGCAGCGCGCCGTGGGCGCCTCTGAGAGATGGGCCGACGCGAGCCGCACCGATATCTGAGGCCCAAGGCCGTGGCCGGCGTCGTCCGCGCGACTGATGCCCGTGTGCCCGAGTGAGTAGCGGCCGGGCTGCGGCCACACGCAGAGCCGGTGCGGCCGGTTGCCGGCGCCGATCTTGCGGATCAGGTGGCCGTCGGCGGTGGACAGCACGTAGACCGCGCGGGCGTTGCGCCCGGAGAGCCATGGGTGCGTGCCGTCTGCGGTCACGTTGCCCATGTCCGGGCTGCCGCCGCCGGGCATCTGCCACTTCGTCACGGGCTTGCGGCGTAGGCGTCGAGCACGCTGACGCTGCCCTCGTGGCGGTTGGTGACGTAGAGCTTGGTGGCGTTGCGGGAAAGGTAGAGGCCGTGGGCGCCCATCCCGGTCGGGACCTCCCGCTGGACCTTCGTGGCGGCGCCGTCGAGCATCGTGCGGCACCCACCGGACGAGGCACCCCGCGGCCGGGTGAGACATGCGCTTCCTCGCGGCCGGGCACCTCCTGCACGAGGTCCACGGCCACGTGGAGAGCGAAGGGTGGGTGTGCTCACGCACGGGTGCGGCCGAACCGACGTGTGCGCCCGTCCTGCCCCAAGTTGCCAGTGAGCGTGGGTCAGACGCGGGCGCCTCGGCCGCGAACGAAGTGCACGATGGCAACGACGACCGCGATCACGATCAGCGCGTGGATGACCGTGCCAACGTGGAGCACGAAAAACCCGAGCAGCCACAGGACCAGCAGCACCGCGGCGATGGTAAGCAACATTGTCGTTCTCCGTTTCCAGCCGGCCCCATGCCGACCTGACCCGCTTGTTACCGATCACCAAGATCGACAAACATTCCGCAATACCGCTTCGCTCGGGGCCAGGATTCCCGTCGCCGACCGCAAACCGCGTTCGCCACCGAAGCTGGCACCGATCCAGGTCGCCGACACGACGGACTGGGCTTGGTCTTCTTCTGGTCGTTGTCCGCGCCTCTGTGCGCGCGCCAGGGTGAGGCTGCGGGTCAAGGATCGGCCCGCAGGTCCGACCGCGGAGCGGGAGGTCCTTGCCGTCGCCGCCGGACTGCCGCCGGACGGCCCAGGCCCTTCCAGCGCGGATACGGGGGGTGTTCGGCGCGCGGTGCTCGTGGTGATGCGTCGGGTATGTGGTCCAGCGCCGGTTCTGCGGCTGAGGACACCGCTGGTGCGCTGTTGGTCATCCCTTCGCCGGCCAGGGGTGCGCGGCATGGGGTGCTGCGAGAACGTTCGCGGTGGGCGAGGTCGATCAGATGTTGCGGCCCCGCCGGGCGGCGACGCGAACATCGAACACGATGGGCGGGTCGTGCGAAGGCGCTGGGGCTCGACCGTCGTGGAAACGGCCGCGGTCGTGGTCGGCTCGTCGAGCGACGCGATCCTGTGAGGGCCTCCGGGCGTGGGACTATCGCTGGGTGTCGCGCTGGGGGTCGCCGTTGGGTGGGGTATGCGGCGGTTTGCGTGCGCGGCGTTGCGCTGCGGCGCTGGGGGTGGTGCTCGTCGGGCTTGCCGCGCTGGCGGGGTGCGGGTCGGCGTCGGGTGGCGTCCGGGGTGTTGCGGGCGGGCCGTCTGCCGCAGCGGTGGGGGCGGGCGCGGGGATCTCGTTGCGGCTTGGTGCGGACTGGACGACTTATCACGGCGACGTCAGCCGGGCTGGTTATGTGTCTGGGGGTCCGGACCCGGTCGGGCCGGCGGTGGCGTGGCGGGCGAGGGTGGACGGGGCGGTGTATGCCAGCCCGATCGTGGTGGGTGGGTTGGTGGTCGTGGCGACCGAGGGCGGGTCGTTGTATGGGTTGGATGCGGCGAGCGGGGCGGTGCGTTGGCGCACTCATCTGGCTGACCCGGTGCCGGGTTCGGTCCTGCCGTGCGGCAACATCGATCCGTTGGGGATCACCGGTAGCCCCGTCTATGACCCGGGTACTGGTCAAGTCTTCGCGGTGGCGGCGAGGGCGGGCGTGGAGCACGTGCTGTTCGGTGTCGATCTGCGGAGTGGGCAGGTCCGTGGGCAGCGCAGGGTCGACGCCCCGGGCAGCGTGGCGGCAACGGAGTTGCAGCGTGGGGCGCTGTTGCTCGCGAACGGGATGATTTACATCTCCTATGGGGGGAACTTCGGTGACTGCGGCCAGTACCTGGGCCGCGTGGTGGGTGTCCCGGTCGCAGGGGATGGCCCCGAGGTCGACTTCGCCGTTCCCACGACCCGGGAGGGGGGGATCTGGGCGGCGTCGGGCCCGGCCGCGCTGCCTGGCGGTGACATTCTGGTGACCACGGGTAACGGTGAGGCGGTCGGCGGGGTGTGGGACCACAGCGACTCGGTTCTGCGGTTGTCGCCGCAGTTGCGGCTGCTTGACGGCTTCGCCCCTTCCGGTTGGGCCCAGGAGAACTCGGTCGATGCCGATCTCGGCTCGACCGGGCCGGTGTTGCTGCCCGGCGCGCGCCGGGTCGTCGCGGCCGGTAAGGGCGGTGGGGTCTACTCGGCCGATGTCGATGCGCTCGGGGGTGTGGGTGGCCAGCTGGACCGGCTGGTGCCGTGCCATTCCTACGGCGGGGCCGCGGCGACGTCGGGGCCGGGTGGCGGTGCGGTGGTCTATCTGCCGTGCACGGAAGGGCTGCTGCAAGTGCTCGTCGGGGCCGAGGGTCGGATGACCCGTGGTTGGCAGGCCAGTGCCGTGGTCATCGGGTCGCCGGTGGTGGTCGGCACGACCGTATGGTCGGTGCAGCAGGACGGGACTCTCTACGGCCTCGATTCCGCGACCGGGCGGGTGCTGGCCACCGTGCCGGTCGGTGCCGCGACCCGCTTCGCCACACCCGCGGTGAGCGGTGCTGCACTGTTCGTTCCCACCCGCGACGGCGTCACCGCGGTCGCGATTCGCCCCTGACTACTCCTGCATCCTCGCTGGATCTTGACCAATCGGATGTCGCGCTGTCTGGCTATTCGCCCAGGCGACGTGGTTAACGACGAAGCGCAGGAATCACGATTTTCGTGCTGGCGGAAGCGGCGCGCGCCCGCTGTGGCTCTGTGATTACCTCCCTGCTGTCGGGCGTGGACCCGGGGACGGTGGTGAGGTGGGCTCCGGCGAGAACGTCGAGACCGGGGGAGCGCCATCCTTCGGCCAATTCGTCGTGCTGCTGGGCGAGCACGGCGCCGACGAGCCGGATCGAAGCGTGCGATCCTGGACGCCTCGCGCAACGTGGGCTCGTTCGCGCGCTTAACCGCAATGCGCGGGAATGTCGCCAACAGGGTTGCCGAGGCCACGGCCGCGATGGCCACGGAACGCTGCTGATCAGCGTGGCACCGATGGCGATCGGGTTGGTCGGGGCTTCAGGAACCGGGTGGCCCGGGTCCGCTCCGTCGAGGGCAGCGGCTGATCCCGTCACCGGGCGTGACAAACGCCGCTCCGACGGCGGGCAACCAAAGTGTGAGACGCCAACGCCACCGAATCGGCGCTGTTCGCTGGCACATGAGTGCGTCACAATGCGTGCGGAGGGCGGGAGCCGCGCGTCCCCGCGCCGGCGTCGTGTCCGAGGAGGCCGGCATGGACGACGCCTACTGCCTATTCGTCACCGTCTCGTGCATGCTTACCCTGATGCTGCCCAGCGCTGCACAGCCGCTGTTCGCGCTGCTGGTATTCGGTCTGGCGCTCACTGCTTTGACCGGCGCGCCGCCCGCCCATCCGACGAGATCAGCGTACCCACATCGGGGCGGCATGCACGACGGGCCGTGACTCCGCCCGATCAACATCCTGCCGAGCGTCGTCACCGTCCGCAACATTCGCCTTCGCCCCCGCTGTTGACCTCGAAGCCGACCCAAGCCCGCGATGACGCGATCCACGCTGTTGGCCGCCGTGGGTAGCCGGCTCGGCACTGCCTCTGAACCAAGGTCGCAGATCACCTACTCGACGGCTGCCGTCCGGGTCACCGGAGATCATTTCCGCGACAGTTGGATATCTGTTAGTAACCCAAAAGTATGTGTTTGGTAAATTTGATCCTTTTGAGGAATTACGAGCTCGGGTATTGGGACGATGCGCTCCACCGGGTACCCTGTTCCGGGGGAAGGCGGGGGCCGCCGGACCGGTTGGGTCAGCGTCGAAGGGCGTTGGCGCGTCAGCGTTGGATTTCTGTCCCGATGAGTTCCGCGAAATCTTCGCTGAGCTGGGTGGGTTTTTCATAATCCATTCGGGTGGAAGTGGCCTCGTGGGCAAGGCTCGGAGTGGTACCTTGCGTCCCGGATGAAGTGGGCCTGGTGGGCCGGCCAGATGTCCCGGCGTAGAGCGCGCGGCCACTGAACAGCGTCAAATAATAGAGGGCGCGACTGTGACTCCGCGGTTGTGATTCGTGCCCGTTCACCCATGCGGTGGCAGCCTCGATAGGAGAACCATGTCCTCAGCAGTGTCCTGGTCGGGCGGTCCGAACGTTCCGGAGCATCCGGCACGTTACGTGATGCGCAAGCTCCCGCACGTGACGGTGTTGTTCTGGATTATGAAGATCATCGCTGTCACCCTGGGTGAGACCGCCGGAGACTTGTTCGGGATAACCCTCGCGATCGGCTACGTCGCCACCGCGTTGATCTTCCTCGTGTTCTTTCTGGTCGTCCTGGCGCTCCAGATCAGGGCCAAGCGGTTTCATCCGGGCATCTTCTGGGCAGTGGTCCTGGGTACCAGCATGGTCGGTACCGAGATCTCGGACTTTCTGGACCGCGGACCGGGTCACGCCAGTGCCCCCAACGGGGTTGGTTACGGCTGGGGCGCGCTCATCCTCACCACTCTCCTGGTGATCATCTTCGTGGTGTGGTGGCGCACCGGGCAGACGTACGACGTGGAGAACATCTCCAGCCGCAAGGGGGAGATCCTCTACTGGATCGCAATCCTGGTGTCGAACACCCTGGGCACCGCCAGCGGCGACTGGCTGTCGAACGACACCGGTCTGGGGTTCCGCAACGCCTTCTTCGTCCTTACCGCGATCATGGCGGCAATCGTGGCCGCGCACTACCTGACGAACATCAACGGCATGCTGCTGTTCTGGCTGGCGTTCATCCTGACCCGACCGCTCGGGGCGGCCGGAGGTGACTCGTTGATCAAACCAACCGATGAGGGCGGCCTCGGCTGGGGCACGTTGTGGGGCTCACTGGCATTGTTTGCCGTGCTCGCCGTCCTGGTTACCTACCAGGCCATCCAGGTCCGCCGCCACCCGTTGGATCCCTTGCCCTACCCGGTCAACCGGCACACGGGCGAACCACAGCAACCAAACGGGGCCGTAGTTACCTGGACGCCGGACGCGAGTAGAACCACCCGTGCACCCGAAGGGCACGTCAGCGAACCGGCAAAACGGGAAAGCTGATCTGCGCACCAGAGAAATGACCGGTCAGGTCGACGAATAGAAATCTCGGCCGGCAGTCTTAGCTCGAACGGCCTGCCGGTGAGCGGACTGAGGACTGGCCGTCGGGCTTCGTCTGGCAGCCCGGGGAGCGTCATGGCGCAGCCACCGCGCACGACGTGCGCGCACGTCGGGTCGGCGTTGACGCTGAAGATCCTCGTAGCCGGTGCGTACGGCATCGTCGCGGCGCTCGCCAGGACCCTGTGGGCGCCGAGAACCGTGTCACATGTACTGACCTGGGCCTTCAGCAGACATCCGCACTCACCGGCGAAGGGCGTGATCGGCCAGACGTGACGTTCCGGCTGCCCTACCTCATGTTGATCCGTGTCCCGGGCTGCCTCGTTCTCCTAACCCGATCCGAGAGCACCAAGGACATCGAGATCCTCGTCCTGCGCCACGAGATGCCGTCCTACGCCGCCAGACCGCACCACCAAAGCTCACCTGGGCCGACCGGGCCCTGCTCAGCGCGCTGAGCAGCGCTCCTCCCCCCGTCAGCTACGGCTACATCAGATCGTGACGCCCCCGACGCTGCTGCGCCGGCGCGCCCAACTCGTCAAGTGTCGCTGGACCTACGCACAGGGCCACCCGTACGTCCCGCGGCAACGAGGACGGAGCCTGTGGTCATACGAGGACCAGACCCGGCACCGGCACGCGTGTGTTCCCCAGGAGGGATTACGTGACTGCGGGCTGGGGAATTACATGATCGCCAACCCCTCCAACACGGGGAATCTAGTGATCGGCGACACCCGGCCACCTCGAGTCGTTCATGAAATCCGCGCACCGTTGCTGGTGGCGAAACCCTCATCGATGGGAGCGGTCCGCACCACCAGGGGTTGTGGGGAAGATTCGGCTCGATCTGGGGCGCACCCCATCGATCGGTTCTGATGCAGTCGAGATGCTTGTTTCCTCTCCGTCCGACCTGGGCGCAACCGCTGGCCAATCGAGCGCCGGAGACATCGAGAAGGGAACAGCGAATGACCAGTACCGGACAGACGACACCATCGGGAGGGGAGACGCCCCCCGTGGACCGACACACTCCCACCCCGAAGCCGCGTGGCCCCTCCGCGCGCACAAAGATCACAGTGGCGCTGGCAGCCGCCACATTGACGGCCGGCGTAATTGCCCGGGTGGCAGTAGCGGCAGCGGTGGCGGTGGCAGTGGTGGCGGTGGCAGTGGCGGTGGTGGTAGCGGTGGTGGCGGCGACGTCGACAGTGTCGATCATAGCGGCCCGGTTCTCCAGCCCCCGGACCCGAACGAGGTCATGGGCTAGTCACGGTTCGATCCGGTGGGCGGCCCGTTCCGGGCTGAAACTGGGGCTGGTCGTCCGCTGACGTCGTTGCTCTATGGCCCGTTCGAGGTCGTCGACTAGGCGGGCGCCGGGAGCTGCCTCGTGGGCCCTTCAGTGTTGCTTCGAGCGGGCGGATACCGCCGATCGACGCGACGTGCCGCGAGCTCGGCGCGATGTCGCCAGGCAGCGACCAGATTCCGCTCGCGGCGGATTGCCAGGCTGGCGTAGGACACCGCGAGGAACAGCAGCGCCACGTACACCGACGACGCCGGTGCGGCGAACACGATCGCGGCTCCGCCGATCAGCCGCCGACCATCACGGTCTTGCGGACCTTCGTACGTTCGCGCCATGGCTCTCGCTCGCGGTGATGGCCCACTCTGGGCCGCGCCGGATTGAGCAATCCCAGCGAGCCAGCCCCCCGCAGGCCAGCAGCACAGTGCGATCCAGGCGGGGCCGAGCGAGAAACGTAACGCGCCTGGCGCGATCTACCCCTCCGTGTCACCCACCACCAACCCACCCAGGAGATCACCGTGCGTTACCCCGTTCGCAAGACGTTCCGGTTTCGCCCCCTTCTACATCACCCTCACCCAGTCGGGCGTCCTTCGGGATAAAGCCCGGCGCGTTCGCCCACAATTTCACCCCAGAGCACCACGTCGATCGACCCGCCCGGCCCGGGCGGGTTCCGCCGCCGGCACGGAAGGAAGGGCAAATGTTGACTGACACCGACCCAGTCTCGACGGAGTACCGCGTCCTGCTCGCGGGGATGTTCGCGGAGGCAGAAGGCCGTGGGCTCGGAACCCTGAACGTCGGGTTCACCGCCACCCCCGGCAGGGAGGAGGAAGCCGCCGACTACATCACGCCCCGCCGCGAGTTCCTGGCGTGGCGCAGGTTCTGACCGCGCAGCCGCAGGAGCGCACACGGGACGCCCCAGGCAGGATCGCCGTAGGCGGCATCGACCGGGAACATGGGTCGTTCGCTGTCGACCCTGCAACCCGACCCCCCCGACCCCGCACTGGAGGCGGTGGACGACACGCCCGGCGGGTGAGCCGCAGGAGGGGGCAGAGCGGTGCTCGGCGTGGCGGGTTCAGCCCAGGTCGTGATCGCGCCGATCACCGGGGAGCTGGCCGGGCTGGCCGAGCGGGCCGCGGCCGCGGCTGCCGTTCTGCTCTTCCCGGCTCGTCGCCGGGCCCACCTGGAGGTTTCGGCGTGACTTCGACGGACACGAGCGCCCGCGGCGGCAAGGGGCGGCGGGGGAGTGACGTCGACCAGGCCACCACGGCAACCGGCGTCGATGCTCCGGCCACCGCACTGCGCGCCCAGCCACCCCGGCCACGGAGCGGTCCGCCATCCCCGACCCCTGCGCCGTCGTCGGGGATCTTTCGCTGGCTCTCGCCGTTGTTCGCGCTGGCCGCCGTGGTCCTGCTGCCGGTGGGAGCCGTCACGGCCGACCTCTCAGCGCTGGACGGCTGGGGTCTGGCCAAGGTGCTCGGCCCTGCCGCATGGGCGTCCCTGCTGTGCGCGGTGGCCGCGTGCGTCGCCGAGCTGTGGTCGCCGCGCCCCCGGATCCCGATGCTCGCCACCGCCACCGGTGTACTGATCCTCTGCTCGGTCGGCATGCCGTCGGTGGTGGAGC
>JAODNO010000599.1 GCA_025465235.1 Pseudonocardia sp.
GGGCAGGAGCCCGTCGGCGTCCCAGACGACCGCGTCCTTGGCGGGGCAGTAGAACGCCTGGTCGGAGAGGTCGGCGGCGCGGGCGACGCAGGGCGGAGCCGGTGCGCCCGAATCGGCGGTGTCGACCGGCGCGAAGACTGCGACGTCGGTCCACTCCCGGGCGAACGCGGCGAGGAACTCGCTGCGCCAGATCTCCTGCAGGGCTGCGGTGGCCGTGGCCGCGGCCTCGTCGGCGGACAGCGGGAGCGCTCCGGATGCACGAGTGGGCGCCGCGACGTCGGCAGTGGCCTGGTGCCCTGCCACGCTCGCCCGGCCCGGGACGACCTGCGCACACCCCGTGACCACGACGCCCAGCGCGACGGCGAGCACGGCCGCGGCCCTGGGCCGGTGCCGGGACGGGACACGCACGGGACAATCATCGCCCGTCGCCACGCTGTGGGGGAGCGGTTCGGCCGAACACGACCGGGCGGGATAGCGTCAGGCACCGTGTCGTTAATGAGGGATCTCCACGCCGACCGGTCCGGGGTTGTGCGGTGGGGAATCGCCGGGCTGCTCGTGGTGGCGTCGATCGTCACGACGGTCGTGCTGTACGTGCTGCACCCCGACGCGCTGGTCACCCTGCTGCCCTCGACCGACATGCGCGAGCTGCACGTCGACTTCGACACGTTCTGGCACTCGGCCGTCGCGCTGACCCAGGGCGCCGACATCTACCACACCCCGGCCAAGCTCACGAACCTCAATCCGCCGCTGCTCACGGTGCTGCTCACGCCGCTCACGCTGTTCGACTCGCTCACCGCGTATCGGATCTTCGCGGTGCTCACGCTGCTGATCGTCGTGGGCGCGGTGCTGGCCGTGGCCCGCGAGCTGCGCCTGCACCGGGGTGTCACGGCGCTGGCCCTGCTCGCCGTGCTGGCGTCGTCCCCGCTGCACGGCACCCTCGTGCTCGGCCAGATCTACCCGCTGCTGCTCGCCGGCCTGGTCGCGGGCTGGATCGCGGAACGGCACGGACGGCCGGTGCTCGCCGCCGTGCTCTTCGGGGTCACGGTGGCGCTGAAGCCGTCGTTGGCCCCGCTGCTGCTGCTCCCCGCGGTGCAACGGCGGTGGGTCCCACTGTGGACCGGGCTCGGTGCCGCGGCAGCCGCCACTGTCGTCGGGGTGCTCGTCGCCGGGCCGTCGAGCGGGTTCGAGTGGCTCCGCATCGCGGTCACCGAGCCCGTGCCGGACACCGTCGACAACGCCTCGCTGCCCGGGCTCGCCGTGCGGTTCGGAGTGCCGTCGGTGCTGGGCACGTTGCTCGGGGCGGTGGTGCTGGTCGGCACACTGATGTGGTGCGCGCGCCACCGGTACCGCATCGACCCGGCCGGCACGGCACCGTGGGCGGTGCTCGCCGCGGGGCTGCTCGTCTCCCCGATCTCGTGGCACAACTACCTGATGCTGCTCTGGCCAGGTGTGCTCGTGCTGATCACGCTCGGGCGTGGCGCGGCCGCCGCAGCCGCGCTCTCGGTGATCGTGATCCCGGTGTCCTGGAACGCGGACTGGCCGCCCGAGGGCTTCGGGCCGGACGTCGCGCGGTCGCTCTACTGCGCCATCCTGATCGGCTACTGGGCGGTGTTGTCGCGCTCGGTGTTGTTGCGCTCGGCCCCGTTCGAAGGCTCGGATGCCGTCGGCTCCGACGGCCCGGTGAGCTCCGACGACTCGGTGAGCTCCGACGGCTCGGTGAAGTCCGCGCCGCTCGGTGCGCGCTCCGCCCACTCGTCCGGCTCCTGACCCACGATCTGCGGCTTCCCGGCCACGACATCCACCACCTCGATCTCGGGTACGGGTGGTGCCTCCGTGGGAGCGTCGTCGGTGACGGGGGCCGCCGGGGCCTGGTCGACCACGTCCTCCTCCGGGGGGACGGCGTCGTGGGCGAGGGCGAGGGGCGGTGCCGCGTCCGCCGGGGCCGCGGCGACGCCGCGCCTGCGGACCGCACCCGCGAACGGCTCGGGAACCAGCCACAACACCCCCGAGGGCGGCAGCTGCAGCACCGCTGATGCCGGCCTCCCGTGCCACATCGTCTGCTCGGCCTCCACCGCGCCGAGGTTGCCCACCCCGGAGCCGCCGTAGATCTGCGCGTCGGTGTTGAGCACCTCGCGCCACCGGCCGGCGAAGGGCAACCCGACCCGGTAGTCCGGCTTCGGGGTGCCCGAGAAGTTCGCCACGCAGGCGAGCACCGCGGGCTTGCCGTCGGCGTCGACTCCGTGCCGCAGGAAGCTCAGGACGTTGCCCGAGGCGTCGTTGGCATCGATCCAGGAGAAGCCTTCAGGGGTGGTGTCCTTCGTCCACAGCGCGGGGTTGGCGCGGTAGGTCCGGTTGAGGTCGCCGACGAGCGTCTTGACGCCGCGGTGCAGGGGGTCCTCCAGCAGGTGCCAGTCCAGCGAACGCTGCTCGGACCACTCCCGCTCCTGGCCGAACTCGCCGCCCTGGAACAACAGCTGCTTGCCCGGGTGGGCCCACATGTACGCCAGTAGCGCGCGCAGTCCTGCGGACTTGTTCCACGCGTCGCCGGGCATCCGCGTCCACAGCGAGCCCTTGCCGTGCACCACCTCGTCGTGCGAGAGCGGCAGCACGAAGTTCTCACTGAACGCGTACATGAGCGAGAACGTCATCTGGTTGTGGTGGTAGCCCCGGTAGATGGGGTCGCGCCCGATGTAGTCGAGCGTGTCGTGCATCCAGCCCATGTTCCACTTGAAGCCGAATCCCAGGCCACCGAGGTGGGTGGGGCGGGAGACGCCCGGCCAGGCCGTGGACTCCTCGGCGATCGTGACCACGCCCGGGTGCTTGCGGTACACGGTCGCGTTCATCTCCTGCAGGAACGCGACGGCGTCGAGGTTCTCCCGTCCGCCGTGCTCGTTGGGCAGCCACTGGCCCTCCGGGCGGGAGTAGTCGAGGTAGAGCATGCTGGCCACGGCGTCGACCCGCAGGCCGTCGACGTGGAACTCCTCGAGCCAGTAGAGCGCGTTCGCGACGAGGAAGTTGCGCACCTCCGTGCGCCCGAAGTCGAACACGAGCGTGCCCCAGTCGGGCTGCTCGCCACGGCGCGGGTCGGCGTGCTCGTAGAGGGGGGATCCGTCGAACTTCGCCAGTGCCCACTCGTCACGCGGGAAGTGCGCCGGCACCCAGTCGACGATCACCCCGTAGCCGTTGCGGTGCAGGTGGTCGACGAAGTACCGGAAGTCGTCGGGTTCGCCGAACCGCGATGTGGGCGCGTAGTACGACGTCACCTGGTAGCCCCACGAACCGCCGAACGGGTGCTCGGCCACGGGCAGCAGCTCGACGTGGGTGAAGCCCGTCTCGTCGAGGTAGTCGACCAGCTCGTGCGCCAGCTCCCGGTAGGTGAGGCCTTGGCGCCACGAGCCGAGGTGCACCTCGTAGACGCTCATCGGCTCGGCGTGCGCCTGGCGCAGCCCGCGCGCCGCCATCCACCCCTCGTCGCCCCACTCGTGGGTCGAGACGTCGACGACCGACGCCGTGGCCGGCGGGATCTCGGTGCGGAACGCCATCGGGTCGGCCTTGTCGCGCCACCGGCCGTCCTTGCCGAGGATGCGGAACTTGTAGCGGACCCCCGCGCCGATGCCCGGGACGAACAGCTCCCACACCCCGCTGCTGCCCAGCACGCGCATCGGGTGCGCCCAGCCCGTCCAGCCGTCGAAGTCGCCGGTGACGCGGACGCCCTGAGCGTTCGGCGCCCAGACGGCGAAGCTCGTGCCCGTGACCGGGCCCGCAGGGGTCTCGTAGTGGCGTACGTGTGCGCCGAGCACGTCCCACAGCCGCTCGTGGCGGCCCTCCCCGATCAGGTGCAGGTCGATCTCGCCGAGGGTGGGCAGCCAGCGGTACGGGTCGTCGACGATGTCCACGCGGTCCCCGTAGCGGACCGCAAGCCGGTAGTCCGCGGCCGGGCCCGGAACGACGCCGGAGAACAGCCCGGCGTCGTGCACCTTGACGAGCGGATACCCCTCGCCGCCCTCACGGACCACGTGCACCTCGTCGGCGTGCGGGCGCAGTGCCCGGACGACCGTGCCGTCCGGGTGCGGGTGCGCGCCGAGCACGGAGTGCGGGTCGTGGTGCGCTCCCCCGAGCACGCGGTCGACCGTCTGCGGGTCCGGTGCGAAGGGCTCCGTCGCAGGGTTGATCGTCTGGGTGGGGTTCTCCTCGCGATCCACTCGCGCACCCTATTGCCAACAGGTGCTCGTCGCCGACCCTGGGCACGCGGACGGACGACGGCGAATGCACGTACTGCGATGGGCGAGGTTCCGATCCGCGAGCTGAACCAGGACACGGCCGGCGTGCTGGCCCGGGTCAGCGGGGCGAGGAGATCGACGTGACCGAGCGGGGGGTCGTCATCGCGCGGCTCGTTCCGGCCCAGGCTCACCCGCTTGCTGACCTGATCGCCGCCTGGGTTACTGCATCCGGCCAGCCGGAGTGGCCCGATTCCTCGTCCGACGGTCCCGTGAGCACCGATGGCGAGCCCGGGGCCGTGCGCTCCCTCGAAGCCATCCACCTCGCCACCGCACAGGTCGTCATCGGCTCGTGCCTCACGGCGTTCGTGACCTACGACCGGCGACTGCTCGGGCTGATCAGTGGTGCGCGTCCGCCTCGCTGGTCAGGCGCTTGATCGAGGCGAGCGGGATCTGTGCCCACGACGGACGGCTGCGGGTCTCGTACAGCACCTCGTACACGGCCTTGTCCAGCTCGAACGCCCGGAGCAGCGTGGCCTGCTCGCGCGGGTCGGCGCCGTCGCGCAGGGTGTAGCCGTCGCAGAAGGCGGAGCGGTTGCGCTCGGCCCACTCCTTCGCGCGCCACACCATCTGGGAGTCGTGGTCCGGGTCGGTCCAGTCGCCCGCAGGCTCCCACTTGGACAGCTGGTGGAACGCCGCATAGTCGAACGAGCGCAACATCCCGGCGATGTCGCGCAGCGCCGAGTCGGGCTTCACGCGCTCCGCGAGCGGCGCGGCGGGCTCTCCCTCGAAGTCGATCACCAGCCAGCCGAAGGGTGTGCGGAGCGTCTGGCCGAGGTGCAGGTCGCCGTGCACGCGCTGGATGGGGATCGAGCCCTCGAGCGCGGCGACGGCCTCGTAGACCTCCCGGATCGGCTCCACGTAGTCGTTGAGCGCGGGCACCTCACCGGCCACCGTGGAGAGCCGCTCATGCCACGTGGCCGCCAGCGCGCTGGGGTCGCCCTCGCCCGTGCCGAGGGCCTCGCGCAGCTCGGCGTGCACCACCGCGACCGTCTCACCCAACCGCGACGCCTCCGCCGCGAAGTCGCCACCCACCTCGTCTGCGCGCAGGTCGCCCTCGGCCAGCAGGTCGCGGACGCTCGCCAGCGCCATCGCCCAGCCATCCGCCGAGTTGGCCGCGAAGTCCTGCAGCATCCCGAGCGTGACCGGCTCGCCGTCCAGTACGCCCTCGATGGCACCCTGCAGGGCCGCGACCTCGTTGCTGCCCATCGAGCGCAGTGCGCGGTGCAGCTCCAGATCGGGGTTCAGGCCGGGGGCCACCCGTCGGAACAGCTTGAGGATCGACTGCTCACCCCACGACACCGACGTGTTGGACTGCTCGACACCGATCACGCGGCCGGTGGCGCCTTCCGCGATCTTCGCGCCGGGCTCGGGCACGAACCGGACGTCGCCGACGGTGAGCCCGTTGCGCACTGCATCCAGGACCCACTCCGTGACCACCGGGTCCCACAGCCCGTCGTAGGCGAGACAGTTCCCGACCTGTCCGATCACGACGTGCTCCAGCTCGCCGCGCAGGTGCTCCCTGCGAGCGACGAGGATCTGGTAGTGCTGCACCGGAGAATGGTCGTCGAATGTGACGGCGACCAGCACGAGATCGAGAAGCGGTTCACCCTCGGTCAGCAGCGGTGTCACGGTGGCCACCGCGACCTCGCGGACCGGACGGCCCTTGGCGGCGAACCAGCGTTGCTGGGGCAGCCAGTGGGGCAGCAGGGTTGGAAGCTCCTCGGCCAGACTCACGCAGACTCCTCCGCAGGGGTGATCGAGAACCAATAGAAGCCATGCCCCGGCAGCGTCAGCAGGTAGGGCAGCTCACCGATTCGCGGGAACGGCACTCCTCCGGTGAGTTCATGAGGCGCGCAACCCTGCCACTGCGACAGGTCGAGCTCCACGGGCTGCGGGAACCTCGACATGTTGTTGACGCACAGCACGACGTCGTCGCCGTGGCTGCGCACGTAGGCCAGCACGGACGGGTTCGTACCGCCGAGCTCGTGGTACTCGCCGAGGCCGAACGCGGGGTGGCGCTTGCGGACCTCGATCATGTGCCGGTTCCAGTGCAGCAGGGAGGTCGTGGAGTTGACCTGCGCCTCGACGTTCACGGCCTGGTAGCCGTAGAGCGGGTCCATGATGATCGGCAGGTACATCCGGCCCGGGTCGCAGGTGGAGAACCCGGCATTGCGGTCTGGCGTCCACTGCATCGGGCTACGCACTGCGTCGCGGTCGCCGAGCCAGATGTTGTCTCCCATGCCGATCTCGTCACCGTAGTACAGGACCGGTGAACCAGGCAGGGAGAGCAGCAGTGCGGTGAACAGCTCCAGCTGGTTGCGGTCGTTCTCCAGCAGCGGGGCCAACCGGCGGCGGATGCCGATGTTGGCCTTCATCCGCGGGTCCTTGGCGTACTCCGCGTACATGTAGTCGCGCTCTTCGTCGGTGACCATCTCGAGCGTCAGCTCGTCGTGGTTGCGCAGGAAGATGCCCCACTGCGCGCCCGACGGGATTGCCGGCGTCTGGGCCAGGATCTCCGAGATCGGGAAGCGGTTCTCGCGGCGCACCGCCATGAAGATGCGCGGCATCAGCGGGAAGTGGAAGGCCATGTGGCACTCGTCGCCGCCGACCTCGGCGTCGCCGAAGTACTCCACGACGTCGGACGGCCACTGGTTGGCCTCCGCGAGCAGCACCCGGCCGGGGTACTCGTCGTCCATCACCTTCCGGCACCGCTTGAGGAAGGCGTGCGACTCGGCGAGGTTCTCGCAGTTGGTGTCCTCGCGCTCGAACAGGTACGGCACGGCATCGAGCCGGAAACCGTCGATGCCCAGGTCGAGCCAGAAGCGCAGGACCTCGATCATCGCTTCCTGCACCGCGGGGTTGTCGTAGTTCAGGTCGGGCTGGTGGGAGAAGAAGCGGTGCCAGTAGAACTGGCCGCGCACCGGGTCGTAGGTCCAGTTCGACGTCTCGGTGTCGACGAAGATGATCCGTGCGTCGGCGTAGCGGGAGTCGTCGTCGGACCAGACGTAGTAGTCGCCGTAGGGACCCTCGGGGTTGCGACGGGACTCCTCGAACCACGGGTGGGTGTCGGAGGTGTGGTTCATGACCAGGTCGGTGATGACCCGGATACCCCGCTTGTGTGCCTCGTCGAGCAGCACGACGAAGTCGTCGACCGTGCCGAACTCGGGCAGCACGGCGCGGAAGTCGCGGATGTCGTAGCCACCGTCGCGCAGCGGGGAGTCGTAGAAGGGCGGCAGCCAGAGGCAGTCGACGCCGAGCCACTGCAGGTAGTCGAGCTTCTCGGTCAGGCCGCGCAGGTCGCCCGTGCCATCCCGGTTGGAGTCGGCGAACGCTCTGACCAGCACCTCGTAGAAGACGGCCCGTTTGAACCAGTCGCGATCGACATCCAGTGTGCGCGCATGGCCGTACTCGTCGGAGGAGTTCTCGGGCAGCGGGTCGTCGGCGTTGAGGGCGGCGGCCGAGGTGTCGATCGACATAGGGGTATCGCGTTCCTACCGGGCGGGGATGGATGGCGGAAGGGGCACCCCACCAGTCTTCCCGGGCGATTGCCCGAGCGCATGACGTGGCTCGAGGAGCTGTCCCGAAGCGTAGCTGCCGATCTCGTCCGGACCACGACAGCTCGGCCGCGGTGAGACACGCATCGCACGAAAGAGGGACTGGCTGGATTCAGCCTCGTGGCGCTCGCGTGTCAGTGCCCCGCGCTCTGCCCTACCGCTCCACCCGGAGGATGTGCGCGACGTGGCTCCAGGGCTCCAGCCGGACGAAGTTGAACTGGCCCCACTGGTAGACCTCGCCGCTCACCTCGTCGTGCACGGTGATGGTGTCGTTCCAGTCGACGCCGAGCGCCGGCATGTCGAGCGAAGTGGTGCCCTCCTGTGCGGTGTGCGGTTCGAGCGTGCACACCACGAGGACGGTGTCGCCCGTGGCCGGGTCGGTCTTCGAGTAGGCGATGATCGCGTCGTTGTCCACGTGGTGGAAGTGGATGTCGCGCAGCTGCTGCAGCGCCGGGTGCGCGCGCCGGATCTCGTTGAGCCGCGTGATGTAGGGCTCCAGCGAGTTGCCGCTGGCCGCGGCGCCCTCGAAGTCGCGCGGACGCAGCTCGTACTTCTCGGAGTTGAGGTACTCCTCGCTGCCCGGCTTGGCGGGCTCCCACTCGTACAGCTCGTAGCCCGAGTAGACGCCCCAGGTGGGCGCCATCGTGGCTGCGAGGGTGGCCCGGATGGCGAACGCTCCCGGGCCGCCGGCCTGGAGCGACTCGTGGAGGATGTCCGGCGTGTTGACGAACAGGTTGGGCCTGGCCTCGTCGGCGCGCTCGGCGTGCATCAGCGCGAACTCGGTGAGCTCCGCCTTCGTGGTGCGCCAGGTGAAGTAGCTGTAGGACTGGGTGAACCCGAGCCGGGCCAGCCCGAACAGGCGGGCCGGGCGGGTGAACGCCTCGGCCAGGAACAGCACGTCCGGATACCGGGCTTTCACCTGCCAGATCAACCAGTGCCAGAAGTTGGGCGGCTTGGTGTGCGGGTTGTCGACGCGGAAGATCCGGACACCGTGCTCCACCCAATGCAGCAGTACTCGGAGCGACTCCGCGTAGATCCCGGCGGGGTCGTTGTCGAAGTTGATCGGATAGATGTCCTGGTACTTCTTCGGCGGGTTCTCGGCGTAGGCGATGGAGCCGTCGGGGCGGACAGTGAACCACTCCGGATGCTCGGCCACCCACGGGTGGTCGGGCGCGCACTGCAAGGCGAAGTCGAGCGCCACCTCCATGCCGAGATCCTGGGTGCGCGCCACGAACGCATCGAAGTCGTCGATGGTGCCGAGCTCGGGGTCGATCGCGTCGTGACCGCCCTCGGCGGAACCGATCGCCCACGGCGACCCGACATCGGCGGGACCCGCGTTCACCGAGTTGTTGCGCCCCTTGCGGTGCATCGTGCCGATCGGGTGGATCGGCGGGAGGTAGACGATGTCGAAGCCCATCGCCGCGACCCGGTCGAGCTGCTTGGCCGCTGTGACGAACGACCCGTGCACGGCGCGGCCCGTCTCGTCGCGGCCGCCTGTGGAGCGGGGGAAGAACTCGTACCAGGAACCGAAGAGCGCGCGCTCGCGGTCGACGTAGATCTGCTGGGCGCGGCCGCGGGTGATCAGCTCCCGGACCGGGCGCTCGGTCATGATCGTCTGCACGGCGGGGAACAGCGCCGGCGCGACGCGGGCGCCCAGCGGCATCGCGGTGTCGCGCAGGGCGTTGGCGGCGCCGAAGAGCAGGTCGCGATGCCCGCGCTCGCCGGGACGGCGGCCGACCCGCTGCAGCAGCCGGGCCCCCACCTCGAGGTCGTTGGCCAGATCCTCGGCGCTCTGCCCGGCTTCGAGCTTGACGGTGACGGCGTGTCGCCAGGTGGACCACGGGTCGCTCCAGGCGTCGACCCGGAAGGTCCACAGGCCCGGCTCGTCGGCGACCACGACGGCGGTGAACCGGTCGGTGCCGGTGCCGGTGGGCGTCATGCGGACATGGTGGGCGGGGCCGCGGCTGCCGACCTTCTTCCATACCACGTTGGCGGCGACGGCGTCGTGGCCCTCGCGCCACACTGTGGCGCCGATCGGGACCACCTCGCCCACGACCGCCTTGCTGGGATGGCGGCCGCCACTGACCGAGGGGCTGACGTCGTCGATTCCCAGCCGACCGGTCATCGGCTCACCCCCAGCTGCACGCCCGTCGCGGAAGTCACAAACCTATCTACCCGTTGTGCCCCTGATCAGAACGGGCCGCCGCCGTTCACGTGATCGTGACCAGATGTCCGCCGTCCGGATGTAAAGAGGGCCCACGCTGCCCCGGAGGAGTACAGGAGGCAGTGGCATCGAGGAGGCTCCGGCACCCCCTGGCCGCTGATCAAGGCGCAGACGCGGTTCGCGGAGATCATTGAACGACACCTGTGTCTTGATCACCAGGGGAGTAGGGATATGGGCTCCTCCGCTTGACCGATCACGGGATCCATTCATCTATCGTTCCCGCCGTGAGAGCTCTCCGGCGGTTCACCGTTCGTGCTCAGCTGCCTGCGTCGCTGGCACCGCTGCAGACGCTGGCCACCAACCTGCGGTGGAGCTGGCATCCCCCGACCCAGGACCTGTTCGCGGCCCTCGACCCCGAGGCATGGGAACGGGCCGGACACGACCCCGTCCGGCTGCTGGGCGAGATCTCGTCGGCGCGGTTCGCCGAGCTGGCGAAGGACGCCGACACGGTCGTGACGGTGCGGGAGCTCGCCGACGACCTGGCGAGCTACCTCGACGAGCCGCGCTGGTACCAGCTCGAGCGCGAGGACGACCCCAGCCTGCCGGCCGCCATCGGCTACTTCTCCATGGAGTTCGGCGTCAGCGAGGTGCTGCCCAACTACTCCGGCGGCCTCGGCGTGCTGGCGGGCGACCACCTCAAGGCCGCGTCCGACCTGGGTGTGCCGCTCATCGGGGTGGGCCTGCTGTACCGGTCGGGGTACTTCCGGCAGTCACTGTCGCTTGACGGATGGCAGCTCGAGCACTACCCCGTGCTCGACCCGCAGGGTCTTCCGCTGCAGCTGCTCACCGGCACCGACGGCGAGCCCGTGCTCGTCGACGTGGCCATGCCGGCCGGGCGCACGCTGCGGGCGCGCGTGTGGCAGGCGGCGGTCGGCCGGGTGCCCTTGCTGCTGCTCGACTCCGACATCGAGGAGAACGAGCCCGATTTCCGCGGCATCACCGACCGTCTCTACGGGGGCGACCAGGACCACCGCATCCGGCAGGAGATCCTCGTCGGCATCGGTGGGGTGCGCGCGGTTCGGGCGTTCTGCGCCGTCACCGGGCATCCCGAGCCGGAGGTGTTCCACACCAACGAGGGCCACGCCGGCTACCTCGGCCTGGAACGCATCCGCGAGCTGCAGAACCGTTCCGCCGATGGCACCGGCACGGGTCGTGCGCTGAGCTTCGACGAGGCCGTCGCAGCCGTACGGGCCGGCACCGTCTTCACCACCCACACCCCGGTGCCTGCCGGTATCGACCGGTTCCCCGTCGACATGGTGCGGCACTACTTCTCCGACACCTTGCTCCCGGGCGTGCCGATGGACCGGGTCCTCGCGCTGGGCGCCGAGGAGAACACCAACATGTTCAACATGGCGCACATGGGCCTGCGGCTGGCCCAGCGTGCCAACGGCGTCTCCCGCCTGCACGGTGCGGTGTCGCGCAGCATGTTCGGCGGGCTCTGGGAGGGCTTCGACGCCGACGAGGTGCCGATCGGCTCGGTCACGAACGGCGTCCACGGCCACACCTGGGAGGCCAGGGAGGTCACCGCGCTGCTCGGCGACCCCGGGCCCGGCGCCACCCACTCACCCCACGAGCCGGTGTCCGACGAGGTGCTCTGGGAGCTGCGCGGTGCGCTGCGCGCCCGGCTCGTCACCGAGGTTCGCCGCCGCGTGCGTGAGGCGTGGCTGCAGCGCGGGGCGTCGGCGCCCGAGCTGGGCTGGACCGACCAGGTCTTCGACCCGAACGTGCTGACCGTCGGGTTCGCCCGCCGCGTCCCGACCTACAAGCGCCTCACGCTGATGCTGCGCGACAAGGGCCGGCTGCGCGACCTGCTGCTCGACCCGCATCGTCCGGTGCAGCTCGTCGTCGCAGGCAAGAGCCACCCCGCGGACGACGGGGGCAAGGCGCTCATCCAGGAGATCGTCCGCTTCGCCGACGACCCGGCCGTGCGGCATCGCATCGTGTTCCTGCCGGACTACGACATGTCGATGGCCCGCTACCTCTACTGGGGCTGCGACGTGTGGCTGAACAACCCGCTGCGCCCGCTGGAGGCCTGTGGCACGTCAGGGATGAAGTCGGCGCTCAACGGTGGGCTCAACCTCTCCATCCGGGACGGCTGGTGGGACGAGCTCTACGACGGCGCCAACGGCTGGGCCATCCCTACCGCCGACGGGATCGAGGACCCGGTCCGGCGCGACGACCTGGAGGCCAACGCCCTCTACGAGCTGCTGGCCACGCAGGTGGCACCGGCGTTCTACGAGCGCACCGATGGCGTGCCGACCCGCTGGACCCAGCTGGTGCGGCACACCCTCACCACACTGCGCCCGCAGGTGCAGGCCACCCGAATGGTGCGCGAGTACGTCGAGGACTGGTACGCACCCGCCGGCAGGGCCGCGGCGA
Source organism: Pseudonocardia sp. (assembly GCA_025465235.1). Taxonomy (GTDB): domain Bacteria; phylum Actinomycetota; class Actinomycetes; order Mycobacteriales; family Pseudonocardiaceae; genus Pseudonocardia. The sequence goes on from JAODNO010000599.1 coordinate 12,438, forward strand.
GGATCATCGCCGACGACTTCGGTCCGGCCCGGGAGCTCGCCGCCTACCGCGCCCGGCTCAACGCGGCGTGGCTCCGGGTGCGGGTGACCGGTGTGGACGCGTCCGGGTTGCCGGACACGCCGGAGGTCGGCGCGCCGATGACCGTGCGCGCCGCCGTGCAGTTGGCCGGGCTGAGCCCGTCGGACGTCACCGTCGAGGCCGTGGTCGGGCGCGTCGGTCATACCGACGACCTGGCCGACCCGGTCACCGCGGCCATGCAGCACGTCGGCGAGGCCGAGGGGGTGGGCGACCGCTTCGAGGCGGTGGTGAAGCTCCCGCACGCCGGGCTCACCGGCTACACGGTCCGGGTGCTGCCCGCGCACCCGCTGCTGGCCTCGGCGGCGGAGCTGGGCAAGATCGTGCTGGCGGGTTGAGCACGCTACTCGTCGAGAATGCGCGGTAAGCAATCGTCCGTTGCGGGACCGATCGGGTCAGGGTGCTGTCAGGCTGGTGGGGCCGCTCGCGAGCACAGCCGCGGCCAGTGCTTTTGTGGCCGGGCGCTGCTCGGTGCGCGGGTTCGTGAGGAGCACGAGGTCGATGTAGCCCAGTTCCGGGAGGCGGTGCTGCGGGCCCAGCGGCGTCAGCTGCACCGGGACGAGGCTGCTCGCCAGCGCGGAGATGCCGATGCCTGCCGCGACCGCGGCGATGAGCCCGTTCACCCCACGGCAGATGCAGGCGCTCCGGTACGCGGTGTTGGTCCGCTCGAGCGCGTTCTGCATCGCAACGCGGCTCAGGCTCGGCGGCGGGTAGACGACCAGTGGGAGCGGCCGGCTGAACTCCACGCGGGTTGAGGCGTTGCCCACCCACACCAAGCGGTCGCGCCTGACGAGCTGGCCGCGGTGCTCGCCGCGCGGGCGCTTGCCCACGAACAGGTCCAGTCGGTCGTTCTCGAGCCTGCGGTGCAGGGTGCCACTCTGATCGATGGTGAGGTCGAGGTCGACGAGCGGGTTGTCCTGGCGGAAGTCGCGCAGGATCTGCGGCAGCCGCGTGAGCGCCAGGTCGTCGGACATGCCGATCCGCAGCCTGCCCTGCGGGCGCTGCCCGCTGAAGTAGCCCGCGGCATGATCGTGGGCCGCGAGGATCGACCGCGCGAAGCCGATCATGGCCTCGCCGTCCGTGGTGATCGTGACGGTGTGCGTGTCGCGCTGCACCAGCACTCGCCCCGTGGCCTCCTCCAGCTTGCGGACGTGCTGGCTGACGGTCGGCTGGCGGATGCCCAGCCGGGCAGCCGCCTGGGTGAAACTCCGGGTCTGCGCGACGGCGAGGAACGTCTCGAGCTGTGCCGGGTCGTAGGTGACGGTCATACCCCTTCGCGATAACAGTTAGTCGACTGATCCGCGTTCAGAATAGCGCGTCCTCCTTCAGACTGGATGAGGTTGATTTTTTTTCCGCGCTACGGAAGGCTTTCTGTGAAAACGGCGACGGCCGACATATCCGTCATTGGGACCGCGACGACGCAGCGCCAGGGCACATTCGCCTCGCTGCGCGTCCGGAACTTCCGCATCTACCTCGCCGGCCAGAGCGTCGCGAGCACAGGCACGTGGATGCAGAGCATCGCTCTGGACTGGCTGGTGCTGGAGCTGACGCACAGCGCGTCGGCCGTCGGCATCACGATGGCGCTTCAGTTCCTGCCGATGCTGCTACTCGGGATGTACGGGGGCATGATCGCGGACCGCTACCCGAAGCGGGCGATCCTGATGGTCACCCAGTCGCTGAACGGGGCGCTGAGCGCGGGGCTCGCCGTCCTGACGATCACCGGCCATGTCCGCGTTGAGTACGTCTACCTGTTCGCGCTCGCCGCGGGGCTGGTGTTCGTGGTCGACAACCCGACCCGGCAGGTGTTCGTCAACGAGGTGGTGCCGGCGCCCTACGTGCGCAACGCGATCGCGCTGAACGCAGCGGTCTTCCAGACCACCCGGCTGCTCGGTCCTGCCGTCTCGGGTGTGCTGATCGGCACGGTGGGCACCGGCTGGGCGTTCGCTGCGAACTCGGCCTCCTACCTGGCCCCGTTGATCGGGCTGCTGCTCATCCGTTCGGCCGACCTGGTGCGCCCCCCCACTGTGGTGCGAGCCCCCGGCCAGCTCCGTTCGGCCCTGCGGTATGTGGCCGCGCGTCCGCACGTGGGATGGACGATCTTACTCGTCGGGGTGATCGGAACCTTCGGGCTGAACTTCCCCGTGGTCCTGACGGCGATGGCCGACTCGACGTTCCACGGCGGCGCCAACCTCTACGGCTTGTTCAATGTGGTGCTGGCACTGGGCTCGGTGGCCGGCGCCCTGATCGCAGGGGGCCGGACACGCACTCGCCTGCGCACGCTGGTCGTCATGGCGATGGTGTTCGGGCTCGCCCAGGTGGCCGCCGCGCTGGCGCCCGGACTCGGCACCTTCCTCGGCGCGCTCGTCGCACTCGGGATGGTCAACCTCGCCTTGCAGGCCATGGCCAACTCGTCGGTGCAGTCCTGGGTGGACCCCGCGGTCCGGGGCCGCGTGATGGGTCTCTACATGCTTGCGTTCGTCGGCGGGACGCCGCTGGGCGGGCCGGCGATCGGCTGGATCACGTCGACGTTCGGACCGCGGGCGGGCATGGCCGTCTGCGGCCTCGTACCGATGATCGCCGCGGTCGGGGTCGCGGTGGCGCTGCGGCGGAAAGCGGTCAATGCGCCCCGGATCGCCAAGCGGCAACGGGTCGCGGAGGCGGGGAATGCACCCCGGATCCCCCGGCCGCAACCGGTCGCGGAGGCGGCGTAGCAGCCGCGGTCGGCGTGTGTCTGTAGAGCGGAACGGGGCGGCGGGGCCGGCTCAGCCGCCGCAGCATCCGCCGCCGCAGCATCCGCCGCCGGCACCCGTCGGGGCCGGGGCGCGCGAGCCCGCCCGGGGTGCGAGTCCGCCGACGGCGACGGTGGTGAGCAGCTTGACCGTGTCGTCATGGCCCGCCGGGCAGGCGGCCGGGTCGCTCGCGGCGTTCATCGGACGGCTGACCTCGAACGTCGAGCCGCACTCACGACACCGGAAGTCATAACGGGGCACAGCGAGAGCGTACGTCCTCACAACCGCCGACCCCACCCCGCGCCATGAACAGATCTCGCGGGGTGGGGGTCAGGGAGTGCGCAGGAGCAGTAGCGAGCGGGGCGGGAGCGTGATGGTGGTGCCGCCGGGCAATGTGCGGCGGCTGACCGGCTCTCCGTCGGGCCGGGTGCTGTCCAGCACCGGCGTGAACGGCCCGCCGGGGGGCAGTGTGGCGGGCACCGCCTGGTCGCCGGCGTGCAGGAGCAGCAGCCACTCCGCGCGCAGCAGCCCGAGGGTGCGCAGGCGGCCGTCGTGCCAGTCGTGTCCACCGATCCGGCGGCCCGACGGGTGCCACCAGAGCACCTCGCCGTCCCGGTAGAAGCGGTCGCGGTGCAGGGCGGGGGAGCTGCGCCGGATCTCCGCCACCCGAGCGGTGAACGCGGTGAGCGAGGCCGAGGCCTCGTCGTCGGTCCAGTCCACCCAGGACGTCTCGTCGTCGAGGCAGTAGGCGTTGTTGTTGCCGCGCTGGGTGCGCCAGAGCTCGTCACCGCCCAGCAGCATGGGGGTTCCGGTCGACAGCAGGAGCGTGCCGAGCATCGCGCGAGCGGTCGCCAGCCGCCGCGACCGGAACACCGGCGAGGACGTCTCGCCCTCGACGCCGAAGTTCTGCGAGCGGTTGTCGTCGGTGCCGTCGCGGTTGTTCTCGCCGTTGGCCTCGTTGTGCTTGCGCTCGTAGGACACGAGGTCACGCAGCGTGAAACCGTCGTGTGCCGTGACGAAGTTGACCGACGCCCACGGCCGCCGTCCCGAGAGCCGGTACAGGTCGGAGCTGCCGGTCAGGCGGGACGCCACCTCGCCGATGCCGCCGTGGCCGCGCCAGAAGTCGCGCACCGCGTCGCGGTAGCGGCCGTTCCACTCCGACCAGGCCACGCCGAAGCCACCGACCCGGTAGCCCTCGCCGGTGGCGTCCCACGGCTCGGCGATGAGCTTGACCCGGGACAGCACCGGGTCGGTCGCGATGGCGGTCAGCAGCGGCGCGTGGGGGTCGAACGCCCCCGAGCGCGGCCGGCCGAGCACGCTGGCGAGGTCGATCCGGAAGCCGTCGACACCGAAGACGGTGACCCAGTGCCGCATCGCGTCGCATACCAGCCGGATCACCGTCGGCGAGCCGGCGTCGAGGGTGTTGCCGGTGCCGGTGATGTCGGCGTCGTGGCCGTTGCCGCCGAGCGAGTAGTACGCGGGGGCGTCCAGACCGCGGTAGGAGAGCGTCGTGCCGCCGACCCCGCCCTCCGCCGTGTGGTTGGGGACGAAGTCGAGGATCACCTCGATCCCGGCGGCGTGCAACGCGCTGACCATGGTGCGGAACTCCTCGATCTCCGCGCCCGGGACGCTCGCGTACCCGGCGTGCGGAGCGAGGAAGCCGAGTGTGGCGTAGCCCCAGTAGTTCGTCCGGCCGCTCTGCAGCAGCGGCGGCTCCTCGGCGATGGATGCCACGGGCAGCAGTTCGACGGCCGTGACGCCGAGCGCGCGCAGGTGCTCGACCACGGCCGGGTGGGCGAGCCCGAGGTAGGTGCCGCGGTGCTCGGGCGGCACCTCGGGGTGCAGCTTCGTGTAGCCGCGGACGTGCAGCTCCATGATCACGGTTTCCGACCACGGCACCTCGGGCAGCAGCAGGCCCGCCGCGGGGACGTCGGGCCCGGTGACGACGGAGAGCGGCACGTGACCGAGCGAGTCGACGGTGTTCAGCGTGCCCGTCATCGGGTCGTCGACCCAGCCGCGGGCGGCATGCAGGTCGGTGACGCGGCCGGTGATCTGCCGGGCGTAGGGGTCGACGAGGATCTTGGCCGGGTTGGCCCGCAGCCCGTCCCACGGGCGGTAGGGGCCATGAACCCGGTAGCCGTAGCGCTGCCCGGGCGTCACCCCGTCGACGTAGCCGTGCCAGACGCCGAACGTGCGCTCCGTGAGCGCCACCCGCTTCTCGCTCAGGCCGCCGTCCGGGCCGTCGACGAGGCATACCTCTACGGCGTCGGCGCTGGTCGAGGCCACGGCGAAGCGGACCCCGCCGCCGTCGGCATGGGCACCCAGTGGGAAGACCGGCACGATCGGCGAGGATAGAGCCCGTGGCAGCGCCAGGATCGCAATCTGAGTCTTTACTCACCGCACGTAGCGCCGGCGGGGGGCGCGTTGATGCTGCGCGCGATGGTGCAGCTCATGGCAACGGGCTCGTTGCCGAGGGCACCGACCTCGTCGTCCGGATGCAGGGGGTGGCGGTGCGGCGGTCCACGTCGACGCTGCTGCGTGACGTCGACTGGGCCGTGGAGCTCGACGAGCGCTGGGTGGTGCTCGGGCCGAACGGCGCGGGCAAGACCACCCTTTTGCGGCTGGCTGCGGCCGAGCTGCACCCGACGACGGGCTCGGTGGACGTGCTGGGGGAGCGGCTCGGGCGGGTCAACGTGTTCGAGCTGCGTACCCGGATCGGGCTCACCTCGGCGTCGCTGGGGATGCGGGTCCCGGGCGACGAGGTGGTGCGTGACGTCGTGGTGAGCGCCGGGTACGGCGTGCTGGGTCGCTGGCGGGAGCGCTACGACGCCACCGACACGGATCGGGCGGACCAGCTGCTCGACGCTCTGGGTGTCCGTGGCCTGGCCGAGCGGACGTTCGGGACGCTCTCGGAGGGCGAGCGCAAGCGCACGCTGATCGCGCGGGCGCTGATGACCGACCCCGAGCTGTTGTTGCTCGACGAACCGGCCGCCGGGCTCGACCTCGGTGGCCGCGAGGACCTCGTCGGGCGGCTCGCGACGCTGGCCGCCGACCCGGACGCGCCGGCGTCGGTGCTGGTCACCCACCACGTGGAGGAGATCCCGCCCGGCTACAGCCACGGCCTGCTGCTCCGCGAGGGCAGGGTGGTCGCTGCCGGGCTGCTCGAGGACGTGCTGACCGACGAGAACCTGACCGCGACCTTCGGGCTCCCGCTGAAGGTGCAGCGCCGCCGTGGCAGGTACACGGCCTGGCTGCGCTGACCCGCGCCGTTCCCGGGCTCTTCGTTCGCCTGGGAGGGCGGGCCGCAGGTCCGGGTTAGGGTGCGGTCGTGAGCGAATTCGTGAGCCTCGAGGTCGACTCCGGCGTGGGCACGATCCGGCTGGACCGGCCCCCGATGAACGCCTTCAGCCGGCAGGTGCAGGAGGAACTGAAGGCGTGTGCCGAGGAGGCCACGCGGCGCGCCGACGTCCGGGCCGTGGTCGTGTACGGCGGGGAGAAGGTGTTCGCGGCGGGCGCCGACATCAAGGAGATGACCGGCATGTCCTACGGGGACATCGCACCGGTCGCCCGGAGGCTCTCGGCCTGCTTCGGGTCGATCTCGGAGATCCCGAAGCCGACGGTCGCGGCGATCACCGGCTATGCGCTCGGCGGCGGGATGGAGGTCGCGCTGGGGTGTGACCGGCGGGTCTGCGGCGACAACGCGAAGCTCGGCCAGCCGGAGATCCTGCTGGGGATCATCCCCGGCGGTGGCGGCACCCAGCGCATGGCCCGGCTGATCGGGGCGCCGCGGGCCAAGGACCTGATCTTCACCGGCCGGATGGTCGGGGCGGAGGAGGCACTGGCCATCGGCCTCGTCGACCAGGTCGTGCCGGCCGACGAGGTGTACACCGCGGCCCGGAGCTGGGCGGAGCAGTTCGTCGGCGGTCCGGCGGTGGCACTGGCGGCAGCCAAGAAGGCGATCGACGGTGGGCTCGACGTCGACCTGCGCACCGGTCTGGATCTGGAGGCGGAGCTCTTCGCGGCGCTCTTCGCCACCGAGGACCGGCAGGCCGGCATGACGTCGTTCGTCGAGAACGGGCCGGGCAAGGCCCAGTTCACCGGCCGCTGATTACCCTCCCTACCCATGAGTACGGACCCGGCCCCGAACCCGCATGCCACTGCTGAGCAGGTGGCGGCCGCCCGGCACGACCGGAAGCTGGCCAACGTCCTCTATCACGACTGGGAGGCGGGCTCGTACGACGAGAAGTGGTCGATCGCCTACGACGAGCGCTGCATCACCTATGCCGCCGATCGCTTCCGGCTGGTGGCCGGCGAGCGCGACTGGCCATACGAGCACGCGCTGGAGCTGGGCTGCGGCACGGGGTTCTTCCTGCTCAACCTGATGCAGGCGGGTGTCGCGAAGCGGGGGTCGGTCACCGACCTCTCGCCGGGCATGGTGCAGGCCGCCCTGCGCAACGCCGAGGGGCTCGGGCTGGACGTCGACGGCCGGGTGGCCGACGCCGAGCGCATCCCCTACGAGGATGCGACGTTCGACCTGGTCGTCGGCCACGCCGTGTTGCACCACATCCCCGACGTCGAGCTGGCGCTGCGCGAGGTGCTGCGGGTGCTGAAGCCGGGTGGGCGGTTCGTGTTCGCGGGCGAGCCGACGACGGTCGGTGACGCGTACGCGCGCAGGCTCGGTGCGCTCACCTGGAAGGCGGCCACGACAGCCACCAAGCTGCCCGCGCTGCAGAGCTGGCGGCGGCCGCAGGAGGAGCTCGACGAGTCGTCCCGTGCGGCTGCGCTGGAGGCCGTGGTCGACATCCACACGTTCGACCCGGCCGAGCTCGAGGAGGTCGCGCGCCGGGCGGGGGCGCGCGACGCCAGTGTCGTCACCGAGGAGTTCACGGCGGCGATGCTCGGCTGGCCGGTGCGGACGTTCGAGGCCGCCGTACCACCGGGGAAGCTCGGGATGCGCTGGGCCATGTTCGCTTACCACGGCTGGCAGCGGCTGTCCTGGCTGGACCGGAACGTGCTCGCCCGTGTCGTGCCGCGTGGGTGGTTCTACAACGCGCTCGTCACGGGCACCAGGATCCCGTAGTCCTACTGATCCGGGTGCGGTTCCCGTCGGCCAGGATGGGGCGGTGACCCCGCCGTCGGCAGCCGAGACGGAGCAGCCGCTCGCACCGCTGTGGCGCGGTCTGCTGGTCTACCGGGTGCTGACGCTGGTCAGCGCGGCCGCTGTCGCCCTGTACTCGCTCGACGCGTATGCCATGCCTGCCGGCGCCGTCGCCGTACTCGCGATGATGGTCGCCTGGACGGTGGCCACCGGCTACGGCTACTTGGGCGGCCTGCCGGGGGTGAGGGACCGGCGCGGCCACGTTGCGATCGCCGACGTGGTGATCACCGTCGGGGTCATGGCGACCACACCGCTCGTGCAGACACCTGCGCAGTTCGCCGGCGACGCTCCCGTGATGGGGTCGATCTGGACGCCGGGGGCGGCGCTGGCCTGCGCGCTCGCGTATGGGGTCCGGGGAGGGCTGGCGGGGGCGCTGGCCCTGTCGGGCGCGCTCCTCGCGTTCCAGGCGCACTGGCGCGCCGAGGTGGGCGACATCCAGCTGCTCCTTCTCGTCGGGGTGACGATCGGCTTCGCGTCCACGGTGCTGCGCCGCTCAGCCGAGCGGCTCCGGCACGCCGTCGCCTCCGAGGCGGGGATGCGCGAGCGTGAGCGGCTGGCCCGGGCGGTGCACGACGGTGTGCTGCAGGTGCTCGGGTACGTGCGGCGGCGGGGCGCCGAGCTGGGCGGGGCGGCCGCGGAGCTGGGCGTGCTCGCCGGGGAGCAGGAGTTCGCGCTCCGCACGCTGCTGACCACCGGAGCGGCGCCCGTCGACGTGCACGGGCGCCGCGACCTCGCGGCCGCGCTGCGGATGCTCGCCTCCGAGCACGTCAGCGTGTCGACGCCTGCGCAGCGCGTCGAGCTGCCCGCGCACGTCGTGGACGAGCTCGTGGCGGTAGCGGGTGCCGCGCTGGCGAACGTGGCGGAGCACGTCGGCCCGGACGCGCCTGCATGGGTGCTGCTGGAGGACACGAAGGACGGCGTGGAGATCAGCGTGCGCGACGAGGGGCCCGGCATCCCCGACGGCAGGCTGGCCACGGCGGAGGCCGAGGGGCGGCTGGGCGTGGCCCGGTCGATGCGCGGCCGGGTGCACGACTTGGGTGGCACGATCTCCTGCGACACAGGACCCGGCCGGGGCACGGACTGGACCATCAGCGTCCCGAAGCGGGAGGTAGTTGCATGACGGAGGAGCTCGACGAGATCACCGTGATGGTCGTGGACGACCATCCGATCTGGCGGGAGGGCGTAGCCCGCGACCTGACCGAACGCGGTCTGAGCGTCGTCGCCACCGCCCCGGACGCTGAAGCGGCGGTGCGGATCGCGCTCGCGACCCGGCCGCGCGTGGTGCTGATGGATCTCCACCTCGGTGCGACCTCCGGCGTACGGGCGATCGAGGGGATGCTGGAGAAGCTGCCCGGTACCCGGATCCTCGTGCTCTCGGCGAGCGGCGAGCACACCGACGTGCTGGAGGCGGTGAAGGCGGGCGCCACCGGGTACCTGCTGAAGTCGGCGGGGGCCGACGAGCTGCTCGCGGCCGTCCGGCGCACGGCCGATGGCTTCCCGGTGTTCACCCCTGGCCTTGCCGGGTTGGTCCTGGGCGAGTACAGGAGGTTGGCGAGCGAACCGGAGGGAGCCGACGGCGCGGCGCCTGTGCTCACCGAGCGGGAGACCGAGGTGCTGCGGCTGGTGGCCAAGGGCCTCACGGCGCGGCAGATCGGGGAGCGACTCGTGTTGTCGCACCGCACGGTGGAGAGCCACGTGCAGAACACGCTGCGCAAGCTGCAGCTGCACAATCGCGTGCAGCTGGTCCGCTACGCCATCGAGCAGGGCCTGACCGATGGTTGATCATGCTGTGCTATTACCTCGTGGCGAACGGGTGGAGATCTTCGAACGGTAGCCGCGTGGCGTAACTCCTTGGGAGGATCCGCGCCATGATCATGCGCCGGACGGGGGGCGGATGAGCAGCGCTGTGGTGGCCGGTCCGCCGGTCACCACCGTGCTCGTCGGCCAACCTCCCGCACCCGTGTGCGCCGCGCAGGAGTTGGCCTGTCGTGGGGTCGAACTGTTGGCCGCGGTCGCTCCCCGGGACGCCGTCCGGCTGGTCTCGCTGCACCGTCCGCAGGTGGTCGTGGTGAACCTCGACGCGGGCCAGACCGCGCTCACGGCGCTCGCTTCGGTCACCGCGACCGTGCAGCAGATCCCGGTGCTCACGCTCACCGCCGTTCCCGACCACGCGACCGTGCTCGCCGCCGTGCGGGCGGGCGCCGCGAGCCACCTCGTCGCGCCCGCCGACGCCGACGAGCTGGCCGCGGCCGTGCGCTGCACCGCAGCTGGACAGGCCGTCTTCAGTCCCGGCCTCGCCGACGTGCTGCTGGAGCAGTTCGGGCGCCCGGTGGATGCGCAGGAGGGTGCGCGGCGCCTCACCGAGCGGGAGGCGGACGTGCTACGGCTGGTGGTCGACGGGCTCACCGCGCGCCAGATCGCCGCCAGGCTGGTCCTCTCCCCGCGCACCGTGGAGAACCACGTGCAGAACGTCCTGCGCAAGCTGCGCCTGCGGAGCCGGGCGGCGCTGGTCCGCTACGCGATCGAGAACGGGTTGGCCTGACGCCCCCGTGCGCGGATACGAGTGCTGGGGCACTCGTATCCGCGCACGAGGCGCATCAGCCCAGGCGGAGCAGGCGGGCCAGGATCTCGGCCAGCACGGGGTCCGGATCGGCATCGAGGGCGACGTGCACGGGCGCGCCGTCGGCGCCCGGCACGGCGACGGTGGCGCCTCGGGCGGGTCCCAGGTCGCACGCCACCTGCATCGGCATGGCTTTGGTCGCCAGCGTGCCGGGCACCGTCGCCTCCAGCACGGCGACGGCGTCGTGGAGCGCAACGGCGTCGATGCCGTACCGGGTGCGGTATGCCGCGCGGTACCGGACGACCACCTGAGCCAGCTCCGCGCAGCGGGGGCCGCCGGCCGCAAGCTCGTCGAGCCACTCGGGGCTCGCGGGACAGCGCAGGGTGAGGTCGAGCGGCACCATCGTCACGGGCACGTCGGTCTGGGTGAGCACCCGGTGCGCCGCCTCCGGGTCGCAGTGGACGTTGAACTCGGCGACACCGCTCGTATTGCCGGCACCGAGGGCGCCGCCCATCATCACGATCCGGTCGATGCGGGGCGCCAGCTCCGGGTGCACGGCGAGCAGCAGCGCCACGTTCGTCAATGGCCCGATCGGTGCGATGGTCACCGGTTCGCCTGCTGCACGCAGCACCGATGCCATCAGCCCGACGGCTCCGCGCGGGTCCGGCTCGACGATCGGGGCGGGCAGCGCCTCGGCCCGCCCGCCGAGTCCGTCACCGCCGTGCCACGCCTCGGCGCGCTCGCGCTGGGGGTGCACGAGCGGACGCGCGGCACCTGCGCCGACCGGCACGTCGGACCGGTCGCACAGCGCCAGTAGCCGGCCCGCGTTCTCGGTGGTCCTGGGCAGCGGGACGTTGCCGAACACCGTTGTCACGGCCCGTAGCTCGACCTCCGGCGAGGCCAGCGCCAACATGATCGCGACCGCGTCGTCCACTCCGGGGTCGGTGTCGATGATCAGCGGCTTCGCGTGCGTCACAGGACGGCCGCCAGCTCGGCTGCGGTGGGCAGGGAGGGTTGCGCGCCGGCGCGTGTCACGGCCAGCGCGCCGGCCGCGCACGCCCGGCGCAGGGCGTCGGAGTCGGAGGCGCCCTCCAGCAGCGCCACCAGGAGCGCGGCCGTGAACGTGTCACCTGCTGCGGTCCCGTCGACGACGGTCACCGGCGGCGGCTCGGCACGGGCCACCTCCCGGCCCCCGCGGCGCAGCACCGCGCCGTCCCCGCCGGAGGTGACGGCGACGGCACCTGCCGCGTCAAGGCCCTCGATTGCGGCGAACTCCGCGCTGTTGACGATCACCAGGTCGACCCGCCGGAGCAGCTCGGGTGCGACCGCCCGCGCGGGAGCGGCGTTGAGCACGAACAGCCCGGTCGCGTGCTCAGCGGCGGCCGCCACCGCGCTGTCCGGGACCTCCAGGACGGTGAGGACGGCGTCCGCTCCCCGGACGTCGTCCGCCGTCACCTGCAGAGTCGCATTCGCCCCGGCGGCGACGACGATCGTGGTCTCGCCGGAGTCGTCGACCGTGATGAGGGCGTGTCCGGTCGGGTGCGCGGGCTCCCGGCGCAGCCCGTCGAGCCGCACGCCGTCGCGCCGCAGCAGGGCGAGGGCCTCGTCAGCGGCGGGATCATCGCCGACCGCAGCCACCAGGGCCACCTCGGCACCGAGCCTGCGGGCTGCGAGTGCCTGGTTGGCGCCCTTCCCGCCGGGCACCCGGCTCAGCCCGGTCGCGGCCAGCGTCTCCCCGGGCGCGGGCAGCCGCGACACCCGGGCCACGAGATCGAGGTTGACGCTGCCGACCACCGCGATCCGGGACACCTCGCGGACGATGGCCGGTCACGCGGGCGCGCGCAAGAGCGTGGGTGGCGTGAGAGCCACGGATCACTCCGAACGGGTCGGCTCGCTCTCGTCGCTCGCGTCCAGATCGTGCTCGGCGCGCTCCGTGGTGCTCCCGTGGCCGCCGCTCGCCGGACCGTCCCCGCCCGGTCCGGTGTCGGGTGCGGTGTCGGCGGCGTGGTAGGCCCGTTCGTCCTCGGGACCGGCGGCCGTCGGGTTGTCGACCCGCCGGGACACGACCCGGTCCTCCTCGGTCCGGCTCGTCGGTTCGCCGCCGGCGCGTCTCTCCGTGGTCACGGGAGCGGGCTACCCGGGTGGGAGCGCCGGTGAAACGCTCCCGCCCTATCGTCGATCCATGACCAGCATGTGGGGAGCGCCCCTGCGTGACCGTTGGGGACGGGCCTGGCGCCGCGACCCCCGGCAGGCCCGTTTCCTCACCATCGCCTCGCTGCGCTGGGTGCTCCGCAACCGCGCTTATACCCCCTGGTACCTGGTCCGATACTGGCGGCTGCTGCGGTTCCGGCTGGTGAACCCGCACGTGATCCTGCGGGGCATGGTGTTCCTCGGCAGGCGCGTGGAGCTGCACGCCCGGCCCGGCTACGGACGTCTCGAGATCGGGCGGTGGGTGCACATCGGCGACGGCAACTCGCTGCGGTGCCACGAAGGGTCGCTGCGGATCGGCGACAAGGTCGTGTTCGGCAAGGACAACACGGTCAACTGCTACCTCGACGTCGAGATCGGTGCGTCCACGATCGTCGCGGACTGGGTGTACGTCACCGACTTCGACCACCGCATCGAGGACGTACGCGTCCCGATCAAGGACCAGGGCATCGTCAAGACGCCGGTGCGGATCGGGCCCGACTGCTGGATCGGCGTGAAGGTGTCGGTGCTGCGTGGCACTCGGGTCGGGCGGGGTTCGGTGCTCGGGGCGCACGCGGTGGTACGCGGCGACATCCCGGAGTACTCCGTGGCCGTCGGCGCTCCGGCCCGGGTGGTGCGGAACCGGCTCGCCGACTTCGATGCAGCCGCCGATCGCCGGGCCGCCCTCGCGGATATCGCGCGCAAGACCGAGGCCGCCGTGCGGGAACGCGTAGAGCAAACGTCCGGTAGTCGGACCCCCAAGGAAAGTTAACGCATCTGAATCGATGTGACCTGGCACAACTAGAGGGAACGACGGCACGCTCAGTCGCGTTCAATAGCTGTCGGAAGAAATACTGCCAGCCAGGAAGGTGTGTGGCCCCATGAAGGACGACACCGTTCGCCGTCTCAACGCCCTAGACGACGAGTACACGGCCGCCGTGAACGCAGCTGTCGCGGAGGACCGCGACGACCTCATCCAGCAGCTCGTGTCGGAGTATCCCGACGCCGCGCTGGAGATCATGAACGACGAAGCAGCCTGATCACCACCCAGGGCGCTCAGCGTCCGAACACATTGCCGGTCGGAATTTTCGGCCGGCCCGGCTCGATGGCCCCGCCGGCGTGCGTTGCGGCGTACACAGCCGCCGTACCTGCAGCGATGCGGGCCCAGTCGAAGTCGACAGCCAGTCGGATGCGCGCCGCGTCGGCCCGCCGCTCCGCGGCCTTCGGGTCCGTGAGCACGGCGCCGACGGCGCGCGCCACCGCTTCCACGTCCCCGGGGGCGAACGACACCCCGGTCTCGCCGTCGACCACGACCTCGCCGAGCCCGCCCGCCGTGGACGCCACGAGAGGCGCCCCCGCCGCGGCGGCCTCCAGCGCCACGATCCCGAACGGCTCGTAGCGGCTGGGCAGTACCACTGCATCGGTCGCCGCGAGCAGTGCGACAAGATCCTCGTCGGGTAGATGGCCGAGAAAGTCGACGCTGCGACGGACGCGGTGCCTTCGCGCCGACTCCACCAGCATCTCCGCCGCCGTTCCGGTGCCCGCGACCAATGCCCGTGTGCCGGGATGCGCCCTACGGATCCTGGGCAGGGCCGCAATCAGGTCCTGCACGCCCTTCTCGTACTCGAGCCGCCCGAAGTACAGCAGGAGCGGGCCGCCGCCTGGCGCGAACCGGTTCCGGGCGCTCGTGACGCGCGCCCGGCTCGTGCGCCAGCGGCGCGGCACGATCCCGTTGTGCAGCACCGCGATCCGGTCGGGGTCGAGCTCGAAGAGCTGGGCCACCTCGTCCCGCATCGCCGATGAGCACGTGATCACGGCGTCGGCGCGGTTCGCGAGCCACCATTCGACGGAGTGCACCTGCCGGCTCAGCGGTGCGGACAGCCAGCCCGCGTACCGGCCGGCCTCCGTGGCATGGATCGTGGCGACCAGCGGCACCCCGAGCACGTCGGCCAGCGCGATCGCCGGATGTGCCACGAGCCAGTCGTGGGCGTGCACGACGTCCGGCCGCCAACCCGTGAGCCGCGTGAGTGCGGCCCGCAGCAGCGCGTGCCCCATCGCGAGCGTCCACGCCACCATGTCGCGTTCGAACTCGAGGTGCGCCGGGTCCTCCGCGACGCGCAGCACCCGCACGCCGCCGACGAGCTCGTCGAGCGTCGGGTGGGTCGCCGCGTCGGTGCCCGCGGGCTGCCGGGAGAGCACGACGACCTCGTGCCCTGCGGCCACCAGCTCCTCCGCGAGCGCGTGTACGTGCCGCCCCAGTCCCCCGATCACCACCGGGGGGTACTCCCAGGACACCATCAGCACCCGCATCCCCGGCAACCTACCCGGCGGTAGCAGCGCGTCCTGAGCGGCAGGTGGGATCCGGCTGTGTCGCGAGAATTGCGGCCGGAGACTGGCCGCTGCTCGCGAGAGGGTTGCTCGGTCGATCAATCACAGCAGGGAGACCCACATGGCAACAACGACCATGCCCGGTGGCAAGTCCACGGTGACGCCCTATGTGGCAGCCAAGGGAGCAGCGACGTTCCTCGACTTCGTCGAGCAGGCCTTCGACACCGACACGGCCCTACGCGTCCTGAACCAGGACGGCACGATCGGCCACGCGGAAGTCAGGATCGGCGACTCGGTGATCATGGCGTTCGACGCGCAGCCCGACTGGCCCGACACCCCGAGCTTCCTCAGCGTCTACGTGGATGACGTTGATGCCGTCGTGGCCCGAGCCCTCGCCGCGGGAGCGGTCATCGTCACCGAGGTCGCCACGTCGAGGATCGTCGGCGACCGCGGCGGCCGCATCCAGGATCCGGTCGGGAACATCTGGTGGATCCAGACACACCTGGAAGACATCGACGAGGCCACCATGCGCGAGCTGTTCGCTGATCCCGAGGAGGCCGCCACGATGCAACGCCTGCAGGATTCGTTCGCCGCCGAGATGCGACGTCGAGCTGACGCCAGCACTCCTTTCCGTGCCGATCATGACTCGCAGGTCATGATCGGCGCAGCGTGATCAGCTGGCGGGGCCGTAGATCAGGTGTAGGACGCCGGTGCTGAACGTCCTCGAGTCGATCAGGCGGAGCTGGATCTTCTCGCCGGGGTCGAAGAGGCGCTTCCCGGCGCCCACCGCGACCGGGTGGACGAGCAGGTGCAGCTCGTCGAGCAGGCTGTCGGCCAGTCCACCACCGGTGGCCCTGTGACGTTGAGCGGTGTGGCAAAGCGTCCGGCGAAGTGATCCAGGTAGGCGACCAGCGTCCGGAAGTACATCTCGCCGCCGGCGGTCATCGCTTCGAACTCCGCCTCCCAGTCATCGTCGGGA
>JAODNO010000619.1 GCA_025465235.1 Pseudonocardia sp.
CGCCGAGCAGACGTTCGCCACGGTGGTCGGGCTCGAGCTGCGGCCGCGCAGGCTGCGTGCCGCCGCGGAGCTCTGGCGGCTCCTCGGTGAGCAGCGCGGCACAGCGGGCCGCGACGCGCTGTGGGCGCACCCCGACCTCATCCCTTCGGCCGACGACCTCGACGACCCTGCCGCGTTCGTCGGGCGTGACGAGCTCAGCGACCCGATGGCCGAGCTGTTGAAGCTCGGCGACCGCGCTGCCGCCGATGACCCCGAGAAGGGGCGCGGCAAGAGCACCGACGACGGACCGGAGAGCGACGGACCGGAGAGCAACGGACCCACTCCCGCCACCTGAGCTCCCGGCTGCGCCGACCGACGCGGCACATCGGACCGGGGCGCGCGCACACGGCCCGCGCTGAAACCGGTGTGCCGCTGGCCAGGGAAGCTGTCAGCCTGCTGCCGCGTCGGGCTCCTCGCCGTCGATGCCTACCAGGCCGAGTCCCGCGGCAGCAGAGAGTCCTTCGAGGTAACCCATGGCCCGCTCCGCACGAGGGTAGTGGTGCACCCACGCCCAGAACGGGGCGTCGTGGCCAGGCTCCAGCAGGTGCGCGAGCTCGTGGACCAGCACGTAGTCGACCACCCAGCCCGGGACGTCGCGGAGCCGCTCGCTGATCCGGATGGTGGCGTCCGCCGGCGTGCACGACGCCCATCGCGTGCGCATGGGCGGTACCCAGCGCACGGTCACAGGCTCGGCGCGGCCCTCGAGGTAGCGCCGGGACAGCTCCATGCTGCGGCGGCGCAGCTCCTCGTCGCCCTTGCGGGCCGGCGACCGACGTCTGGCCTCGCTGCGTTCCAGCCTGCGCACCATCTCGTCGACCCAGCGGCGTTCCTCCGAGTCGCTCATCCAGCCCGGGATGAACACGATCACGGTGTCGCCTTCGCGCCGGGCACTGACCATGCGTCGGCGGCGGTCACTGCGGCGGACCTCAACGACCGCGGGCTGCGCCATCACCCCAGCCTAGGCCCCGTGCTTCCGAGAATGGGCACCCCGATGTTGTCCACAGGCCGCGCTGGACGTGTGGACGGACGGATGCGACAGGCCTCTCCCGGGCGCACCATCGGCCGATGCCGACCGCGCCGCGACCGTCCCTGCCCGCAATTCTCCGCCCGTCGCCGTACCGGTCGATATTGCGGCTTGGCCCCGACGCCCGGCTGCTCGGCCTCGACCCGACCACGGCCCTCGCGGTCGACGACCTCCCGCCGGCGCTGGCGGAGATGCTCGACGAGCTGGTCGGACCGGTCCGGCGCGCCGAGCTCGTCGCACGGGTCGTCATCCGCGGCGCCGACGCCGACGAGGCCGAGTCGCTGCTGCGCGAGCTCGTCGCAGCCGGTGTCCTCGTCGACGCTGCTGCCGTGGAGCGGCAGGTCCGCAGCCGGGCGGACAGCACTGTCGTCGTCACCGGTGAGGGGCCGATCACCGTCGGCATCGTGCTCGGCCTCGCGCACGGCGGTGTGGGCGCCGTGCACGTGGAGACGGCAGGCCCCGTGCTCGCGGATGACCTCGGCACCGGCTACCTCGACTCCGACCGTGGCCACGAGCGGCTCACCGCCACCAGAGCGGCGCTGCGCAGGCTCTGTCCCGGGGTCGGTACGGGGCCGCCACCGCAGCGGCTGGTGCCCGACCTCGTCGTGCTCTCCGACGTCCTCGCTCCCGAACCCGAACGGGTGGCCCAGCTACATGCTGCAGGCACCGCATACCTGTCCGCCCGCATGCGCGACGGCGTCGGTGTCGTCGGGCCGCTCGTCCTGCCCGGCCGCACCGCCTGCCTGGGCTGCCTCGAGCTGCTCCGCTGCGCCAGCGACCCTGGCTGGCCCACTGTTGCCGCACAGCTCGTCGGCCGGCGGGGCCGGGCCGACCCGGCAGCCGTCCGCGCGACCGCCGCTCTCGCCACTGCACAGGTCCTCGCCGCACTCGACGGGACCGTGAGCGGCGGGTGTCCACCCCCCACGCTCGACGCCACCCTCGAGCTCGATCTCACCGCCGGCACGCTGGTCCGGCGCACCTGGTCGCCCCAACCGGGCTGCGGCTGCGGGACGGTCACGGAGACGGTGTGACGGGACAGGAAGTATGCAACATGCGCGGAAGGACGAGATCGGGACACAATCAAGGTGTGAACGAGCCCGCAAGTCCGCCATCAGACGGAGCACGGCCGGTCGCGACAGCCGGCGAGGGGTTCGCCCCGACCGAACCTACGAGGTCGCCCATCAACACCCCGACCGAGCTTGCGAGATCGCCCATCAACACAGCACGGTCCGTCGCGGCAGCACCGAGCGTCAGCGAGGGGTTGGCGTGACCGACATTCCCCGGCGAACTGCGGCGCGCACAGCGAAGCTCGCCAGCCTTCCGCTCGGGGTGGCAGGCCGGGCTGCCGCAGGGTGGGGCAGAAGGCTGGTGGGGGGCGACGGCGAGGAGATCTCGGCCCAGCTGATGGCCAAGAGTGCCGAGCAGCTGTTCGCCGTTCTCGGCGAGCTCAAGGGCGGGGCGATGAAGTTCGGCCAGGCGCTGAGCGTGTTCGAAGCCGCCATCCCTGACGAGTACGCGGCACCGTTCCGCGAGTCGCTGGTCAAGCTGCAGACGGCGGCGCCGCCGATGCCGAGCGCCGACGTGCACCGGATGCTCGCCGAGCAGTTCGGCCGGAGCTGGCACACGCGCTTCCAGGAGTTCGACGAGACGCCCGCAGCGGCGGCGAGCATCGGGCAGGTCCACCGCGCGATCTGGCGCGACGGGCGCGAGGTGGCCGTCAAGGTGCAGTATCCGGGGGCGGAGGAGGCGCTGCGCTCGGACCTGCGCCAGCTCTCGCGGATGAGCAGGCTGATGCAGCCGCTGGTTCCCGGGCTGGAGATCAAGCCGCTGATCGCGGAGCTCCGCGAGCGCATGGAAGAGGAGCTGGACTACCGGGACGAGGCGGAGAACCAGCGCATCTTCGCCGCGGCGTTCGACGGCGACGACAAGGTCAAGGTGCCGCGCGTGGTGGCGTCGGCGCCGCGGGCGATGGTCACCGAATGGGTCACCGGACGGAAGCTCTCGGACGTCATCCGCACGGGGATGCAGGACGACCGCGACCGGGCCGCCGCGCTGCTCGCCGAGTTCCACTACTCCGCCCCGGCGCGTGTCGGGCTGCTGCACGCCGATCCACACCCCGGCAACTTCCAGGTGCTCGACGACGGCAGGCTCATGGTCATCGACTACGGCGCCGTGGCGCGCCTGCCCGAGGGCCTCCCCCGGCCGTTGTCGGTGATGGTCCGGCTCGCGCTGGAGGACAAGCCCGACGAGCTCCTCGCGCTGCTGCGCGACAACGGGTTCGTTCGGGCCGGCTCACCGCTGCGCGCCGAGGACGCGGTGACCTACCTGGCGCCGTTCACCGAGCCCCTGCACACCGAGACCTTCCGCTTCAATCGGCGATGGCTCCAGCGGCAGGCCGAACGGGTCGGCGACCTTCGGAGCCCCGACTTCAACACCGGCCGTGAGCTCAACCTGCCGCCGCAGTACCTGCTCGTGCACCGCGTCACGATGGGCACCCTCGGCGTGCTGTGCCAGCTCGACGCCGAGGTCCCACTGCGCGGAATCGTGGGGCACTGGCAGCCGTGGATCTTCGACGCCGAGGACGAGTCGGCCGGCCGCCACCTCTGAACCCGGCCCCGGGTCCCGGCGCTGACGTGTGGGGCGGGCCGGGCGGGGTTCAGAGATGGATCGGTGTCGAGACGCCGACGATGCCCCGGCCGGTCGGCCGGTCGGCCGGGGCCGTCGGTCCTTCTTCTGGGGCGCCGCGTGTCAGACGGCGCCGCGGAGCCCGCTCACCCCGTAAGGGGAGCCGCGGTGGATCGGAGCCGCGCCGGCGTCCGCACGCGCACGGGCGGCACGTCGAGCGGCGAAGCCAGCGACCGTGGCCCACCCGCGGCCCGCGGTGAACCGACGGGCAAGCGCGAAGTGGCGGGCTGCCTCCTCGGCTTCTTGCTGTCGGCATCGGGCCAGGGCTTCATGGAGCAACATCTCGGTTCCCTCTCGGTGCAGGACCACGGGTCGCGGCAGCGCTACGGCGGTGGGCGTCGTGAAGTCGGTC
Organism: Pseudonocardia sp.; assembly: GCA_025465235.1. Lineage (GTDB taxonomy): Bacteria > Actinomycetota > Actinomycetes > Mycobacteriales > Pseudonocardiaceae > Pseudonocardia. The sequence continues at coordinate 4,101 of JAODNO010000619.1, forward strand.
ATCGGAATCGGTCTCCTGTCGGTATGGCCCTCGCAGGGCCTACGGGTCGGGCAGTTCAGGCGGACACGGCCGCGGCGTACTCGCGGTCGCGGGCAAGTGCGGCCTTGCTCGGACGGCCGCGAGGCCTCTTGCGCGGGATGACGACCCCGCGCTCGAAGATCTCGCCGCCCCAGACGCCCCACGGCTCCTCCCGGCGCAGCGCGCCGGCCAGGCACTCGGCCTGGATCGGGCAGTGACCGCACAGCGACTTGGCCCGCTCCAGCTCTCCTGGGGCCTCGGCGAACCACAGGTCGGCATCGCCTGAGCGACACGGCAGGTCCAGCCCGGCGCGTGGTGCCGCGTCGAGCAGGGACCCCAGCCCGGTGACGGAGTCGCCGCCGAGCTGGTCGGGACTGATCGCTCCGCCGTCCAACGGAACTGATCGGACTAACACCTCTACCTCCTGAGTGATGTGGTCAGGCAGGACAAACAAAAAGGCCGCGGATCCCGGTGTGGGGTCCGCGGCCTTGGTTCTCGGGCCGGTGGCGTGGTCGCCTAAGTATCGCGACACTCCACTTCGGACACACCTATGCTGTTATCGGCGAGGATCGCGCCGAGCGCGACGACGGCCGGGCGCTGCTTCCAGACGCGGGCATAGCTCAGGGAGCCGGCCATCGGCACCACGAACTCGACGCGCACACGGGTGCCGTGGATCTCGGCGATGTTGGGCGTCATCGTGATCATTGGGGCACCCCCTTCGCGGGTGAGGTCGCGGCAGAAGACGGGCTGGTGAGGTCCGTCGGGAGATAGGTTAGAGACACCCCGACGGAGCACACAACTCATTTACGGGAACTTCTCCGATCAACTAGATGATCCGTCCGGATCGGACACGAGGGCCAGCACCGCCGGGCCGTACCGATCGAGCTTGCGGGCGCCGATGCCCGGGATCCGCACCAGCGCGGCGTTGTCCGAAGGTCGCTGCTCGGCGATGGCCGTGAGAGTGGCGTCGGTGAACACGACGTAAGCCGGAACCTGCTGCTCCTTGGCCTCCTCGCTGCGCCAGCCGCGGAGCCGGTCGAGCAGCTCGAGGTCCACATCCGACGGACAGCCGGCGCACCGGCGCAGCTTCATCGCGTCGGCCCCCATGAGTGGTGAGCCGCAGACGCGGCAGCGCGGCCTCGGGCTGCCCCGGCTCGACCCGTTCGCTACACGCGAAGCCGCATGCTCGTCCGGGATCAGCCCGTAGAGGAAACGGCTGCGCCGCCTCCGCCGCGGGCCACCCGGCTGGCGGGACAGCGCCCAGGACAGGGCGAGCCGGCGTCGGGCCCGGGTGATGCCCACGTAGAGCAGCCTGCGTTCCTCCTCGATCGCCTCGTCGTCACCGTCGGCGTGCTGGATCGGCAGCGTGCCGTCGACGAGCCCGACGAGGAACACGACGTCCCATTCCAGTCCCTTCGCAGCGTGCAGGGACGCGAGCGTGACGCCTTGGACGGTGGGCGGGTGCGCGGCGTCGGCCCTGGTGTCCAGCTCGGCCGCGAACCGGCGCAGGTCGGCATCGGGCTCGACCGCCACGAGCTCCTCGGCGAGCTCGACGATCGCGAGCAGCGACTCCCACTGGGCCCGCTGCGCGGCGCCGCCGGGCGGCTCCGGGGCGAGTCCGACGGGAGCCAGCACCGCGCGGACGGTGTCGACCACCGCGGTGTCGTGATCGGGCGTCCGCAGCGAGGCGGCGCGCAGCACCGTCATCGCGCGCCGCACCTCGGGCCGGGAGAAGAACCGCTCGCCCCCGCGGACCTGGTAGGGCACGCCCACGTCCGTGAGCGCCTGCTCGTAGACCTCGGACTGCGCATTGATCCGGAAAAGAACAGCTATCTCGCTCGCCGGGGTGCCGTCGGCGACCAGCCGCTTGATCTGCGCAGCCACGGCTGATGCCTCGGCGGCCTCGTCGTCGTGCTCGGCGAAGTCGGGCTCCGGCCCCGGCGGGAGCTGCCCGACCAGCTGCAGCCGGGTGCCCGCGACCCGTCCCCGGGCGGAGCTGATCAGCGTGTTGGCCGCGGACACCACCTGCGGGGTGGACCGGTAGTCGCGTTGCAGCCGCACGACGACCGCCTCCGGGAAGCGGCGTGGGAAGTCGAGCAGATGGCGCGGCGTGGCGCCGGCGAACGTGTAGATCGTCTGGTTGGCGTCGCCGACGACGGTGAGATCGTCGCGGTCCCCGAGCCAGGCGTCGAGCACGCGCTGCTGCAGGGGCGTGACGTCCTGGTACTCGTCGACGACAAAGCAGCGGTAGCGGTCGCGGAACTCCTCCGCGACCGCGCCGTGCTCCTCCAACGCCGCCGCGGTGTGCAGCAGCAGGTCGTCGAAGTCGAGCAGCTCCGCGCGGTTCTTGAGCGCCTCGTAGCCTGCGTAGACCGCGGACACCTGTTCGGCGGGTGCGGGGGTGTCCCGGTGCAGCTTCGCGACGGCCGCCGCGTACCCCTCCGCCGTGACGAGGCTTGCCTTGGCCCACTCGATCTCACCGGCGAGATCGCGCAGCGACGCTGCATCCGTGCCGGCCTTCGCCCGTGCAGCCGCCTGCCCGACGATCCGCAGCTTGCCCTCGAGCAGCTGCCACTGGTCACCGCCGACAACGCGAGGCCAGAAGTACCGCAACTGCCGCAGCGCGGCCGCGTGGAACGTGCGGGCCTGAACGCCTGCCACCCCGAGCGTCCGCAGCCTCGTGCGCATCTCGCCCGCCGCGCGAGCAGTGAACGTGACGGCGAGGACCTGACTCGGCGCGACGTGACCCGTGCGGACGAGATGCGCGATGCGGCGGGTGATCGTGCGGGTCTTGCCGGTGCCCGCCCCCGCGAGCACGCAGACAGGGCCGCGTGGAGCCGTGACCGCGGCGAGCTGCTCGTCGTCGAGGCCGGATTCCGGAACGTCGGGGACGAGGCGAGCGGTCACCCGACCATCCTGACACCAGGGGAAGACAGCACGGGCGCCGGTCGTTGAACCCGATATGGCTGATTTGACGATGTACTCGACGATCTGGTGCGGCTACTGCCGCCGGCTGAAGCTGCAGATGGACCAGGCAGGCATCGCCTACAGCGAGGTCGACATCGAGCGCGACCCCGACGCAGCGCGCTTCGTCGAGAGCGTCAACGGCGGCAACCAGACGGTCCCCACCGTCGTGTTCGCCGACGGCACCGCGATGACAAACCCGCCGTTCGCGACGGTGGCCGAGAAGGTGGCGGACCTGGCGGCGTAGGCGCACCGCACACACCTCCTGGCCACCGTGCACACGTGCACGGTGGCCAACTGGTGTGTGCGGTCAGTCGAGGGCGGCCCAGGACTCCAGCATGGAGCGCGCGATCGACACCCGGCCGGGCAGCAGCAGCGGACGCGCATCCTGCTGCCCGTCGGCGGCCCAGTCACCGTGCTCGAGGGCTGCCCGGAGCTCGGCTCTGGTCACCCACATCGCCTCGGCGATCTCGCCGTCCGCGGGCACCAACGGGACGTCGGGGTCGGCCTCGGCGTGGAAGCCGACCATGAGCGACCGGGGGAACGGCCACGCCTGGCTGCCGAGGTAGCGGACGTCACGAACGGTGGCACCGACCTCCTCGTGGATCTCCCGCAGCACGCACGCCTCGAGAGACTCGCCTGCCTCGACGAACCCGGCGAGCACCGAGTACCGCCCCTCCGGCCACGTCGGCTGGCGGGCGAGCAGTACCCGGTCCCCGCCGTCGTGCACCAGGCAGATGACGGCGGGATCGGTACGCGGGTACTCCTCGTGCCCATGGGCCTCGCAGTGCCGGTGCCACCCGGCGTTGCTCGGGTGAGTCGGTGAGCCGTCCCGAGAGCAGAACTGGGCCGTGTCGTGCCAGTTCAGGACGGCGACCGCCGTGGTCAGAAGTCCCGCGCCGAGCGAGTCGAGCGCTGCCCCCGCCATCCGCAGGTCCAGCCACTCGCCCGGAGCCTCGCCCGCGGCCAGGTCGGGCTCACCGCGCACCGCCCAGTAGGCCATGCCGGCGCCCTCCCCGAGCAGCACGGCGCCATCCGATGGCGTATCTCCCGTGGTCGGCCGGGTGCGCAGCCGCGCACCCCCGCCGGTCACCGCGTCCCAGCCACCCTGGGGTGGTCCGCCCTCCCAGTCGACGGGCGTGCGCCCCCTGGCGTCCACGACGACGAGCCGGGCCTGGGGCCAGCCCGCGATCTGCCGCTCGGTGTTGGTGCGCAGCGGCTCGTCACGCTCCACGGCCGAGCGGGACAGCACCGGCGGCCCGAGCAGCGTGAAGTCGATGCCGGACCCGATCGTGCACGGCTCGCTCACGGCCCGGTGATCCCGCCGAGCGCGCGCACTCCGGGCCCGATCACGTCGGCGTCGCCCACGACGACTCCGGTGAACGCGGTGGGCGCGAAGAACTCCAGCGCCACCTCGGCGACCTGGTCAGGTGTGACGGCTTCCAGCCGCGCCGGATGCCCACGCAACCACTCGATGCCGAGTCCGTCAGAGGCCAGCGCGGACAGCGTGGACGCGAGACCGCCCTGGTTGTCCAGGGAGATGAGCAACGAGCCCACCGCGTAGCTGCGGGCGGCCTCGACCTCGGCCTCGGTCGGGGGGACCGCGGTGAGCCTGCCCAGCTCGTAGCGGGTCTCGAGCAGCGCGGCTGCCGTCACGTCGCTCGCCACGTCGGTCTCGAGGCCCAGCACCGCACCTCCGGGGATGAACTCGATCCCCGAGTGGGCGCCGTAGGTGTAGCCCTTGTCCTCGCGGATGTTTTCCATCAGCCGCGAGGAGAAGTAGCCGCCGAACACGAGGTTGGCCAGCTGGAACGCGGCGTAGCGCGGGTCGTGGCGGCGCAGCGCCGGCGCCGACAGCCGCAGCTGCGACTGCACGGATCCCGGGCGGTGCACCAACTGCAGGTCGGCGGCGGGGAGAGCGGGGGGTGGGGACAGCTCGCGGGCCACGGCGTCCGACGTCCAGCCCCCGAGAGCCTTCTCGACCTGCCCGATCGCCGCAGCGGTGTCGATGTCGCCGACCAGGGTGAGGATCGAACCCCGCGGCACCAGCGATGCGGCCTGCAGCGCCCGCACCTGACCCGCCGTGACGGCCGCGACCTCCTCCCCGGTGGGCATCTCCCGGGTGATCGGGTGGTCGCCGAACCGCTTGCGCTGCAGGGCCTCGCGGGCGATCGTGCGCGGCTGCGCGCGGGCCACCGAGATCCGCTCGACGAGACGGTCTCGCTCACGTGCGACCTCTGCGTCGGGGTGGGTGGCCGTCGTGAGGACGTCGGCCAGCACCGCGAGCAGGTCGGGCAGCCCGTCGGCCAGCCCGGAGCCGCCGATCTGGAGCCGCTCCGGATCCACGCTCACGCCGAGGCTGGCACCCACGGCGGCCAGCTCGTCGTCGATGCCGACGCGGTCGCGGCTTGCGGTTCCGGTGAGCAACGTGGACGACAGCAGCTCGCTCACCGCCGCGTGCTCGGGGGCGTCGTCGGCGAACGGGACCCGCAACCGCAGCTCCACCATGGGCACCCCGGGACGGTGTGCGGCGAGCACCCGCAGCCCGGAGTCGAGCGTGCGCTCCTCCACGTCAGGGAGCGGGACGGCGCGGGTGAGCCCGAGCGGCGGAAGCGAGCGCGGCCCGGCATCCGTCCGGCCGATCTCCTCGGCGGTGCGATGAGCCGGGTTCTCCCCGGGGACGGCGTGCCCGGTGGTGTCCGGCGCTGTGGTGGTCATTCCGTGCCCTCCTGAGCAGCGGTCGGCTCGACGAGCAGGACGCCGCGCCCGGACGAGCGCAGCGCTTCCGCAGCCGCCCGTACCTGCTCGGGTGTGACGGCGGCGAGCCGATCCGGCAGCTCGACGGCGATCTCCGCGCGGCCGTACAACAGCTCGCGCGCACCGAGGCCGAGCATCCGGTACATCACGCGGTCGTTCTCCTGGTGCAGTGCTGCCGACCAGCGCGCCACCTGCCGGGCGATCTCGTCGGCGCTCGGGCCCTCGGCGGCGAGCTTGTCGAGCTCCTCGTCGACGGCGGCGAGCACGCGGTCGGGGTCGACGGTGGACGGGTGCACCGCCGTGATCGTGAACGTGTCCGGGTCGCGGGCGTCGAGCGGGCCCATCAGTCCAGCGCTCGCGGAGATGTCGGTGACGAGGCCGTCGACGTGCACGAGCCGCCGCTGCAGCCGGGCCGCCTCGCCGTCGCCGAGCACTGAGCCCAGGAGCGCGTGTCCGAGGTAGCCGTCCAGGTCGGTGGCCGGGTCGGGGAGCCGGTAGCCGAGGGCGAGCGCAGGCAGCGGGGCGTGGGCGTCGGTGACGACCTGGCGGCGCTCACCGCCCGGCCGCGGCTCCGCGAACGACGGACGGACGGGGGCAGGCCGGGCCGGGATGTCGCCGAAGTGCTTCTCCACCAACCGGAGCGTCTCGTCGACGTCGAGATAGCCGGCCACGGTGACCTGCGCGTTGGCCGGCGAGTAGTAGGTGTCGAAGAAGGCGGCTGCGTCGTCGAGCGAGGCCTGCTCCAGTTCGGAGAAATCGCCGTAGCCGTTGTGCGCGTTGGGGAACGTGTCGTAGAGGACCGGCGGCAGCAGGATCCACGGGAACCCACCGTAGGGCCGGTTCAGGACGTTGAGCCGGATCTCCTCCTTGACGACATCCACCTGGTTGCGCAGGTTCTCAGCCGTCAGCTTCGGCGCACGGAGCCGGTCGGCCTCCAGGAACAGCGCCCGCTCCAGCGCGGCGGCAGGCAGCACCTCGAAATAGTCGGTGTAGTCCTGGTGGGTGGAGCCGTTGAACACTCCACCCGAGCCCTGGACGTGCCGGAAGTGCGCAAGCTTCTCCAGGCTCTCGCTGCCCTGGAACATCAGATGCTCGAAC
>JAODNO010000660.1 GCA_025465235.1 Pseudonocardia sp.
CAGCGCCTGCCAGACAGCGTGCGCAGAGCGGCCGCCTGCGAGCGCGTCGAGCAGAGCAGGCCCGCGGGGATAACGGAGCCAGGCCCGTCGCTCGCCGGGTGCCGCCACCGGGCGGGCCCGCTGCGGCGGCACCTCGGCCTCCACCTTGGCGTGCCGGGGCGGGACCGCGAGGCGCAGCACGTCGGCGAGCACGCCCGCGTACCGGTCGGCCACCGCTCGGCACAGCGCAGCCACCTCCGTGGTGAGGACGGGCTCGGGCGAGACCACCTTCTCCACCCAGGCGAGCGTGCCGGGGTGGGCGGACTCGGCCAGCCGCTCCAGCAGAAAACCGTCGACCAGCCGTCCGGCGAAGCGCACCCGCAGCCGCACTCCCGGCACGGCGACCGCGTGGAGGTGCTCGGGCACGCGGTAGTCGAACGGCCGGTCCAGATGGGCGAGTGCCACGTCCACCGCGACGCGGGCCACAGGCAACTCGGCAGCAGCCTGCCACTCACCTCGGTTGCGGCCCGGTCGCGCCACGGCACCTCCTTGCTGCCGGCCGGCCGGGCCGCCGGACACCGCCCGTGGCGAACCCGCGATGGTGCTGCTGGTCACCGTGGCGTCCGGGCGCTCCGTGACGGCCTGCTCCGCGTGCTCACAACCCGCATCCTGCCCGGAACCCCCGACAGTCCGGCCGAGCAGCTCGACGGGGCAGCGCGCCTCCGCGTTCGAGGCTTCCCGCCCCGCCGGCCCGGCCCTCAGCCGCCCGCCGCCGCCTTCAGCGCGTCGGCCCGCGAGGTGCTCTCCCACGGCAGCTCGACGTCGGTCCGGCCGAAGTGCCCGTATGCGGCGGTCTGGGCGTAGATGGGCCGGAGCAGGTCGAGGTCCCGGATGATCGCGGCCGGGCGCAGGTCGAACACCTCGGTGATCGCCGACTGGATCTTCAGCGGGTCGACGTGCTCCGTGCCGAAGGTCTCGATGAACAGACCCACCGGGGCCGCCTTGCCGATGGCGTACGCGACCTGGACCTCGATGCGCTCGGCCAGGCCCGCCGCCACCGCGTTCTTGGCCACCCACCGCATGGCGTAGGCGCCGGACCGGTCCACCTTCGACGGGTCCTTCCCGGAGAAGGCGCCACCACCGTGGCGGGCGAACCCGCCGTAGGTGTCGACGATGATCTTGCGTCCGGTCAGGCCCGCGTCGCCCATGGGCCCCCCGACGACGAACCGCCCGGTCGGGTTGACCAGTAGCCGCAGGTCCGCCACGTCGAGACCGAGCTTCGAGATCTCCGGGCCGACGACGTGCTCCCGGATGTCGGGGGCGAGCATCCCGTCGAGGTCGATGTCGGCAGCGTGCTGGCTGGAGATGACCACCGTGTCCAGCCGGACGGCCTTGTCGCCGTCGTACTCGATGGTGACCTGGGTCTTGCCGTCCGGGCGCAGGTAGGGCAGCACGCCCGACTTGCGCACGTCGGTGAGCCGGCGTGCCAGCCGGTGCGCGAGCGCGATCGGCAGCGGCAGCAGCTCCGGCGTGTCGGTGTTGGCGTAGCCGAACATGAGGCCCTGGTCGCCGGCACCCTGGCGGGCGATCTCGTCCTCGCTCAGCTCGACGCGGCTCTCGTACGCCGTGTCGACGCCCTGGGCGATGTCGGCCGACTGCGCGCCGATCGCCACGTTGACCCCGCAGGACGCACCGTCGAAGCCCTTGGCCGACGAGTCGTAGCCGATGTCGAGGATCTTCTCCCGAACCAGCGTGGGGATGTCGGCGTACGCGCTGGTGGTGACCTCGCCCGCCACGTGCACCTGCCCGGTGGTCACCAGCGTCTCCACCGCCACGCGGCTGCGCGCGTCCTGAGCGAGCAGCGCGTCGAGCACCGTGTCGCTGATGGCGTCACACATCTTGTCCGGGTGACCCTCGGTCACTGACTCACTGGTGAACAACCGCCGGCCTGCGTTCGCCACGCCGTACTCCGTCCGTTCTCGCTCGATCGCCGCTGTCGCGACCGCAGCTCAGCTGATCTCCGGCGGGCCAGCCTAGTCGACTCCCAAGTGGGAGCTCCGAGGTGGACTACGCCTGGCGGACGTGACGCGGTGTCACCCGGGGACCCGCCACCCCTCGCTCCGTCAGCCTTCTCGGTGATCTCGTTCGTGGACCGGGTATCGGACACCGGGGCGCTCGTTGGGGGGCTATGAGACCGCTACCCCACGGAGGGACGCCGACGATGAAGGAACGCGCCTCGCTCTCCTACCGGCCCGGCCGCGCGGCAGCCGTCGTCGGGGCGATGGTCGCGGTCGGCGCGAGCAGCCTGATGGCCCTGGTCGCACCGACCGCATCGGCCGAACGCGGCCGCTGCACCCAGAACGTCAATGTCCGCTCTGGGCCGGACGCAGACGCGCCCATCGTCGCGCAATGCGAGGCCGGCTCCGAGGTGCGGGTGGGCGAGACGCGTCAGGGGTTCGTCCAGCTCACCGATCTCGGCGGCTGGGCCTCGACGCAGTACGTGGCGACGGACGGAGCAACCCCGGTCGGATCTGTTCTCCGCACACCGGAAGGCGTGGCTCCGACACCGGCGCCGCAGCCACCGGCGCCGCCGACCGGTGGCCCGTTCGGCTGACGGACTCCCCGCGTGCGGGCCGCCCCGGTCTCTCCCCGGGCCGCCGGCAGAGCGGGCCCGACGGACAGGTCGCGGTCAGAGGCGGGAGGCGACCGTGTCCCAGACACGCGTGGCCAGCAACGCCTTCGAGCCGGGCTTCAGCTCGGTCTCGCTGCCGTCCGCACCGAGCAGCCAGCCGGAGTTGTCCGGCACCTCGAACGCCTTGCCATCGCCTACCGCGTTGACGACGAGCAGATCACAGCCCTTGCGCAGGAGCTTAGCGCGGCCGTGGTGCAGGACGTCGCCCGCGGCGTCGCCGGTCTCGGCGGCGAAACCGACCACGACCTGTCCCTGCTCCTTCGTCCTCACGAGCTCCGCGAGGATGTCCGGGTTCGTGGTCAGCGCCAGCGGATCGGGGTCGCTCCCGGTTTTCTTGATCTTGTGCTCGGCGAGCGCGACGGGCCGGAAGTCGGCGACCGCTGCGGCCATCACCACAGCGTTCGCGCCCCTGGCCGCCGCGCACATCGCGTCGCGCAACTGCGCCGCCGAGCCGACGCGCACGACCTCGACCCCGGCCGGGTCGCCCAGGTCGGCGGTGTGTGCGGCCACGAGGGTGACGGACGCTCCGCGCTGCGCCGCGACCCTGGCAAGGGCGTAGCCCTGCCGGCCCGACGACCGGTTGCCCAGGAAGCGCACCGGGTCGAGCGCTTCCCGGGTGCCGCCCGCGGACACCACCACCCGACGGCCGGACAGGTCGTGCGGCAGCGCGTCGGCGCGTTCGAGCAGCAAGCGGGCGAACTCGGCGATCTCGGCAGGGTCGGGCAGGCGGCCCGGGCCGGTGTCCTTGCCGGTCAACCGGCCGGACGCGGGCTCAAGGACGACGACGCCCCGGGAGCGCAACACCTCGACGTTGGCGCGCGTGGCGGGGTGCTCCCACATCTCGGTGTGCATCGCCGGGGCGAACAGCACCGGGCACCGGGCGGTGAGCAGCGACGCGGTGAGCAGGTCGTCGGCGCGGCCTGCGGCCGCGCGGGCCATCAGGTCGGCGGTGGCGGGCGCGACGACGACGAGGTCGGCCTCCTGACCGAGCTTCACGTGCGGCACCGACGGCACGTCGACGAACACACCGGTGTGCACCGGCTGTCCCGACAGCGCCTCGAACGTGGCGGCGCCGACGAACTCCAGGGCCGAGGCCGTGGGGAGCACCCGCACCGAGTGGCCGGTCTCGGTGAGCCTGCGCAGCAGCTCAGCACTCTTGTAGGCCGCGATACCGCCGGCCACCCCGAGCAGCACCCGGGGCGGCGTCAGAGACTCCATGGCGACCTCGTTCGCGGGCTCGCTCGGCGTGTTACTGCTCGCCCTCGGTGTGCTCGAGCAGGCCGGCCTGGATCTCACGCATGGCGATCGACAGTGGCTTCTCACGCGGTCCCGGCTCGACGAGCGGGCCGACGTCCTCGAGCAGGCCCTCCCCGAGCTGGGAGTCGTAGTCGTTGATCTGGCGGGCGCGCTTGGCGGCGTAGATCACCAGCGCGTACTTGGAACTCACCTGGCCCAGCAGGTCGTCGATGGGCGGGTTGGTGATGCCCTCGGGCGTGGAACCGGCGACAGCACCGGTCAGAGGCATGCTCACGAAGAAGACTCCTGGGGATGGTGGGGCGTCGGGACCGTGTGACGGAGATGCGGGCCGACCAACAACTCTACCAACCGCGCCGCAACGTCCTTCAGCTCGTCGTTGACCACGACCACGTCGAACTCGCTGCGGGCGGCCAGCTCCTCGCGCGCGGTCTCCAGCCTGCGCTCGTACTGCTCCTGCGACTCGGTGCCTCGCTCGCGCAGCCGACGGGCCAGCTCATCGAACGATGGCGGCTCCAGGAAGACGGTGACGGCCTCCGGCAGGACGGCCTTGATGGCCCTGGCGCCCTGCAGGTCGACCTCGACGAGTACCGGACGGCCGGCGTCCAGCGCCTGCTCCACGGGCTCGCGCGGAGTGCCGGAGCGCTGCAGGCCACCGTGGATCTCGGCCCACTCGAGGAGCGCACCACGTTCGATCAGGCCGTCGAATCCTGCCGGGCCGACGAAGCGGTAATGCACCCCGTCGACCTCACCGGCGCGTGGGTTCCGGGTGGTTGCGGAAACACTGAAGAACAGCGAGGGCAGCTGTGCACGCAGCGCCGTGACCACGCTGCTCTTCCCGACGCCGGAGGGACCGGCCAGTACGACCAGCCGACCCCTCCGCCCGGGCGGGCCCGGTGTGCTGCTACTGATCCTGAGCTCGCAAGGCTCGCTCAGGACTCGAAATCGGCCAGCAGCGCCTTGCGCTGCCGGTCGCCGAGGCCACGCAGTCGGCGCGACGGCGCGATCTCGAGCCGCTCCATGATCTGAGCCGCCCGGACCTTGCCGACGCCTGGCATCGCTTCGAGCAGTGCCGAGACCTTCATCTTGCCCAGCACCTCATCGGTGTCGGACTGCTTGAGAACCTCCGGGAGGGTGGTTCCGCCGCGCTTGAGCCGGTCCTTCAGCTCGGCCCGGGCCCGGCGCGCCGCAGCCGCCTTCTCCAACGCGGCAGCACGCTGTTCCTCGGTCAGCTGGGGAAGGGCCACGGTCTCCTCCGTCTTTCGTCGTGCGGCCTGGAATCAGGGCGCATCCTCACCACCGTCGCGGTCGTGTCCGCGGCTATCACCGAACGTACTCACGCCTACCCCGGAAGGGGAATCGGGGGTGCCACCTGGAGGTTCTTTGGCGGACACCCCTTCGTGTGTGATACCACGCGGAACTGCCGGATCGTGTATACGACCCGCCCGTTCAGCGCACAGGAAGGACCGTCCCCTGATGAGCCGCGCTTCGCGTTCATACTGAAGAATCGTTGCCGGCAGCCGTTCTTTCCGCCCACAGGAACGCAGGAGGCCGCGAGCGGTCGTTCGCCCCCTCCACGCGGGCCCCTCAGGCAGCTGCTGCCAGCTCGTCGCGGAGCGCTTCGGCCGCCGACCGGACCGCTGCCTCATCCGGTCCGGCCGCGAGCACCGACCGGGACGCCGAGGGCAGCACGATACCGCTCACCCCTGCAAAGCGGGCCGCGATGTCCGCGGGACCGGCCCCCTGGGCGCCCAGCCCTGGGGCGAGCACAGCGCCGCCCAGCGCGGACAGGTCGAGGCCATGGTCGGACGTCGCCCCCACCACCACGCCGACGTCCCCGAGCGGCTCGGCGCCGGCGTTGCGGGCGGCCGCTGCGTCGACCATCGTCTGCCCGACGCTGCTGCCCGCCCACTGGGCGAGCTGCACCGGAGCGCCCTCGGGGTTGGAGGTGCGAGCCAGCACGAAGGCACCGCGCCCCGCGTCGACGGCGGCGTCGAGGGCCGGGGCCAGCGAGCCGAACCCGAGATACGGCGACAACGTCACGGCGTCGGCGCCCAGCGGCGCGCCGATGGCGAGATAGGCATCGGCGTACGCGTCCATCGTCGACCCGATGTCCCCGCGCTTCACGTCGAGCAGCGTGAGCGTCGGACCGCCGGCGAACGCCGCGAGCACCCGCTCCAGCACCGCGATCCCGCGCGACCCGTGCCGCTCGAAGAACGCGGACTGGGGCTTCACCACGGCCACGTGCCCGGCCAGCGCCTCCACGCAGGACATCGCGAACCGCTCCAGCCCCTCCGGGTCGTCCGTGAGCCCCCATTCGGCCAGCAGCCCCGGGTGTGGATCGATCCCCACGCACAGCGCGCCGAACCGGGAGACCGCCGCGTCCAGGCGTCCCCCGAACGTGGCGCGGGCCGCGTTCGTCACGGGCGGGACTTCCGTAGCGCCGCGTGAGCATCCTGCAGCGACCGCACCCCGATCGAGCCACCGATCATCGCCTCGATGCCCTGCACCGCCGCCGCGGCGCCCTGCACCGTGGTGACGCACGGGATGCCGCGCGACACCGCAGCGGCGCGGATCTCGTAGCCGTCCACCCGGGGCCCGGAGTTGCCGTAGGGCGTGTTGATGATCATGTCGACGTCTCCCGCGAGGATCCGGTCGACGATGGTCTCCCCGCCTTCGAAGTGCTTGCGCACCACCGTGGTGGACACACCGTGGCGGCGAAGAACGTCCGCCGTGCCCGCCGTGGCCAGCACCTCGAAACCGAGGGCGGCCAGCCGCAGCACCGGGAAGACCATCGCGCGCTTGTCCCGGTCGGCCATGGAGACGAACACCCGCCCCGACGTCGGCAACGAGCCGTACGCCGCCGCCTGCGACTTGGCGAACGCCGCCCCGAAGGAGGCGTCGAAGCCCATCACCTCGCCGGTCGACTTCATCTCCGGGCCGAGCAGCGAGTCGATGCCCTGGCCGTCCCGGGTGCGGAACCGGTGGAACGGGAGCACGGCCTCCTTCACCGCGATGGGCGCGTCCGGCGGCAGCTCGCCTCCGTCGCCCTCGGCCGGGAGCAGGCCCTCCTCGCGGAGCTGGGCGATCGACGCACCCAGCATGATCCGGGCAGCCGCCTTGGCCAGCGGCACGGCGGTGGCCTTCGACACGAACGGCACGGTTCGGGACGCGCGCGGGTTGGCCTCCAGCACGTAGAGGGTCTCGCCGTGCAGCGCGTACTGGACGTTGAGCAGCCCACGCACGCCCACGCCGTGCGCGATCGCCTCGGTGGATCGGCGCACCTGCTCCAGCACGGAGCGGCCCAGCGTGATCGGCGGCAGGGTGCAGGAGGAGTCGCCGGAGTGCACACCCGCCTCCTCGATGTGCTCCATCACCCCGCCGAGGAAGACCTCCTCGCCGTCGCACAGCGCGTCGACGTCGATCTCGATCGCATCGTCGAGGAACCGGTCGACAAGCACGGGGCGCTCGGGGCTGATCTCAGTG
>JAODNO010000674.1 GCA_025465235.1 Pseudonocardia sp.
CATCGTCGTGGCACTCGTCCTCGTCGCGGGAGGGACGGGATACTTCTTGCGCACGTCCTCGCTTCAAGCGGACACGTCAAGCTCGGCTGCCGCCGTGCAGTCGATCCCCGGCGGAAGCCAGACAGGACAGGTCTCCGGCGGAACCCAGCCGGCACCGCTCTCGCCCCTCGGAGATCTCTCGACGTTCCGAGTAATCACTCAGGACACGCTGGGCCGGTTGGACGCCGGCGACCAGTCTGGCGCCACGGCCCGCGTCGATGATCTCGAAGTCGAGTGGGACAACGCCCAAGCGCGCCTGCGACCGAAGGACAAGGCTGCGTGGACCGAGATCGACGGCAAGATCGACACGGTGCTGCGCGAGCTCCGCGCAACGAGTCCGAACTCGAACAGCGAGAAGGCCGCGCTCACGGCATTGCTCACCGCACTCGGCTGACTCGTCGTCCCGCACGTGCATCCGCTCAACGCGTCCCCCCGGGCGAGGTGCTGATCGATGCCGCCGCCCAGCGCAGCTCAGGCAGCAGGCCGCGCACGGCCCTCGCCCGGTCGCGCAGACCCTCGAAGTCGCGCAGGCCCAACAGGTCGTCGACGGCCGCCCGGAACGCGGCTGCCCCGTCCCGCCGCACCGGCAAGAGACCGTCCAGGCCCTGGGCCGCCAGCACGTCGCGCGCGGCGAGGTAGCGCAGGCGCACGGTGGGTTCCGCCGCGCGGCGACCAGCACCACGTGCGTCGGCAGGCTGGCGGGAAACATGGGACCGGGTCGGTCGCGAGCACGACCATCACGTCCACATCGGACCACCGCGGTTGCCCCGCCGTTGCAGGCCGGGAGGCAACCGAGCCGCTGAAGAACGCGCCGCGGAAGCCGCGGTGACTGCGGCATGGGCGATCACCCAGTCCTGCCCGGCGGCAGGAGCTTCCGCGACGAGCACGCCCCCGGTCAGCGCTCCTCGAACAGGACGCTGACCGACTCGCCGTTGTGGATCCGGCGGACCGCCTCGGCCAGCGCGGGCGCGATCGAGAGCACCGTCAGCTTGGGTGCCCGATCCGCCCCGGGCACCGGCACGGTGTTCGTGCAGACGATCTCCGCGACGTCGTCGCGCTCCCCGATCCGCGCCAGCGCACCCTCGGTGAACAGGCCGTGGGTGCAGGCGACCCGCACCGACGCAACGTCATGATCGGCGAGCCGGTCGAGCAGCTCCACGATGGTGCTGCCGCGCGCGATCTCGTCGTCGAGCACCACGACGTCCCGGCCCCGGACGTCGCCGATGATCTCGCTGATCACGACCTTGTCGTCGGACAGCCGCTCCTTGGCCGCCATGGCGACCGGCAGCCCGAGCAGCCGGGCGAACCGCGACGCCTCCTTCGCGTAGCCCAGGTCCGGGGAGACGACGACCGTGTTCGCGAGGTTCCCGCCGCCGCGGAAATGGGCGGCCAGCTCGTGGAACGCGTGCAGGTGGTCGACCGGCACACCGAAGAACCCGTGCACCTGCGGCGAGTGCAGCGTCATCGTCAGGACGCGGTCGGCGCCCGCTGTCTGCAGCAGGTCGGCCATGAGGCGCGCGGCGATCGAGATTCGGGGCGCGTTCTTCTTGTCCGATCTCGCGTAGGCGAAATGGGGCATGACCACGGTGATCCGTGCGGCCGAGGCGCCGCGGGCGGCGTCGAGCATCAGGAGCAGCTCGACGAGGTTCTCCTGGACGGGCGGTGCCAGCGGCTGCACGACGAAGACGTCGCGCTCCCGGCAGTTGGCGAGCAGCTGCACCCCGAGGCAGTCGTTCGCGAACCTTGTGACGCGCGATGGCGCGAGTGGCACGTCGAGATACTGGCAGATGGCCACCGCCAGCTCAGGGTGCGCGGACCCGCTGAATACCGTGATCTCGTACATCGCCACCTCCGCGGCCGGATGCCCCGCGCAGAGTCTCGCAGACCAAGATCAGCCCAGTGCCCTCCGCCAGGTGTCGTGGCGCTCGTCGAGCAGCGGCGCCTGCAGCCGGGCCCACGGCGACAGGTCACCGCCGTCGGCGCGGGCCTCCGCGAGGAACGACTCCCAGCTGCACCACTCCCAGGAGTCCACCTCTTCTGGCCGCGGAGTGGGCTCCCCCACCAGCGTGCACACGTACACCGGGCACAGCTCGTTCTCCTCGACACCGCCCGCCGATGCCCGGTAGGCGAAGTCGGGCAGGACCAGCTGGAGGTCCACCGCCCGCATCCCGAGCTCGTCGGCCAGCCGCCGCCGCACGGCGTCCTCTGCCACCTCGCCCGGCGCGGGGTGGCCGCAGCAGGTGTTGGTGCGCACGCCGGGGAAGGTGCGCTTGTTCCAGGCCCGCCGCGTGACGAGCAGGCGGCCCGTCTCGTCGAAGCCGTAGCAGGAGAAGGCGAGGTGCAACGGAGTGTTGGCGCCGTGCACCGCCGCCTTGTCGGCCACCCCGATCGGGCGCCCGCCCTCGTCGAGGAGCACCACCTGCTCAGCGGGGGAAGAGGTCGCGACGTTCACCCCCTCACTCTGACCGACCTACGGACTTCCCGCTCGGGGCGTCACCCCTTCGGCGCCGCGCTCCCCCGTGGCCACCACGACTCGAGCGGGCCTGCGGCCATCTCGTCGGAGACGTGGACGTCGACCACGGCACAGCCACCACGGCGGACGACCTCGACCGCTTCCGACAACGTCGGCCGCACCTCCTCGGTGCGGGTGACCTCGGCACCGAACACGCCGAATGCCGTGGCGACGTGGGAGAAGCGCTGATCGGTGAAGTTCACCCCGACGCACCGCCCGCCGAAGTTGGCCTCCTGCCGGATCCGGATGTGACCGAGCGTGCCGTTGTTGATGATGACGACAAGGACGGGGGTGCCGATCCGGACCGCGGTCTCCAGCTCGCCCATGGTCATCGCGAAGCCGCCGTCGCCGACCAGGGCACAGACGAACTCGTCCGGATAGGCGACCTTCGCTCCGATCGCCCCTGGAATTCCGAAGCCCATGGTCCCCGACGTCGGATAGTGGAACAGCCCCGCCTTCTCGACCGGGAAGTACTGCTCGGCCCAGTGCAGGTAGTTGCCCGAGTCGAGGACCAGACGTGCGCCGGCGTCCAGCAGGTCGCGCAACTGCTCCACCACGTACCGGCCCTGCGGGACCGTGTCGTCCCGCTGGTAGGACGCCAGCTCGTGCATGTAGCCGGACTGCTCCTTCTGCAGCGTCCCCAGCCAGTCTGACCGGCCGACCGGCGGCCCCGACTCGACCGCGACCCGTAGTTCCGGCAGGACATCGCGCAGGTCGGCCTGCACCCCGAGGTGCACGGGATGCACGCGGCCGATGACGCCGGGGTCGATGTCCACGTGCACGAGCTTCGCGTCGGCGGCGAACCGCATCGCGTAGTGCTCCGTCATCTGCTCGGAGAACCGGCAGCCCAGCACCAACACGACGTCGGCGTCCTGGATGCCACGGCGAGCCGCGGGCGAACCGCCGATCCCGGCCATCCCGATGCAGTACGGGTCGCGGTCGGGGACCGGCTTGCGCAGCCACGACTGCACCACGGGTGCGCCGAGACCGCGCGCCACGGCCAGCACGTCGTCCGCACGCTGTGCGGGGACGCCGCCGCCGGCGATGATCAGCGGCCGCTCCGCCGAGCGCAGCATCTCCACGATCCCGTCGAGCGGGCCGTGCAGGGTCGTGGAGCTGACCGGCAGCGTGGGACGCACGTAGGTGCCGACCTCCTGCTGCATGAAGTTGTAGGGAATGGCGACGTGCACCGGCCCCGGCCGGCCGGTGAGCGTCCGCCGGTAGGCCTCGTTGAGCACCTCCAGGGTGCGCCGCGGATTGTTGACCTGCACCGACCATTTCGTGATGGGCGCGAAGAGCGCAGCGAGGTCGATCTCCTCGAACGCTTCGTAGCCCTCGTGGGCATTGCTCACCTGCGCCGTGATCACCAGCATCGGCAGCGACTCCACGTACGCGCCCATCACACCGATGGTCAGGTTCGTCGCACCCGGAGCCTTGGACCCGACGACCACGGCGGGCCGGCCGGTGTGGAAGGCGTACGAGTACGCCATCATCGACGCACCCTGTTCGTGTCGGGTCAGGACGAACGGCACATCGGTCCCGGTCGACATCGAGTCGATGATCTCCAGGATCCCGTTGCCCGGAATGCCGGCCACGAAAGGTGTCTCGATGTCGGCGCACCACTGCGCGACGGCGTCACAGACCTTCACCGTTTCTCTCCCGTCTCGAAAGTGCCGCTCGGGGTCATGCGGTCAGCGACCGGCGGTCGGCAGGGGCGTTCATGCGGACGAGGGCCACGCTGACGATGGCGACGCAGGGCAGGAGAACCATCTGCACGAGCGTGGCGCCGCCCCAGCTCCAGGCCTGGACGATCCCGCCGAAGAGGGCACCGGCGAACCCTGCTCCGATGTAGTGGGCGCTGGAGGCGATCCCGGACGCCTTGCCGATGTGGTCGGGCGACACGGACCGCTGGGTCATCGCGTAGATGTTCACGAAGAGGAAGCCGCTGGCGAACGTGCCGAACAGAAAGCTCAGCAGATCCTGCTGCCACGGAACGGTCGCCGCGATGAACATCAGCAGTCCCGACACCATGGATCCGGCCACCGCGACGTAGATCACGGGCCGCTCGCCGAACCTGTCCGCCAGGTATCCGGCGACGATCCCGGCAAAGGCACCGATGCCGTACATGCTTTGCGCGACGGCCGCCGTACCCACGGAGAAGTGCAGCACGGACTTCAGGAACGTCGGGTAGAGACCGAGGTACCCGTAGTTCAGCAGGCCCACGCTCACGTTCGCGATGGACAGCAGCACGAGGTTCCGGTTGAGCCACGGTCCCGCCGGCACCTGCGGCGCAGCCGTGCCCGCTCCCGTCCGCCCCGGCTCCTTCCCGTACTCGCTGAACTTCCGGGACAGGGTGAACATCACCACCACCGCGAAGGCCAGGCCCAGGCCACCGAAGATGTACAGCGGCGGCCGCCAACTGGCCCCCGTCGCGAGGTACAGCTGCGTCCCCAGCAGCGGTCCCACGAAGGACCCGAGACCGTACGCCACGTTCATCCCACCGATGGCGAGGTTGCGGTGCTGCGCGAAGAACACGCCCGCCATCGTGAAGATCGCGGTCTGCTGCATGGCCTCGCCGATACCGGTGATGAGGCGGAAGGTCCCCATGTCCCAGAACCCGTGGGCGAGCGGGATCACCAGGGTGAAGACCGAGTAGATCACCATCCCGACGACCATCGTGGACTTGCGCGTCCAACGGTCGAGGAGGAAACCGGCGAATATCCCGGTCAGGCCGAACCCGATCGCGAAGACCGTGGTCAGGAACCCACCCTGCGCCAGGCTCAGGTGGAACTCCGCATTCACTGCGGTGACCAGGTTGGAGAACACGCTTCGGTCCATCGAGTTCACGACGTAGGAGAGCGCGATGAGGACGTACATCGCGAGCGCCGCCGACAGCGAAAGACCCACGGTTCTAGCAGGTAAAACGGTGTCCACTGTGACCTCCGTAGGACGATTCGGACGCTAGCGGGCAGCGGCGCCCCGGCCGGGCAGGAAGCGGCCCCCACGGCCGCCCACAGGCTTGCCCTCCTCGGCGATCAGGCTTCCCCGCAGGTAGGTCCGCACGGCCTGGCCGCGCACCCGGCGCCCGTCGAAGGGCGTCCATCCGGCCTTGGACAGCACGTCCTGGTTGCGCAGCGTGCGCTCGGCCGACGGGTCGACCAGCACGAGATCGGCGTCCGCACCCGGGGCGATCCGCCCCTTGCGCGGCCACAGCCCGTAGGTGCGGGCCGGGCTCTCGGCGTAGACCCTGGCGACGTCCTCATAGGACAGATGTCCCCGGGCCGCCGCGTCCAGCAGCAGCGCCATCGTGCTGTCGAGTCCGGGAAGGCCGAAGTGGACGTTCCAGATGTCGCCTGCCCGCTTCTGCTCCAGGGTGGACGGTGCGTGGTCGGTCGACATGTGGGTGAGGGTGCCCTGGCGCAGCAGCTGCCACATCTGCTTCTCGTCGTCGTCGGTGCGGGCCCTGGCCGGCGGGGTGAACTTGCGCAGCGCGCCCTGCTCGAGCACCTCCTCCTCGCGGAGCAGGAAGTACTGCGGGCAGGCCTCGGCCGCCAGCCTGGCACCGCGGGCCCGCTCCTGGGCGACGTACTCGGCCACTTCGGGATGGCTGACGTGCGCGATGGTGGCCGTGGCCCCGGTCCGCCGGACGAGGAGGGCGGCGACCGCCGCCGCGACCACCTCGGCGTCCCGGTTGCGCCACTCGGGCAGGAGCCCACCGTCGTCGCGGCCGGCCTCCCGAAGGAGCTTCTCGGCGGCTTCGGTGAGTGACTCGTCCTCGCAGTGCATCAGGCTGACGGCGTCGACGAGCGCCGTCTGGGCGAGGTGCTCCTTCAGCGTGGCGGCGTCGTGGCCGGGCACGCCGTGGGTGGTGCACGTGAACACCTTGAAGAAGGCGACGCCCGCGGCCGCGAGGCCCGCGACAGCAGATGCGTGCCCCGGCCAGGCGTGCGCCGCGAGCCCGTAGTCCACAACGGACCGCTCACGCAGGTACTCGCGCTTGGCCAGCAGATCATCCACGCTCTTCACGGGCTGGCCGTGGCTGTGCTCGATGATCGTGGTGACTCCGGAGGCGGCCGCTGCGCTGGTGCCGGTCGGGAAGTCCTCCCGGTCGGTGCTACCCGGGTCCATCAGGTGGACGTGGGTGTCGACGCCGCCGGGAAGCACCAGCAGCCCGGCGGCATCGACTGTCTGTTGGGCCGACGGGCGGTCCGGACCGACGTAGTCGATCCGGCCCTCCCGCACAGCGATGTTCGTACGGCTCCGCCCCTGTGCGGTGACCACGGTCCCGCCGGCGATGACAAGGTCCATGTCGGGCATCTCGTCGTCCTTACCTGTTGTGCCGTGCTGCCACTACCAGCACGGCGTCACGAGTAGCGCAGGTCCGCGCTGCTGCCGAACCAGTCCGGGATGCCTGCCGCCGAGTTGATGACCACGCTCTGTGTGCGGGTGTAGGCCCGGTAGGAGTCCCACCCGTTCTCCGAGCCGATACCGCTGTCCTTCGAGCCGCCCCACGGGGAAGCGGGGTCGATCCGGTGGTGGTCGTTGATCCAGACGATGCCGATGTCGAGCTGGTCGGCGACCCGCACCGCTCGGCCCACGTCCCGGGTCCAGACCGACGCGGCGAGCCCGAACGGGCAGTCGTTCGCCTGCGCGATCGCGTCGGCCTCGTCGCGGAACGGGCGGACCAGGGTGACCGGGCCGAAGACCTCGTCGTACCAGAGGTCGTGGGCGTCGGTGACGTCGGCGACGACCGTGGGCTCGTAGAACCAGCCGGCGGCGTACTGCGCGCCGGCCGGCACACGGCCACCGCAGAGCACAATGGCGCCCTGCTCGCGGGCACGGTCGACGGCCGCCGCGGCCTTCTCCCGCTGGGCGCTGGAGACCAGCGGTCCGATCTGCGTCTCGGCGTCGAGCGGGTCGCCCAGCCGCAGCGTGCGGGTGCGTTCGACGAGCCGGCTCACGACCGCGTCGTACATGTTCTCCGCGATCAGGACCCGAGCTCCCTGCACGCACGTCTGCCCGGTCGCGATGAACGCCGCGAAGAGCGCGCCCGCGACAGCCTCGTCGACGTCCACGTCGTCGAACACGATGACCGGCGCCTTTCCGCCGAGCTCGGCGGTCACCGGGATCAGCGAACGTCCGGCGTTGGCCGCCACCACCCGGCCGGTCTCGGTGCCACCGGTGATGTCGAGCTTGTCGAGCCCCCGGTGCTCGGACAGGAACCGTCCCGTCGTGGCGCCGAGCCCGGTGATCGTGTTGACCACGCCGGGCGGCACGCCCGCCTCCTCCAGCAGGCCGACGAGCGCGGCCGGCACCGCGGGGCCGAGCTCGCTCGGCTTCACCACGATGGAGTTGCCTGCCGCGAGGGCCGCCGACAGCTTCTTCATGGTGATCAGCAGCGGGTGGTTCCACGGCGTGATCAGGCCGGCCACGCCGAGCGGAACGCGCCGCACCACGTTGAGGTAGCCGTTCCCGAAGTCGGGTGCCGTGCCCTCGGCGGACTGCGCCACCGCGCCGAAGTACTCCAGCCATTCCGGCAGGCGGCGCAGCTGCGCGCGCATCTCCCGCAGCGGGCGCCCGATCTGCAGCGTCTCCAGCCTCGCGAACTCGTCGATGCGCTCGGCGAGCAGCCCGGCCGCGCGGTTGAGGATGCGCGCCCGGTCGCGGGGCCTCATCCCGCTCCAGCGCCGGTCCTCGAACGCGGTCCTGGCCGCCGCGACGGCCGCATCGACGTCGACCGCACCGGCGTTCGCGACCTCGCCCATGTGCTCGCCCGTCGCGGGGTTGTGCAGCGGGAACGTCGCACCGTCGGCGGCCGGCAGCTGCTTCCCGTCGATGTGCAGCATGATGCGGTCGGGCATGGTCCCGTCGGTCACAGCTCGTCGTCTCCTTGTTGCGTGCCGAAGAGTCGTTCGGCGTTGCCGTGCGCGATCGCCTCGAGCTCCTCGGCGGACAGCTGCAGCCCGGCCAGCTGCTCGTCGAGCCCGCCGGCGCCCATGTCGAACGGCATGTCGGTGCCCAGCACCACCCGGTCCGAGCCGACCTGGTCGACGAGGAAGCGGACCGCGGCGCTGCCGTGGGTCAGGGTGTCGTAGTGGAACCTGCGCAGGTACTCGCTCGGCAGCTGCGCGCAGCCCCGCGCCTCCGGGCGGACCCGGTGCCCGTGGTCGAGCCTGCCCACCTGGTACGGCAGGTGCCCGCCGCCGTGGACCAGGACGAGATCGAGGCCGGGCACGTCGTCCAGCGCACCGGAGAGGATCAGCCGGGACGCGCAGACCGCCGTCTGCCAGGGGTTACCCTGCAGGTTGGTCAGGTAGAAGTCGCTCAGTGGGCCGGGCGTCGAGCCGACGTAGTAGGGGTGGACCATCAGCGGCACGGACAGCTCGGCGGCCGCCGCGAGCACCGGCCGCAGGCTCTCGTCGTCGAGCGGCACACCCTCGGCGTGCGGGCCCACCTCGGCTCCGCGGAACCCGAGCTCGATCACGCACCGCCGCAGCTCGTCGACCGCCGCGCGGGGATCCTGCAGCGGCAGGGTCGCCATCCCGGTGAACCGGTCCGGCGCTGCCGCCACCATGCCCGCGATGGCGTCGTTCACGGTCCGCGCGGCCGCGGCGGCCTCGCTCGGCTCGATCCAGTAGAGGAACAGCGGCGGCGCGACGGACAGGACAGCGCTGTCGATCCCGCAGGCGTCCATGGCCTTCAGCCGCATCTGCACGTCGTGGAACTCGGCGAGCAGCGGGTAGCGGTAGCCCTGCCGGTGCACCACCCAGGGCAACCCCTCTTGCTCAGCGATCGTGATGCCGTCCGGGGCCTGGCCCGTGTACATCGCGTCCACCAGCGTCGGCGGGATGACGTGGGCGTGGGTGTCCACCACTCTCACAGCGCCTCCAGCACTTCTTCGGCCGTTGCGACCCAGCCGAAGGCCTGCCGGATCACGGTCAGCGCCGCCTCGTGCACCTGCCGGTCCATGGTGTCGACGCAGTCCTCCACCACCACGGGCGCGTAGTCACGGGTGTTCGCCGCAACGGCGGTGGCGAGCACGCAGCTGTTGGTGTTCACGCCGGTCAGCAGCACGGTGTCGAGGGATCGGGAGCGCAGCAGGTGGTCCAGATCGGTGGCCGCGAAACAGTCGTAGCGCTTCTTGCCGTCGACCACGAGGTCGTACCCGGGCTCGTAGATCTCCGGCATCAGCTCTAGCCCCGGGCTGCCGGGCAACTGGTGGCGCAGCACGTTGGCCCGACTGGCATCGGTGCCGGCGACGGCGGCCCACCAGGGGTTGGAGGCGATCTCCGCGACGGACCGGTAGGAGGTCATGACGTGCACCACCGGCACCTCCCGCCGGCGTACCTCGTGCAGGAACTCGGCGTTCGCCTTGGTGACCCTGGCGGCCACCTCGGCGGGCAACGGCATGGTCGCCACGTCGGGGTCGAGATGCCCGCGGTGCAGGTCGATGGTCACGACGGCCGGCCGCCTGCCGGTCAGCGGGATGCTCATGCTGGCGTCTCCTTCGGATGGGTGCGGCGCTCGATCTGCCCCGAAGGCAGGACGTAGTCCACGACGTCCTCGGCGGGCAGGCCGTCGACCCGCTCGAGGAGCCAGTCGGCGGCGTAGGTCAGCCAGTTCGGGCCGAGGGCCACCGACGGCGTCGGCAGCGACAGGGCGTGCCGGCCCTGCTGGTAGACCAGCAGCGGGGCGGGGGTCGGGCAGCGCCGGGCCAGGTCGTAGCTGTGCTCCATGGGTGACAGCTCGTCCTCGTCGCCCGCCACCACAAGCCACGGCGCCGGCATCTGGCCGATCAACGGGCGGAGGTCGATCTGCTCGGCCATCTTGTCGAATGCGACCTCGTCGCGCTCCAGGCCGGACATCCACATGTATCGGGCCTTGAACGACGGTGAGGCCATCTCGAAGATCATGTGACAGCCCGGCTCGTGGCAGACCAGCCCGACCGCCGAGCCGCGCAGTGACGGCTGGGTGGCCGCGATCTGCGTCATCCAGTACGAGCCGAAGGAAAGGCCGAAACCGACGATGCGGTCGGCGTCGACCTCGGCGCGGGCCCGGCACCAGTCGACGATCTTCTCGCCTGCCTCGATCCAGGCGGTCGGGGTGAACTTGACGCCACGCACCGGGGCCTCGCCCTGCCCCGGCCCGTCGAAGGCCAGCACGGCGAACCCTCGCTCGAGGAACTTGTCCCCGTACAGGTTGACGTTCAGCTCCTTGGGGGCATCCATCCCACCGCAGGAGATGACGGTGGGCAGAGGCCCGCCCGTGTACCCGCGGGGCAGGTGGAACCAGGCCGGGATGAAGGCGTCCTCGAACGGGATCTCCACCCGTTCGACGTGGTGGTCCGCCAGCTCCGCATACGCCTGGTAGCAGGCGTTCTTGCGGTCGTCCAGCGCCACGAGCTCGGCGCAGTCCCGCCAGATCGGCCATTCCGCCGTGGCGAAGAGCAGCGCGGCGTGGAAGTAGTGCTCGCGGGCCGCCACCGGGTTGGTGGCCGCCTTGGCCAGCCGCTCGCGACGCTCGGCCAGCTCGGTGAAGACCGGCACCATGTCGGCGAACTTGTGGATGCGCGCCTGCGCCACGTGGAAGTCCGGCAGGGCGTCCACGCCCATGGGGCGCACCGTGTAGGCAACCCGGGGCTGGTCCCATTCCAGCCCGTCGGTACGCAGCACGGAGTCGGTGATCCAGCGTTGCTCACGCCAGCGGCGCGGGCCGATCTCGTGATTCATCGTCACGGCGCTCCTTCCGAGCAGCTCTAGGACCGGGCCGCGGAGACCCGGGCGTTCGCGAACTTGCTGACGTCGACGAAAAGCAGGGCGACCACCCCGACCAGCGGCAGCACGGTCAGCTGCCAGACGGCGGCCCCGCCCCAGCCCGCGACGCCGACCAGCGCCGAGAACAGGTAACCCGCGAACGCGGCGGGGATGTAGAACGCGCTCACGTAGACGCCGGAGGCCCGGCCGATCAGCTGCGGGCGGACGGCGCGTTGCATCGCCGAGTAGATGTTGACGAACAGGAACCCGCTGGCGATGGCGCCTTCGGCGAAGGACAGCACGTACTGCGCGGCGGCACCGGTCGGCCCGTTGAACAGGAGGTAGCCCACCACGGAGCCCGCCACCAGGGACACGATCATGACGGTGCGCTGGTTGAAGCGGTCCCCGAGCCAGCCCGCGGGGATTCCCAGCAATGCGCCGAGCCCGAACATGCTCGCCGCCAGCGCGGCCTGCCCGTTGCTCCAGTGCAGCTGGGTGACCAGGAAGGTGGGATAGAGCCCGATGTAGCCGTACATCGATATCCCCACCACCAGGGCGGTCGCTCCCAGCACGACGATGTTCCGGTTGTACAGCCGTGCGGGCACGTGACCGACATCGAACCGCCGGTCGATGTCCCCGGCCACCTCCTGGCGCTCCGTGAAGGCCTTGCGGATGACGACGGCGATGAGGACGCAGAACCCCAGGCCGATCAGGCCGTAGACGACGAACGGCATCCGCCACTGGTTGGTGCCGGCAAGCTTCGCGCCGACGAGCGGGCCGAGGAACCCCCCCAGACCGTAGGCGAAGTTCAGGCTGCCCAGCGCCATCGCGCGGTTGGCGAAGAAGTAGGCCCCGACCGCGGCGAACAGCGCCGCGTTCTGCAGCGCCTCCCCCACCCCGGACAGCGCCCGGTACGCCAACATGTCCCAGAAGCCGGCCGCGACGGCGGTGAGCAGGGTGAACCCCGAGTAGATCAGGACCCCGACGATGATCACCATCTTGCGGGAGAGCCGGTCCAGCAGGTAGCCGGCGGGCACCCCGGAGATGCCGATCCCCAGCGTGAAGATCGTCGCCAGCAGGCCGCCCTGGCCTAGCGTGAACCCGTACTCGGCACGGATCGGTGTCAGCAGGACCGGAAAGACCTGACGGTCCATGGCATTGACCACGTAGGAGCCGGCGAGCACGACGAGCCCGATGAGGGCAACGGTCCTGGTCAACCGGGCCGCGTCGGTCGGGGGACTGATCGCGCGGCCTTCCACGTCCGTGCGAGCCACAAGCAGCACCCCTTCTTTCCGATCTAGCTTTGAGCGATACTGCATCTTATAAAGTGCAGTATGCACGACGTCAAGGGGAGGAGATCGGATGACGAAGCCGTGTCTGGCGGTGGGCTCGCTCGGAGGCACGATCACGATGACCAGCGGTGCGAGGGGTCGAGGGGTGACGCCCTCCCTCACCGTCGCGGACCTGCTGGCGGCGGTGCCGGCGCTCGCGGACTCGGTCGAGCTGCAGACGCGGACCCTGGCCGCCTCGCCTGGCGCATCGCTGGGCTTCACTGACGTGTTCGCGGCCCTCGACTGGGCCCGCGGGGCCGTCGACAACGGGGCCGTCGGAGCGGTGCTCGTCCAGGGTACCGACACCCTGGAGGAGACCTCCTACCTGCTCGACCTGCACTGGGACCGGGAACAACCGCTCGTGCTCACCGGGGCCATGCGCTCGCCCCGGCAGGCAGGTGCCGACGGTCCGGCGAACATCCTCGCCGCATCCGCGGTGGCGACCACCCCGTCCTCGCGAGGCCTCGGCGTGCTGGTCACCATCAACGACGAGGTGCATTCCCCGACGCGCATCCGCAAGGCCGACACCACCGCGCTGGACGCCTTCACCTCAGCGCCGTTCGGACCGCTCGCCCGCGTCCTGGAGGGAAACGTCACATACGCGAACAAGCCCCGCCGCTGGGCGCCCATCCCTCGGCCCACCACGGAGCGGGTCCCACGCGTGGCACTGCTGGAGACGAGCCTCGGCGATGACGGCACACTGCTGCGCATGGCCTGCGACGCGGGATACGACGGGGTCGTGATCTCCGGGTTCGGCGCAGGCCACGTGCCCGCCACCGTCGCCGAGGTCGTGTCCACGGCGGTCGAGCACGGACCGGTGCTCCTGGCCAGCCGCACGGGGAGGGGCTCGGTGCTCACCCACACCTACGGGTTCGCCGGCTCGGAGGAGGATCTGCTCTCGCGGGGAGTGATGTCGGCCGGGTGGCTGGACGGACGCAAGGCCCGCATCCTGTTGTGGTCGCTGCTGGCGACCGGCAGCACGCCCGGCCGGATTCGCGAGGAAGTCACGATACGAGGCGGACGTCCTGGTGGTCCGGATCAGAACTAGACTCCACGGCGGACAACGGCACAGGTGGAGGCATCGTTGACTCTCGGCAACCTGAGGCCGGTCGGACGGTCCAGAACGGCGCACGAGTACGTGCTCGGGACGCTGCGGTCGGCGATCCTGGGCGGCACCCTCGCGGGCGGCACCCGGCTCGTGCAGGCGGAGCTCGCCAGCCAGCTGGGCGTGAGCACCACACCGGTGCGCGAGGCACTGCGGGACATGGCCAGCGAAGGGCTGGTGGTCTTCGACCCGCACCGCGGCGCGATCGTGCGACCCCTCGACATCGAGGAGGTCCGGGAGATCTACGAGCTGCGCATCACGCTCGAGCCGCTCATGGTGCGGCGGGTCGTCGACCGGATCACCGACGAGCAGCTGGACCGCGCGGAGGGACTCGCCGCGCGCATGCGCACCGAGACGAACCTGTCGTCCTGGGTCGAGCTGAACCGCGACTTCCACGCCGTGTTCAGCGAGATCGGTGAGGGGAGCAGGCTGGCCGGGATGCTGGTGAGCCTGCGCGACAGCGCGTCTGCCTACGTCAGCCTGTCCCTGGACGCCCGGCCGGAGCAGGTGCCCCAGGCCAACCACGAACACGACGAGCTGGTCAAGCTCTACCGCGAGCGGGACGCCGACGGGGCAATCGAGCTGACACTGCAGCACCTCCGGTCCACCCTCGCCGCGATCGAGGAGGCGTACGAGCGCGGCGGCATCCGCTGACGGGCGACGGGCGCTGACGCGCGGGGGGCGAGCTCAGAGCCCGCCGCGCGACACCAGCTGGCGCACGATGACGTTCCGCTGGATCTCGTTGGTGCCCTCACCCACGATCATCAGCGGGGCGTCGCGGAAGTAGCGCTCGACGTCGAACTCGGT
>JAODNO010000690.1 GCA_025465235.1 Pseudonocardia sp.
TAGGCGTGCGGGATGTTCCTCGGCATCCGGACGGTGTCTCCGGGGCCTGCGGTCTCCCAGCGGCCGTCGACGTAGAGGGTGAACACTCCCTCGAGAACGTCGATGTGCTCGTCCTGCGTGGGATGCACGTGCGGTGGCACGAGCACGATCTCCTCGCCGGTCACGTTCACCTCCTGGCGCCTGGTACTCCTCCGTGCACTCTCCGCCGTTCGACGGGCTGTTCGGTTCGTTCGCACCGCCTTTCATCGACCGCGGTCCCGCCGACCACCGGCGTATCCTCCGGCTCCACCGCTGATTCGCCGGTTCGACCTGCCTTGCCGTCGTTGATTCCCGGGCATTGTGTCGGCCCGGCAGGACGATTGCCCGTGGTCCGGGGCGGTGGTACGAAGACGCCGATGACCGCAGGGAGAGCCGTGCCTTCCGCCCACGCCGCACCGGATTCCCAAGGGGACCACGACGAGGGCGGTGCCCGCGGGCGAGACGCGCAGGGCACCCCGCCCGACGCGGGTACCGCGCACCGCATCCCGGCGCAGCTGACGTTCCCGGACCTGCCCCGGCTCGAGCTGGACCAGCTCCTCACGCAGTTGGTCCAGCGCGCCCAGGAGGTGATGGACACCCAGGGGAGGTTGCGCGGGCTGCTGCGCGCGAACCAGCTGATCGTCACGGACCTGACCCTCCCCGTCGTGCTGCGCCGGATCGTCGAGGCGGCCCGTGAGCTCGTCGGGGCCCGGTACGCGGCGCTGGGTGTGATCTCCCCGGCCGGGGCACTGGCCGAGTTCGTCCACACCGGGATGCCCACGGCCAGCGTGGAACGGATCGGCCGCCTGCCCCAGGGCAGGGGGCTGCTCGGCGCACTGATCGATGACCCGCACGCGATCCGGCTGCGCCGTATCACCGACGACGTACGCTCCTCGGGGTTCCCACCCGGGCACCCGCCGATGGACAGCTTCCTCGGGGTACCGATCCAGATCCGGGACGAGATCTTCGGCAACCTCTACCTCGCGGAGAGCACCACCGGGGAGTTCAGCGCCGAGGACGAGGAGCTCACCACCGCGATCGCCGCCACGGCCGCCGTGGCCATCGACAACGCCCGCCTCTACGAATCCGCCCGCACCCGCGGGGAGTGGCTGCAGGCATCTGCCGCGGTCACCCGGCGGCTCCTCTCGACCGACACCGACGAGGACTCGGCCCGGCCACTCGAGCTGATCGCCGAGTGCAGTCGTGAGATCGCCGGCGCCGACCTGGTCGCCGTCGCACTCCCGGACAGCGGCGGCGGTGACGAGCTGTACGTCGACGTGGCGGTCGGAACCCGCGCGGACGACCTGCCGGGCCGACGCGTGCCGCTGGCAGGCTCGCTGTGGGGGCGGGTCTTCACCACCGGTGAGCCGCTGCGCCTGCTCCGTCCCGACGACGAGGCCAGGCTCATGGCGGTGGAGCCACCGGAACTGGGCAGCGGCCCGGTGCTGGTGGTCCCGTTGGTCGGCTCACATCGCGTGCATGGCGTGCTCAGTGCGGCGCGAGTGACGGGGCGAACCGGGTTCACCTCGGCCGACCTCGACATGGCCAGCAGCTTCGCCAACCAGGCCGCCGTCGCCATCGAGCTCGCCGAGGCCCGCGCGGAGCAGCAACGCGCCGCCATGCTCGACGAGCGCGACCGCATCGCCGCCGATCTGCACGACCACGTCATCCAGCGCCTGTTCGCCGCCGGGCTGTCCCTGCGGAGTGTCGGGACGAGCCTCGGGAGCGGGCCCCTGGCCGATCGCGTGCTCGCCACCGTCCAGGACCTCGACGCCACCATCGGCCAGATCCGCACCACGATCTTCCAGCTCCATGAGCTGCCCATCACGGTGCCCGGCGGGCTGCAGGCCCAGCTGCTCGACGTCGTCGCCGAGGCCACTCCGGCGCTGGGATTCGAACCTGCGGTCCGGTTCCCCGGTGCCGGCGCCGCCCTGCCCGCCGAGATCGCGCAGGACCTCGTCGCCGTCCTGCGCGAGGCACTCACGAACGTCGCCAGGCACAGCCGTGCCCGGAGTGCAGAGGTGGACCTCGTCGTTCGCCCCGACCGGCTGGTGCTCTCCGTTCGTGACGACGGCGCGGGCATGCCGCCCACGGTGCGTAGCAGCGGGCTGGCGAACATGCGCAGGCGTGCAGAACGGCACCGCGGCTCGTTCCACACCGGGCGGCGGGAGCCGAGCGGCACCGTGGTGACCTGGTCCGTCCCGAACGACTAGCGCTCCTGCGTATCCCCGCTCGGGCTCCTCCGGTCGGGCCATCAGAAGAGGCCGAGTTCGTCGTGCGTCGGTACCGTCGACCTGCTCAACCAGCGACGAGAGGTCCGATCCCGTGACCATCTCCGTGTTCCTGCTCGACGATCATGAGATCGTCCGGCGCGGCATCGCGCAGCTGCTCGAGTCCGAGGACGACATCGAGATCGTCGGCGAGGCGGGCACAGCAGCACAGGCTATGGCGCGCATCCCGGCCCTGCGGCCCGACGTGGCGGTGCTCGATGTCCGGCTGCCTGACGGCGAGGGGGTGAGCGTGTGCCGCGACGTACGCTCCGCCGTCACACCGCCGCCCGCGTGCCTGATACTCACCTCGTACTCCGACGACAAGGCGCTGCTCGGAGCGATCATGGCGGGTGCCGCAGGATATCTGCTGAAGCAGGTCACGGGCGTAGACCTCGTCGGGGCGGTTCGGACTGTCGCAGCCGGCGGCTCGCTGCTCGACCCGAACGCCACCGCGGCCGTGCTGGAGCGGCTCCGCAAGAGCGGCGAACGCGCCGACCCGCGGTACGAGTCGCTCAGCCCGCAGGAGCGGCGCATCCTCGGCCTCATCGCCGACGGCCTCACGAACCGGCAGATCGGCACCGAGATGCACCTCGCGGAGAAGACGGTCAAGAACTACGTGTCCTCGCTGCTGCACAAGCTCGGTTTCGCCCGCCGCACCGAGGCGGCCGTCTACGGGGCGGAGATGCGCCGCGGCGACGGGCGTTGACCTGGGCCCGGCAGCGGGCGATGGGGCACCATGCGCATGGCTCGGGGGCCGCACACCGTCGCTCCCCAGCACGGCCTACGGCCCCCGGCCGTGCCGAAGGGCGCGGGCCCGATGACCGTCCGTCACGATCGCCCTGGCCCAGCTGGCTCCGCGCCGCACCGGCCCCAACCCCCGTCGCGGCCGTCGGCTGCAGAACCTCTCTCCTCCGGCCTGTCCAGGATCGCCCGCTCGAGCCGGTCAGGGCAGAGGCAAAGGTCCCGTTCTCAATGACGCAAGACTCTGCAACGACTCGCCGTCGAGTCGCAGGATCTCGAACTCGACGGGCTGAGTCCATCCGCGCACCGGGCCCCGGCCGCCGCGCGTCCTTCGGCGGAAGGGCCGGGAACTGATTCAGTTTCTGCCATCCACGCTTGGGAGAGTTCATGCAGCACGACGTCGTGCCGTCGATGCCGGAGACCGCCGTGACGGTGACCGCGCTCCAGGGAGCCTCGGCACTTGACTGGACATAATTGTCCACTTTCTCAACAAGCGCCCGAATTCAGCAATTGTCCGACCGGTATCGGCGCGACAAGCGTCACACCACGTCAATCGGTTTGATCCGTCGGCATCGCCTCGTTACCGTCGGTGCGAGCGGCCAGGGTCAAGCCGCCAACGCCGGTCGAGAGGGGTCGAGGACGTGAACGCAGCGCCGGGGCGCCGCGCCGTCCCGCTCGTCCGCCGCCACCACGTAGACCTCTGCCGCACCAGCACGGCCATCTGTCCGGGCTGAGCTGAGCCGCAGGCCGGTCGCCACTGCCCGCACGTCTCCACGAGTGCACCCCAGCCCGTCGAACCCCGTTCCGGATCGCGCGTCCGAACCCGACGGCGCCCACGCGACGAGCAACGGCCCCCGTTCCCCCTTACACCTGACTGACCGGAGCTCCCCATGCGCCGAACATCCCGCATCCTGCACGTGGTGGCCGCGGCCGGGCTGCTCGCCGCCGCATTGGCCGGCTGCGGACTCGCTGGTGGTGGTGCCGGCGGCAACGACCGGACCATCACCATGATCGCCAGCGACACACCCGCCTACCACGGGCCGCTGGACCTGGCCGCCAAGCAGCTCGAGGCAGAGGGCTGGAAGTTGAACGTCACCTATGTGACCGACATCGTGCAGCCCAACCATGTCGTCAGCAACGGCGAGATCGACTTCAACTTCTTCCAGCACGGCGCCTACATGCAGACGTTCAACCGCGACAACGGCACCTCGGTTGTGCCGCTCTTCTACGTCGTCGGGTCGCCCGCCGGCATCTACTCCACCCGGTACCACGACATCACGCAGGTGCCGGATGGCGCGACGATCGCCATCCCGGTCGACCCGGCCAACAACGGCAGGGCCCTGCACCTGCTCGCCGACGCGGGACGGCTCTCCCTGCGCGCGGGTGCCGACGTGGTGAGCACGAGCCAGGAGGACATCACGGCAAACCCGCACCGCTACAAGTTCGTGGAGGTCGACCAGCAGACCCTCACGCAGACCCAGCCCGACGTCGACGCCGGGTTCCTGTTCTCCCGCCAGGCGATCGAGATGAAGCTCGACGTAGTGAAGGACGCCCTGCTGCGGGAGAAGGACGTCGACGCGATCCCCTACCGGATCGTCGTCGGCGGCCGAGCGGACGAGGTCGGCTCGCCGAAGGCGAAGGCGCTGCAGGCGGCGATGCAGAGCCCGGACGTCCGGAACTTCTTCGTCCACTTCTACGGCGACTGGGCCCCCCTGCCGTGGAACGAGGACCCGCAGCAGCAGCTCACGCAGTGGTGGCGGGGCTGATCGCTCGTGATCACGCTGACAGGAGTCACCAAGCGGTTCACCGGTCCCGACGGGCCGTTGACCGCCGTCGACAACGTCGACCTGCACGTCCCCCGTGGCTCGGTGCAGGGCGTCATCGGCTTCTCGGGTGCCGGCAAGTCCACCCTCATCCGGATGATCAACCTGCTGGAACGGCCCGACACCGGGTCGGTGCTGGTCGACGGCGAGGAGCTCACCACGCTCGACGAGGAGTCACTACGTCGCAGGCGCACCAAGATCGGCATGGTCTTCCAGCAGTTCAACCTGCTGGAGAACCTCACGGCAGGCCAGAACGTCGAGCTCGCACTGCGCGTGGCGGGCCTACCCAAGGCAGTGCGCGCGGCGAGGGTGGCGGAAGCACTCGCGGTAGTCGACCTCGCCGACCGGGCGGGCAGCTACCCGTCGAAGTTGTCCGGGGGCCAGAAGCAGCGGGTGGCCATCGCCAGAGCGCTGGCCAACGAGCCGTCGGTGCTGCTCTGCGACGAACCGACAAGTGCTGTCGACCCACGGACCACAATCACCGTGCTCCGCTACCTCAAGGAGATCAATGAGCGGCTCGGCATCACGATCGTGCTCGTGACCCACGAGATGAACGTGGTGAAGGCGATCGCCGACGACGTCGCGGTGATGGAGGACGGCAAGGTGGTGGAGCACCTGCGCCTCGACGGCTCCCCCCTGCAGCCACGCACCGAGATCTCCCGGTTCCTGCTCGACGACGAACTGCGGCTCGGGCCCACCGATGTCGCTGCAGCGAAGGAGGCCCGCCGTGCCGGGTGATGGCGGGTTCGCCCGCGTGATCGACGTCCTGCCCGAGATGCTCGCCGCACTCGGCGAGACCGGCCTCATGGTCCTCATCACGGTGCCGATCGCGATCGTCGTGGCGGTGCCGGCCGGGGTGCTCATGTGGGTGGCCCGGCCCGGTGGGCTGCGCCCGGCACCGCGCCTGTACCTGGTCGTCAACGCGACGGTGAACCTGGTCCGGTCGTTCCCCTTCCTCGTCCTGCTCATCGCGATGATCCCGATCACGCGCCTGATCGTGGGCACGAGCGTGGGCACCCTCGCGGTGACCGTGCCACTCGCCGTCAATGCGGTGGCCTACCTGTCGCGGTTCGTGGAGCAGAACCTGCTGCAGGTCAGCCCCGGGGTGATCGAGGCGGCGACGGCCATGGGCGCGTCGAAGCGACGGACGATCTGGAGCGTGCTGCTCGTCGAGGCGCGGCCGGCGCTGGCCGGCTCCGTCACGATCATGATCGTCAGCTTCATCTCCTACTCCGCGATCGCAGGCCTGGTGGGCGGTGGCGGGATCGGCGACTTCGCGATCCGCTACGGCTACTACCGGTACGAGACGGCCGTGATGATCACGGCCGTGCTGGTGATGATCGCGCTGGTGCAGCTGATCCAGCTCGCTGGCACACTCACCGTCCGACGGCTGGACAAGAGACTGTGAGCGCGGCAACGGTTCGGCCCCGACTGTTGCTCAGCGCGTTCGTGATGGCCACGACGTCGCACATCCTCGAAGGGCAGTGGCGCCATCCCGATGCCCAGCAGCACCGCTTCGATGAGCTGTCGCTGTGGACCGATCTCGCACGGCAGTTGGAGGACGCCCGTTTCGACGCGTTGTTCTTCGCCGACGTCGTCGGGCTGTACGGCAACTACCGCGGCAGCTGGGACACGTTCGTCACGGAGGGTCTGCAGATCCCGTCCCACGACCCGTCGGTGATGATCTCTGCTCTCGGCGCCGCCACCGAGCACCTCGGTCTGGCGTGGACGAGCTCGGTGATCCAGGAGCACCCGTTCACGTTCGCCCGGAGGGCGAGCACGCTCGACCACCTGACGAAGGGCCGCATCGGCTGGAACATCGTCACCTCGGCCCTGGAGAACTCCCACCGCAACTTCGGCCTGCCGGGGCTCACCCCCCACGACGACCGGTACAGGTGGGCCGACGAGTACGTCGACGTCGTCTACCGGTTGTGGGAGGGCAGCTGGGACGACGGCGCGCTGCTGCGCGACAAAGCGGGAAGCAGGCACGCCGACCCCAGCCGGATCCACAAGATCCACTACCGGGGTGAGCGGTACTCCGTGGAGGGACCGCACCTGGTGGCGCCGTCACCCCAGCGGACGCCGGTGCTGTTCCAGGCCGGCACCTCACCTGCCGGGATGGCCTTCGCCGCCCGCAACGCCGAGGCCGTCTTCATGTTCGCCGGGTCGCTCGGCAACGCGGAGAAGGTGACGACGACGGTGCGCAGGCTCGCGGTGCAGCACGGCCGCGCTGCGTCAGACCTGCGGTTCTTCGCCGGCCTGTCGTTCGTGGTCGGCAGCACCGAGGCCGAGGCGCGCCGTCTCAAGGCCGACTACGACTCCTACATGTCGCCCGACGGGCTCGCAGCGCACATGCTCGGCGGCATGGGCGTCGATCTCGGGGACGCGCCGGTCGACACACCGTTGAAGGACCTGCAGGTCGAGGGCGGCCAGGGAGTCCTGCAGGCCATCATCGACTCGGTGCCTGGCGGCAACCCGACGATTGAGGACATGGTGCGCTACCGCGCCGAGCGGATGCGGCTGGTCGGCACACCCGAGCAGATCGCCGACGAGCTCGAACGCTGGCAGGACGTGGGAGTCGACGGCATCAACATCATCAACCACATCATCCCGGGCAGCTACACGGAGGTGATCGAGGGGCTGCTGCCGGAGCTGCGCAAGCGCGGGCTGGCACAGACCGAGTACCGCGACGGAACCTTCCGCGAGAAGCTTTTCGCGGACGTCCCGGGTAGAACACCCGGCGACGGCAGGCTCGATGCGCGACACCCTGCCGCGGTCCATCGTGGAGCGTTCCGGGACACCGCTCGCTCACCAGGGGCACCGGCTCAATGACCGAGCT
Organism: Pseudonocardia sp.; assembly: GCA_025465235.1. Lineage (GTDB taxonomy): Bacteria > Actinomycetota > Actinomycetes > Mycobacteriales > Pseudonocardiaceae > Pseudonocardia. The sequence goes on from JAODNO010000690.1 coordinate 7,692, forward strand.
GGCCTGGTCTGGTCCGATGACCGTCCCACTCGTCCTGTTAGGTTGTGCTCGTGGGTGAAGTGAGCGCGGAACGTCGTGCCGTCATGGGCATGTGCCGCGCGGCCTTCGACGCGGTTGCTCCTCTCCCCTGTCGCCACCATGGTCGTCGCGGCTGTCGTGGGGGCTCTCGATCCCGCTGACCGCCCGCTGATCCCGAGCCCGGTGCCCTTCTCGCACCGGCACGGTCGGTGCGAGAGCCCGCCCCCCGTTCCCGTCCCACCGGACGTCACCGTCCGGAGAACCGGTAGTTCCGCGCGGGTCGCCGTCACAGCGATCGGCGCGCCGAAAGGAATCCTCGTCATGCGACGTGCTCCACGAGCACTACTGCTCCTGCTCCTGCCCGCGCTGGCCCTGGCCGCCGCCTGCGCCGCACCGGGCTCCACCCCCGCTGGCGGATCCGGCGGCGCCCCGGTCGTCACGATCGGGGTGTCCGACGCGAGCGAGAACTACTGGAACGTCTACAAGGCCAAGGCCGCGGCGAAGGGCATCACGGTGCAGTTCGTGAACTTCACCGACTACAACCAGCCCAACCCGGCGCTCTCCCAGAACCAGCTGCAGCTCAACCAGTTCCAGCACCTGCAGTACCTGGCGAACTACAACGTCAAGAACAACGACACGCTGGTACCGATCGGCGCCACCGCCGTGTACCCGCTGCCCCTGTACTCCACGAAGCACACCTCCGTGGACCAGATCCCGCAGGGCGGCCAGATCGCGATCCCCAACGACCCGACCAACGAGGCCCGCTCGCTGCTGGTGCTGCAGGCGGCGAAGCTCATCACCCTCCGCGGGGGCGGGAACTCGCTGTCCACGACGAACGACATCGACACCGCCGCCTCGAAGGTGACGGTCCTGCCGGTCGACGCCGCGCAGACCGCCGCGAACCTGGGCAGCGTGGACGGCGCGATCGTCAACAACAACTACGCCACCGCCGCGAAGCTGGGCAAGGACAAGCGCATCTTCGCCGACGACCCGAATTCCGACGCGTCCAAGCCCTACATCAACACGTTCGTCGCGCGCGCCGCGGACAAGGACAACCCGACCTACCTCGAGCTCGCCGCGCTCTACCACGACCCGGATGTGGAGGCGGCGATCCGCACCGACCTGGGCGACGACACGATCTTCAAGAACAACACCGCCGCAGACCTGCAGGCCGAGACGACCCGGATCGAGGACCACATCCGCAAGACGGGCAGCTGACCGTGGCTCCTGTCATCAGCTTCCGGGGGGCCACCAAGGCGTTCCCGGGGCCGCGGGGATCGGGCGTGCTGGCCGTCGATCACGTCGACCTCGACATCGAGGACGGGGAGATCACCGGCGTCATCGGCTACTCGGGGGCGGGCAAGAGCACGCTGGTCCGGATGATCAACGCCCTCGAGCTGCCGACCGCGGGCACCATCGCCGTTGGCGGACGAGTCACCGGCGAGCTGGGCGAACGCGGCCTGCGCGAGCTCCGCAGCGAGGTCGGGATGATCTTCCAGCAGTTCAACCTGTTCTCCTCGCGCACCGTCGCAGGCAACGTCGGCTACCCGTTGCGGATCGCCGGCTGGCCCGGCGAGCGGCGCCGGCAGCGCGTGGCCGAGCTACTGGACTTCGTCGGGATCTCCGACAAGGCCCGCCAGTTCCCCCCACAGCTCTCCGGCGGGCAGAAGCAGCGGGTCGGCATCGCCAGGGCGCTCGCCACCTCGCCGCGGATCCTGCTCGCCGACGAGGCCACCAGCGCCCTCGACCCCGAGACCACCCTCGACGTCCTCGCCCTGCTCAAGCGGATCAACCGCGAGCTCGGCACCACTATCGTGGTCATCACCCACGAGATGGAGGTGGTCAGCTCCATCTGCGACAAGGTCGCGGTGATGGAGCGGGGCCGGGTGATCGAGCACGGCCCCGTCTACGACGTGTTCGCCGACCCGCAGGAGCCCGCGACCCGACGGTTCGTGCACAGCGTGCTCCACGACCGCCCCTCCGACGAGACCCTCGCCCGGCTGAGGGAGCACTTCGCCGGGCGGATGGTCACCGTGTGGGTGCGGGACGACGCGGGCGCACGCGCGGCACTGTCCGGGGCGCTCGCCGCGCACGACGTCCACAGCACGATCGTCTACGGCGGGATCCGGGAGCTGGCCGAGAAGCCGTTCGGCAGCATCACCTTCGAGCTCACCGGCGACGACGGCGCGATCGACGCGCTGGTCGCCGACCTCGCCGCGCACACCCGGGTCGAGGAAATCGCCGCGAGGATGGTGTCGTGACCGCCGACGTGCTCCCTCCCGCCGAGGCGGGATCATGACCGACTGGGGCCAGCTCACCCCGATTCTCTGGTTGTCCTTCCAGCAGACCGTCTACATGGTCTTCTGGACGATGCTCATCGCGGGGCTGCTCGGCCTCGCGCTCGGCGTGGCCCTCTACGCCAGCCGTCGCGGCAGGTTGCTCCAGAACGCGCCCGCCTTCCACGTGCTCAACGTGCTGGTCAACATCATCCGGCCGATCCCGTTCATCATCTTCATCACCGCGATCGGGCCGCTGACCCTGCTCGTCATGGGCACCACGATCGGCACGCGCTCGGTGCTGTTCCCGATGTCGGCGATGGCCACGTTCTTCATCGGCCGAATTGTCGAGCAGAACCTCGTGTCGGTCGATCCGGGCGTCATCGAGGCCGCCCGCTCGATGGGCGCGAGCCGGTTCCGGATCATCTGGAGCGTGCTGGTCCCGGAGGCGCTCGGCCCGTTGATCCTGGGCTACACGTTCATCTTCGTGGCGGTCGTCGACATGTCCGCGATGGCCGGGTACGTCGGCGGCGGCGGCCTGGGCAACTTCGCCATCAGCTACGGCTACCAGCAGTTCAACTGGCCGGTCACCCTGGTCACCGTGGTGATCATCATCGTGATCGTGCAGGTGGCGCAGCTGCTCGGCAACTGGCTGGCGCGCCGGGCCCTGCGTCGCTGAGCCGCAGGACACCCCTTGCCGAGGCGCTCCCTCCCCCATATATTTGCTTTCAAAGCAAATATAGGAGGGCGCATGCCGAGCAACGCAGAGGTCATCGAGGAGTTCCGGGCGCAGGGCGGGCGGGTCGGCGGCTGGTTCGCCTGCGCCCCGCTGGTGCTGCTGACGACGGCAGGCCGGCGGACCGGACGCCCGCACACCACCCCGGCCGTCTACCGACGCGACGGCAACCGCTACCTGGTGTTCGGCTCCAACGCGGGCGCACCGGAGCACCCGCAGTGGTACCGCAACATGCTGGTCGACCCACAGGTGACGATGGAGATCGGCAGCCCCGAGGGTGACGTCCGCGCCTACGCCGTGCGGGCCGTGCCACTGGAGGGTGCGGAGCGCGACCGCTACTGGGAGCAGCAATGCGCCGCCGATCCCGGCTTCCGGGCGTACGCGGAGCGGAGCATCCCGGTCGTCGCGCTGGTCCCCCTGGACCTGTCGCTCCCGGAGTGGAACCGGGCGGTCGGCGAGCACCTGCTGCGCCACCACGCCGACCTCCGGGCGGACCTGGCCCGCGTCCGCGCCGAGCTCGCGGGGACTCCCTCCGACGCTCCTGGCCTCCCCGAGCAGCTGCGGGCCCACTGCCTCTCGTACTGCTACGGGCTGCAGATGCACCACACCCGCGAGAACGGCGCCTTCACCGCGGTCGAGGAGCGGTACCCGCACCTCGCGCCCGCCTTGGACCGGCTCCGTGCAGAGCACCGGGTCGTCGAGCGCGGCCTCGCCGAACTGCAGGCGCTGCTGGACGGCGGGCACCCGCACAACGCGGCAGAGGTGCGCGGCAAGGTCGATCGCGTGGTCGCGGAGCTGGAGGGCCATTTCGCCTACGAGGAGGAGCACCTGCTCCCCGCGCTCGGTGTCACCCGCCCCGCCGCCTGATCACAGCGCGCCGCACACCATCGACTCGCGACCGCCCGGCGCGGCTCGCCCCGACCATCCTGGTGGCGCCTCCGCGTCCGGTAGCGTCGAGCCGGCTGGGGCGAGTGCAGGAGGCGGTCGGACGGATGGCGACGGAGCAGCAGACGGCGGCCGGGCCCGCGTCCGGGGGGCTGAGCGCGGACCAGGCGATCCGGGCGATGCTGCTGCTGATGCCGCGGGTGGCCGCGCGGCTCAAGCACATCCGCATCCCCGAGCAGCTGCAGTCACTCAGCCTGGCGCCACGCCACCTGTCGCTGCTGGCTTATCTCCTGTTCGACGGCCCGATGCCGGTCAACCAGCTGGCCGCCCGGCTGGAGGTGGCCCCGACGACGGTGAGCCTGATGGTCTCGGACCTCACCAAGCAAGGCGTGCTGGAGCGCCACGACGACCCCGATGACCGCAGGCGCACGATCGTGGCGCTCACCGAGGAGCCGGAGACCCGAGCGGCGATCGAGGGCTGGCTCGCCAACGGTGCCACGGCGTGGGGAGCGGCCTTCGAGCCGCTCACCCCGGAGGAGCGCGCGACGTTCGTCCGCACGATCCGGGCCTACGAGGAGGCGTCCGGCAGCTGACGCCCGCCCCGTGCGCGGATACGAGTGCTCTAGCACTCGTATCCGCGCACGGGGCGGGCGTACCATCCGACCACCGGAGACTTCCCGCGTCGGCGCCGACACCGACGCCGCCTCTGGCACACCCCCAGTCCCGGTCCCGGGTGGGCCGGGACAGTGCGCGAGGGGAGCAGTGTCGATGAGCCGTCCGCATACGCTGCCTGCGTCGCCGCGACACCCTGGGCCCCTCCGCTGGTTGTGGTACGCCGCCGGCGGTCGGCTGCCCGCGGCATACCGGGACTGGGTGCTCTACGACATCACGTGTCGCACCTGGCCGCTACGCCACCTCGTGCGGTTGCTCACCCAGCTCGCGCCGGTCGTGGTCGTTCTGCTGGTGCTGATCCCGGGCCCACTTGGGGTCCGGGTGCTAGCGGTGCTGGCCGGGTCGCTGATCGGCCTCACCTACTCCTTCGTCTTCCTCTACGAAGCCACCGAGCATCGGGCCGTCAAGGCCGGCTACCCGACCGGCACCGCACAGAGGGTTCGGCAGGATCGCCATGCGGCGCGGGCGCTGACCCGGGCTGCCGAGGACTTCGAGCGGAGTCGGCACCATCTCCGGCGGTGATCGGGGCGCGGGCGGTCAGGACAGCTGGCCGTATGCCTTCGTGGCCGAGATGACCGCGATCAGGCGCCCCTCAGCGACCATGACCCGCCGGTACTCGTCCCAGTCCGGGTGCTCGCCCGAGGCGCGGCGGTAGTACTCGACCAGCGCGTCGGCGCCCTCGTCGCCGACGTCACGGGCAACCGGCCCGAGACGGGCCTCGCCGTCCAGGACGACGTACTGCCAGAACGACTCGTCGGTGACGTGGAGGCAGACGCGCGGGTCGCGACGCATGTTCCTGGTCTTCACCCGATGCTCGGTGACGGAGATCCAGAAGCTGCCGTCGTCCGCGCTCGCGTACAGGACGTTGGACAGGTGCGGCCGGCCGTCCTTGTGCAGGGTGGTCAGGACGCCCTTGTTGCGCGGGCGAACGAACGACAGGGCTCGCTCGAGATCCATCCCTCGATCCTCCCAGGCCCCGGCGGCCGCGCCGCGTCGAGTCAGGTGCCGGACGCCCTGACCCGAACCGCCGCGACGCCCGTCAACCGTCTGTCGACAGCGCCGCGGGACGCGCGGCTGCACGCACGTCGGCGGGAGTTCCGAGGCCCGCCCCGGCGCCGTCGGTGTGGCGCACCTCCGCTTCCCACGGCAGGTGGTAGCGCCCTGCCGCCAGGTCCTGCATGTAGGTGTACGGGCAATCCGTGGCACCGCCCTCGACGGCGCTGTAGCCGCGATGTCCCAGCTGGTAGATGTTGTTCTCCACGCCCCAGCCGCGCCGGGCCTCGTCGGCACGTGCAGGCACCACCTCCGCGGTGACGATGCGGCCAGGCGTCCCGTCACCCTGCTCGAGCACGGTGCCGTCCACATCGCACACCATGGCCTCCCCCTGCGAGTGGATCCCCGCCCCGTCCGGGCCCGCGAGGCAGACCGACGCCGTGTAGGCGAGGTTGCAGAACGCGTTGGCCTGGTTGGTGAAGCGCCACGCCTGCTGGATCGGATAGGTGTAGCCGGCGGTGCGCAGGATGACGTTCGCCCCGCGGTACGTGGCCTCGCGCGCGGTCTCGGGCAGCATCCCGTCGTGGCAGATGATGAGGGCCAGCCGGGAACCGGCGGGGCCGTCGCACACCGGGATCCCGAGGTCGCCGGGGTGCCACGGCTCGGCCGGCACCCACGGGTGCAGCTTGCGGTAGTGCAGCCGCAGCTCGCCGGTGTCGTCGACGATGATCCCGGTGTTGTACGGGGCCCGGCCCGGGTTGCGCTCCATGATCGAGAAGCACCCCCAGATCCGCGCCTCCGCACACGCCCCGCGCAGCTTCTCGACCTCCGGGCCGTCGACGTCGCAGAGCATCCGGTCGTCGAGCCACGTCGAGGGATCCAGCCCGTGCAGGCTGTACTCGGGGAACACCAGCAGGTCGGGCACCGGGAGGGCGCGGCGCGCGCCCATCACGGTGCCGGCGATCCGGTCGACGGCAGCCGCCAGGTCCGCCGGTTCCGTGACGATCGGCACGGCGGCCTGGACCAGGCCCAGCACCATCCCGCCCGGTGAGGGGTTCAGTCCACCCAGCCCGCTCACGGCGTCACCCCCGCCCCGACCGCCGTTGACGTGTCCATCAGCTCCTCCACCATCCCGGGCCACCGCGTCGCCCAGGGACGCGCCCGCTCGAAGGCCGCCGAGGCGCGCAGCACCGCCGCGTCGTCGAGGTGGCGGCCGACGATGTGCAGGCCGACCGGCAGGCCGTCGGCCGTCATCCCCGCAGGGCAGCTCGCGGCGGGCTGACCGGTCATGTTGATCGGCTGGGTGAACCCCAGCCACGCCGACGACGACGCCACGATGCGTCCGTCGACCTCCTCCGGGCCCTGCATCCCGACGGCGAACGGGGGCACCGTGAGGGTCGGGGTGACCAGCAGGTCGTAGTCGGCCATGAGCCGCCACATCCGGTTGACCACCGCCTTGCGCGCCATCACGGCGTCGGTGAGCTGCTCCGCTGTCCACGTGCGGGAGAGCATGTCGAGCAGGTGAGGGGACATCTCGTTGCCGTACCGGGCCGCCAGCTCGCGCATCCCGGTCAGGTCGGTGTCGGCGACGACCAGGCGCCAGAACGTGTCGTGCGGGTCCGGCCAGCCGGGGTCGACCTCCTCGACCGAGCACCCGAGCTCGCGGAACGCCTCCACGGCGTCCGTCACGACGGCACGCACCTGCGGATCGACGGTGATGTAGCCCAGGTCCGCGCTGAACGCGATACGCATCCCGCGGACGTCGCCTCCCGCTGCCGTGCTCCAGTCGACGTCACCGGCCGGGATCGAGTGGCGGTCGCGCGGATCGGGGCCGGCGAGCACCGACATCATCAATGCGGCGTCGTCGACGGTGCGGGTCATCGGGCCGATGCACTCGAGCGACTCCCAGCCGGACATGCCGGGATAGCGCTCGTCGCGGCAGCCGGGATAGAGCGGCACCCGCCCCATGGATGCCTTGAACCCGTAGATGCCGCAGTGTGCGGCCGGGATGCGGACCGAGCCGCCGCCGTCGCTGCCCAGCGCGACAGGGGACATGCCTGTCGCCACCGCGATCCCGGACCCGGCGCTGGACCCACCCGGCGTGAGGGCGGGGTTCCAGGGGTTGCGAGCCGTCGGGGAGATCGGATTGTGCCCCACGGCGCTGTAGCCGAACTCCGGCACGGTCGTCTTGCCCAGCACCACGGCACCGGCGGCGATGATCCGCTCGACCACCACGTCGTCCTCATCGGGCACGAAGTCGCGGTAGGCGGGCGACCCCGAGCGGGTCGGGATCCCGGCGGTCGCGATGAGGTCCTTGACGGCCACGGGCACGCCCGCAAGCGGGCCCACGTCCTCTCCCCGCGCCAGCGCGTCGGCGATCTCCCGCGCCCGCTGCCGGGCCCGGTCGGCGGTGAGCTCGACGAAGGCGTGCAGGTGCGGGTCCAGGTGGTCGATGCGCTCGAGCGCCGCGTCGACCACCTCGACCGGTGACACCTCCCCCGTGCGGACCAGCCGGGACAGGTCGGTAGCCGGTAGCGAGCACAGCTGCGTCGCGTCCACGATGTCCTCCTCTGCTGTCAGGCCGGGTCAGTGGCCGGGACCGCCGCGGGCTCCCGCGCAGGGCTGGGGCTGAAGGCGTCGATCACCGCGTAGACGACGCCGCCGAGCACGATGCCGGCGATGGCCTCGCTGAGCTGCGGGGCCATGACGTGGACCGCGTACGCGCCGATCGAGGCGATCGCCCAGGCCACGAACGGGGCTGCGCGCCACGGCCGCACAGGGCGGGCTTCGGCGCGCCGGCGCAGCACCTGGTCGACGATGAGGATCGCGCCGATCGGCGGGACGAAGATTCCGAGCAGGTTCAGCCACTCGGAGAAGTAGCTCCACACTCCCGCCAGGGCGGCGACGAGCCCCAGGAGCCCGAGGACGACCGTGAGCACACGCATCTTTCCACCGGTCAGCTGGCTCCAACCGACGGCTCCGTTATAGAGGCAGTGGGTGCAGACCGAGCCGAGGTTCGCGAAGACGAACACGACCGCGATGGCGGAGAGCACCGGACCATGGCTGGTGAGGATCGGCAGGAAGTCACCGCCGTTGGTGGCCGGATCCACGGCCTTGGCCGCGGCCACGACGATGCCGCCGACGAGCAAGGAGATGAAGTTGGCGACCGGGAATGCGGTGAAGGAGGCGATCACGGCCTCGCGCCCGTTGCGGGACCAGCGCGTGAAGTCGGCGGTCATCGTGCCGGAGTCGGCGAAGCCTGCGATGACGATCGTGACGGCGGCGCCGATGCTGAAGATCGTGGCGTTCGGACCGCCGCCGCTGTAGCTGGTGATCCCCGACAGTCCGCCGTTGCGAGCGGCGAGCACGAGCGCCACCACCGCGAGCACCACGAACAGCGGGGCGGCGATGAGCCCGATGATCGTGAGCGCCCGGATGCCGACGAAGGTGATGGCGATGTAGAGCACACCGGCCAGCAGGATCATCCACGTCTGGTTCCAGCCGAGCGACGCGTGCAGCGTCGACCCGGTGAGGCCGGTCTGGAACGCGAACCAGCCGATCACGACGGTGGAGAGGAAGCCAGCCGCGATCGTCGCGCCGTGCCGGCCGAACGTCTCGGCGGCGGTGAGCGCGAAGTTCTTGCCGGTCCGACCCGCGATGTAGCTCAGGGTGCCGACGTAGGTGAGCAGGACGATGTTGCCGATGATGATGGCAGCGATCCCGCGCCAGAAGCCGAGGCCGTAGACGATGGTGCCGCCGAAGACCGCGTTGGTGATGATCATCGGGAAGCCGAACCAGACGGCCGAGACGGAGCCGAGCGACCGCCTCCGCGACACCGGCACGGGTTCGTGCTCGAACTCGGACTCGAGCCCATGGTGTTCAGTGACCTGCAGGTCCTTCGTGGTGGTCACGACGTGGTCCTTCCGATCGGGTGAGCCAGTACGTCCGTGGACCGGCGGGGACGAAGAGGTGTGGCTGTCGTCAGGTACGTGGTGTGGAAGCCGCGGTGGACGGAGCGCGCAGGTCGCAGCCGAGCCGGCGCAGGCGGTCGCTGACGGCCTGCAGGAGGGCGGGCGCGCCGGGGGTGTCGCTGTGGACGCAGACGGTGCCGATGGAGCTGCAGGTGGGGTCGGCGAGCATGGCCTCGACCCGGCCGGCCGCAGCCTCCGGAGGACCGAGCTCCTCCGGCGTCCAGCCGAACATCGTCACCTGGCCGTTCCGGTACGGGCGGTCGGCGAAGAACTCCTCGACGACGGTCAGGCCGTGGGCCCGGGCGGACGTGGCGAGGGCGGACGCGGGCAGGGCGACCACCCGCAGGCTCGCGTCGAACCCGAGGACGGCCCCGCAGACCGCGTCGGCCAGGTCCGCGTCGCCCATCGCCATCATGTACAGCGCACCGTGCAACTTCAGGTGCACGAGTGGGGTCCCGGCCGCCCGGGTGAAGGCGGACAGGGCACCCATCTGCGCGAGACAGAGGTCGCGGGCCTCCTCGGCGGTCACGGAGATCATGCGGCGCCCGAAGCCCTCCCGGTCGGGGAGCCCCACATGCGCACCGACGGCGACGCCGTGCCGGGCAGCCAGCTCGACGCTCGTCCGCATCGTGCGCGGATCACCGGCGTGGGCGCCGCAGGCGACGTTCGCCGAGGTGACGAGCGGCATCACCGCCTCGTCGGCGCCGTAGCGGTAGACGCCGAAACTCTCGCCGAGGTCGCAGTTGAGGTCCAGTGTCCTGGCGATGACCTGTGCCGGTCCGGGAGGCACGGCGAGGCTCACCGGGATGCCTCAGCCAGCGCGGACCGAGGAGCAGCACCCGTAGCGGACAGGACCGGCGCACGCCGCGGTTGCGCGTGCATCTCCCACGCGCGGGCGAACCTCAGCAGGTGCGTCTCCGTCAGTGGACGGCCGAGGACGTCCATTCCCACCGGCAGGCCGCCTTGCGTCGTCCCGACGGGCACGGTCATGGCCGGCATGCCGCTCTGCGAGGCGATGACGGTGTTCGTCGGGAACGTAAGTGCGGTCCAGCGCAGGTCCGCCAGTTCCTGTCGCGTCGGCGGCGGTATCTGCACGGTGGGATAGACGAGGACGTCGACGTCGGCACCGGCCATCACGTGGAGCAGGGCCCTGCGGAACTCCTCCTGCCGCAGCCGCATCCGGTGGTAGTCGGGAGCCTCGGCCGCGACCTGCGGCCCCGCGGCGATGTCGTTCATGAGGTCGGTCAGCGGGTGGAACGTCCCGCTGGCGTAGATCTCGTCGAAGCTGTGCACGGGCGCCGTCGGACGGGCCGCGAGGAACGTTGTGATGTCCTCCTTCGACTGTGTGGAGTACAGCGAGGTCTGGCTGATCCAGTCCTGCAGGCCGGGCAGAACCAGGCCGTCGACGACCTCGGCGCCGGCGGCCCGGAGCTCCTCGACCGCGCCGCGCACTACGTCGTTGACCGGACCCGACTCTGGCCGCGCGCCGAACGCGTCCTCGAGGACGCCGACGCGGGCGCCCGACAGGTCTGCGCCGGCGAGCGCGGCGACATAGTTGCCCGGGCCGTGCGACCGTGCGGCCACCGCGGTGAAGGGGTCGGCGGGGTCATACCCGGCCATGACGTCCAGAAGCGCGGCGACGTCGCCGACGGTGCGGCCCAGCGGACCCGGCGTGTCCTGGAAGTGCACGAGGGGCGAGAAGCCGGTGCGGCTCACCAGCCCGGTCGTGGGACGCAGCCCGAAGAGGTTGGCGAAGGAGCCGGGCACTCGAACGGATCCGCCGGTGTCCTCGGCCACCCCGAGGAGGCCCAGGTTCGCCGCCAGGCCCGCTGCCGTACCGGCGCTGGAGCCGCCGATCTCGCGATCGAGGGCGTACGGGTTCTTCGTGTGCTCGCTCCGGGAGGAGAACGAGAACCAACCGGCAGCGAAGTCGCACATCGCGGTCTTGGCGAGGATCACCGCCCCCGCCTCCCGCAGGCGGGCCACGACTGTTGCGTCCCGCTCCGGGACGTAGTGGGTGAACAGCGCCGATCCGAACGCCGTCGGGATGCCGGCCGTCTCGGCCTGGTCCTTGACGAGGACCGGGATACCGTGCAGCGGGCCGCGGAGCTCCCCCGTCGCCGCGAACGCCGCGTCGAGGGCCTCTGCGTCCGCGAGCGCGTCGGGGTTGACCGTCACGACGGCACCGAGGCGCGGGCCGTCGGCGTCGAGGTCGGCGATGCGCTGCAGGTACCAGCGCACCAGGTCAGCGCTGCTCGTGGTGCCGGCCAGCAGCTGCTGACGGAAAGCTGCGGCCGTGAGTTCCTCATGGGGCACGTGGTTCTCCCTCAGGTCCGGGGCGCGCGGGAG
>JAODNO010000700.1 GCA_025465235.1 Pseudonocardia sp.
AGCGGCATCCCGGAGCGCACACCGTGCTCGCGCGCAGGGTAGGACGCGGTGGCGACGACCGCGCGCTGCGTCGGGTCGCCCGCGCCGCCGACGACGACCGGCACGTCTGCCAGTTCGGGTCGGCGCAGGATCTCGACCGCGGCGATGAACTGGTCGAGGTCGACGTGCAGTACCCAGTACCCCACGCGGACAGTGTGCCCGCCGGGACCGACACATCGCCTGCGCTGTACCGGGAGGGGGCATGCCGGGCGCGGTCAGCGCTCCTGGGCGGGCGCTATCAGCCGCAGCACCGACGACGCCATCCGGAGCGACCCGATCCCCGTGGGGTGGAAGGGGAACGGGTCGGCCATCCCCTGCAGGTCCGGGCCCAGCCCGTCGGTGCCGTCCTCGCACAGCAGCGTCAGCTCGGGGCGGGCGACCGCGAAGCCGTACTTCTCCGCTCCCGCGCTCAGCACCGCGTTGAGCTGCTCGTTGCGCCCGGTCAGCAGCTCGATCTTCGTCGGGTCCAGCCCGGGGTGGCCCGCGGCACGGGTGTCCGCGCAGTCTGCGTCAGGACGGAACGCCCCGTAGGACGTCATCACGATGACCTGGGGGCGCCCCGGCAGATCGTTGAGGTCGACGAGCAGGTCGCCGTATACGCGGTCGAACGCCGCCATCCGGTAGTCGAACTCGCCCTGCGTGAGCTGGTCGGAGCAGTTGGCCACGCCGTAGCAGTAGCGCAGGAAGTCGGTCCAGCCGACGTCGTTCGGGCCGATCGCCACCACGACGAAGCGCAGGTCATGTACCTGTTTGAGCACACCGATCTGTGGGGGAACCAGCCGGTCGCCACGCTGCTGCGGGCCACGCAGCCCTGTCGTGACCGTCGCGCTCGGGCAGGCGAGGTTGAGCACCCTCGCCGAGCCCAGGTGGCCGATCTCGGCGGCCAGGGAGTCGCTGCTGCGCTCGCAGGCGGCGTCGTCGGGTGTGCCGTCGGGCAGCGGAGGACCGCCGACGCGTACGGCCCGCGAGTCGCCGATCACCGCGCCGTCATAGCCGGTGACAGGCGGCCCGACCGGATCGGGGCTGAGGTGGTATGCGCCGACGAGCTGCGCGAGCGACGAGACGCCGCGCAGCCCCTGCACGGCGCCGACGTAAGCGAGCGCTCCCGAGACACCCCAGGTCACGATCGACGCGACGAGCGCGATCGCCGTCATCCGGCGCGCCGCACGCACGCAGTAGGTGAAGATGGCGTGCAGCGGGGCGTGCCCACCGGTCTCGCGGCTCTGGCGGCGCAGCACGACGAGGGTGCGCAGGCCCGCCGCGCCCGCGGCAGCCGCCAGCGTGAAGGTGACCAGGCCCAGCCCGCCGAGGATGTACCAGGTGACGAACGCGGTGGTGACCGCAGACACGGCCTCGTCGCGGACCTTCGGCCCCTTGGCCGGGTCGAACACCGCGGCGGCCGCGTCGCTGCGCTGCACCGGGCCCATCGTCAGCTGCGGGCGCAGCGGTCCGTAGACGTGCAGGCGGTCGACGTCGAGGGCCGTGTTCCCGACCTGCACGAGTCGTGCCGGGCCGGCGACGGACAGCGCCGGTGGTCGGGCGCCGACGGAGATGTGCTGGCCGAATGCGATGAGGTCCTGGGCCGGCGTGAGCGTGACCGTGACGGGGACGCCGATGCCGAGGCAGAACAGTACGAGCAGGAGCGTCGGCCACGAACGGAGTTCGCGGAGCACTGTCCGCCCGCTGGGCTTCTTGTCCAGCGCTCCTCCTCCATCGCCGCGAGACCACCGCCGCCGTTCATGACCAGGATGCGGGACAGCGGCGTCCGGCGGTACCCGGACAGTCGCCAATCTTGGGGCCGTGGGGCGACGCCGCCCATCCGGCCTGGTCAGGGGGCCGCGCGCACCGCCAGCAGTGCCACGTCATCGTTGAGCGGGTCGGCGGAGAATCGCTCGACCGCCTCTCGTACGGCCGCGACCACCTGCCTCGCCGGTCGTCCCGCCGCCCCCGTGGCGACGTCCAGCAGCCGCTCGGAGCCGAACTGCTCGCGACCGCGGCGGCGTTCGGTGACCCCGTCGGTGTAGACGAGAAGCGTGTCGCCGGGCGCCAGCCGGTGCGGCGTGCACTCCAGGCGGATGGTGGGGACCAGCCCGACGGCCGTGCCGAACTGCCCGATGAGCTCAGCGGTGCCGTCGGCCCGCACGAGCACCGGCTGGACGTGCCCGGCCAGCACGAGTTCGACGTCAAGGCCGGTGCGTCCGGTGCCGGGCGACGAGTCGACGCCCACAGGTCGACGCCTGCTGACCATGGCCGCGGCGATCGTGCAGAACTGCAGCGGGTCGCCCGCTTCGATCATCACCTGGTTGAGCATCTCGATGGCCCGCGGCAGCGGCCTGCCGTCACGGATGAGCACCCGCAGCACGTCACGGACGAGACCGGTGCGGGCCGCGGCGCGGGCGCCCTTGCCGCAGACGTCGCCGATCGACACCAGCCAGCGCGACATGTCGACGGTGAGCACGTCGTAGAAGTCGCCACCGACGTCACTGCCGGTGCTCGCCGGGAGGTACTCGGCCGCGAAGTCGAGGCCCGGCGCCATCGGCAGCGCGCGGGGGAGCAGCGCCTGCTGGAGTGCCTGCGAGACCGCGACGTGGGCGCCTGTGCTCTGCGCGTTGTGGATCGTCAGCGCCGCGCGGCGGGCGATATCGCCCGCCAGCACCACGTCCTCCGGGCTGTGCGGACGGCCCTCGGGCCTGCCGACGAGGAGGATGCCGATGGTGCGGCCGCGGGCGCGCAGCGGCAACGCGATCCCGTCGGTGGGTACGGCGAAGCGCACCGGGGCTGTGCCGTCGCGGACCAGCTCGGCGAACCGGGTGCGCAGCTCGGCCGGCAGACCGGGGGTGCCGTCCGGATCCAGCACCCCGCGCAGCTCGGGGAGCTTGGTCTCGTCGGCGTGGGTGAGCGCGGCCAGCCGCAGCCGCCCGGAGGGCTCCATGAGGTGCACCGCGCACCACCGGCCGAGCCGGGGGACGACGACCTGCGGGACCACCGCGACGGCCAGCTCGACGTCGAGGGACTGGCCGAGCAGCTCGCTCGTCTCGGCGAGGTAGGTCATCCACGCCCGCCTGCGCTGGTCGACCCCACGCAGCCACTTCGACTCGACCGCCATGGCGACCCGGCTGGCGATCAGCTCCGTGAGGTCACGTCTGCGGTCGACCTCGACGCCCGGGGCCTGCGCGCCCGGGCGGTGCGCCACCCGCAGGACGCCGCGCAGCGGGGCCGTCATGGGCAGGCGGATCTCGACGACCGTTCCCCCGTCCCGCCCCGCGCCGTCCCTGGCGATCTCCTGGGGGCCGTTGCCGTCGCCTTCGTCGACCTCCACGTCCACGCAGTCGGCGTCGAGCAGCTCGCGCAACCTGCGGATCAGCTCGGCCACCAGCTCCGCCGGTTCGAGCCGGTCGCCGAGCGCCGACGGGACGTGCAGCAACCATCGAGCCTGCTCGGCGGTGCTCCACACGCGCTCCGTGTCGGGCGGGGCGGGCGGGGTCGGCGGGGCGGCCATGACGGGACCATTGCTGAGCGAGAACCAGATGACGTGTCGGCCGTCTGACTCGTGGCGGGTGCCCCAGGTGGTGGCGAGCCGCTGGACGAGGGCGAGTCCGCGCCCGTGGCTGGCCGCACGGCCGTAGCGCTGTCGTGGCTGAGCGAGGTGTAGCTCGAGGGGACCTGCACCCCGGTCCGTCACGGCGACGGTGACCTCGTCCTCGGTGACGGTGAGGGCCACCTCGAACTCGGTGCCTGCGTGCAGGACGGCGTTCTCGCACAGCTCGCTGGCGAGCAGCACGACGGTGTCGACGAGGTCACCGTCGGCGCCGTCTCCTCCACCCAGGTCGAGGGGCCGCAGAGCCTCCTGGAGCATGCGCCGCGCTCGTCCGGCGGATCGGGCGTCCGGCGGCAGCCTGGTCCGCCGCTCGAGCTGAACGGGCACGACTGCAGTCTGCACTGTCCGCTGTGCGCGCGCTCGCGCCGATCCCCCAGCGACAGCGAGGATCCGCTGCAGACGGGATCGACTAGGGTCGTGCCTGCGGCGGCCGCGCCGGTGCCGTGGCGCGCATCCGTGCGGCGGCCGGTCCGAGCATGGGAGGACTGCGGTCATGACCACGACACGGCCCCAGAGCACCACGGTTCCGGGGACGACGGAGCCCGCCGCGGCGGAGGACAGCGCCCTGCTGGCCGAGCTGGCAGAGGCCCTGCGCGAGGTGCGGCTCGGTCGCTTCGAGATCCGGTTGCCGCGACGGCAGGGTCTCGCGGGAACGGTGGTCGACGAGTTCAACGAGCTGGTGACCCTCCAGGAGCGGCGCAACCGCGACCTGCTGCGGATCAGCCGGGTGGTCGGCCGGGAGGGCCGGATGTCCGACCGGCTCAACGAGGAGTCCTACGACGGGGCCTGGGCCACGGGCGTGCAGGCGGTCAACGCGCTGATCGACGACCTGGCCGCGCCCACCGCCGAGATCG
>JAODNO010000706.1 GCA_025465235.1 Pseudonocardia sp.
CCATCACCAAGACCACCAGCAAGGATGTCAGCCGCTACAAGGCCTACGGTTGGCAAGACAACATCGGATAGGAACCGTCACCCATCTCCCGATGCCAAAACGTCACGCATCTTCTGAACCCAGACAACGTTGACGCCGTGCTGTCGAACCTCGCTTGATCGGTGACACGCTGGCTTCAGTTGATGGGTGACGCTCCCGCCCCCGGATCTGCTTTCCACGACGACTGTCGTGTGGGAGGGGCCGGGGCTGATGCTCGTGGAGTTGAGCGTCGTGGAGCAGCACTATCACGCCGTCATGGAGGTCGTGTCGGCCGGCGCCCCGGTGGTCGAGGTCGCGGTCCGGTAAGGGGTGTCTCGCAGGACCGTGCAACGTCTGGGTCCGCCGCTATCGAGAACACGGCCTACCGGGGTTGGCGGACCGGTCGCACCGCCCGCACCACCACCCCTGGCAGCTGGCAACTGGCAGCTGCCAGGGGAGGTGGAGGCAGCGATCTGCGAGATGCGCCGCAACCATCCTCGCAGGGGACCACGGCGGCTCGGTCACGAGCTGGTTCGCGCCGGTCCGTCCGCGGCGCGCAACACCGCTTCGAGGAACGCGCACCCCCACACCCGCGGCCACGGGAAGCGGAATGTCTCCAAGTGAAAGATAGCGCTCTACCAGGCGATTTACTCCGTGAGGACGAGAAGAGGACAGCGAGTGGAGGTCGTGGTGACGCTCATCGGCAACCTTCGCTTGGCCCGGCCGCACACAACGGACGGGCTCGGGTAGGGGGAACCACGTGCGTTTCTCGGGAGTAGCCGCCCACCTGCGCTTGCTGGCGGTGCTACTCGGCATCGTTTGCGCGGTGACCGGCTGCGGTGCGAATCGAGCCAGCACGTCTGGGGGCACGCTCAACCGGCAGGTGCAGGCCGGCGACTGCCTGCGGCAGACGACAGGGGAGCGCGAACCGTACGAGGGCGTCGCGTGCACAACCCCCGGCGCTGCATGGCGCGTGCTCAAGGTCGGTGGTTCCGGCACCAACTGCTACGACGTGCCCGGCGTCGAGCGTGCCGAGTCGCGCATCGATGGCATCGGCCAGATGTGCCTGTCGAGCGGGCCGGGCGAGCCGCGGCCGGGCGTCAACACAGCGCAGCAGGGCGACTGCCTGACGAGCCGCAACGCGGGCGACGTGCGCGCGGTCCCGTGCACCGACCCGGGCGCCGTCGACCGCGTGCTCGCCAGGGTCGAGGGCGGGAGCTACCTGAACGACGACTGCGCCGAGGTACCCGGCACCCGCTCCACGTACGAGTGGAAGCTGACGTCCATCAACTCCAGGCTCAGCGACCTCGAGTGGTCGCTCGTGTTCTGCCTCGCGCCCAAGGACGAAGACCCGAACTCCAGCGTCGACGCCGCCAAAGTCGGCGACTGCCTTGCCCAACAGGGCGAGGACTACACGCGGGTCGCGTGTGACACACCCAATGCGCGCTACCGGGTGCTCGAGCGGTACGACTCGACGGTGGTCGACATTCAGATCGCGTGCCGATACGTCCAGGGCGCCACGAGCGGGATCAAGCGGTCGTTCGGCGACCTGTTCGCCGGCTATACACTCTGCCTCGGCCCGCGCTGACGCCGCCGTAGACCGTTCCGCGCGGATCCACGCGGCAAACCAGAAGAGGTTGAATCTGGGCGGCCCCGAATTCCGGGTAGCACGCGAGTACCCAGACTTGCGGTTCGAAGTCGGCTTCGCCAAGTCTGGCTTGCGAAGGGCCACCAGCTCGCCGAATCGGAGTTGGCCGAACGCCGCGATCGCGAACACCTCCGCGAGCGACGCGATTGGGCGCTCCGGGGTCTTTGTCTGGCCGGCGCCCGAGATGCGGCACGGATTCCGCTTGAGGATCTCGTCATCAATTGCCGTGTTCAGGACGACACGAAGCACAGAGCCGGGTCCGGTTTGTCAACCGCTCGTCGGCTCACCCGCTACGGATGAGGCGTGGTCGCCACGGCACCGCAAGTCTGTGCAGGCGGGTGTGCAGCACCCACCAGCCAGGCTCCATCTCGCAGAGCGTCCGTGATCAGGGAGAAGCTTCGATGACTTCGACGAAGACCGGCCAGTCGACCCAGCCAGAGCGGCCAGGCCTGGCGGACGGGGTGGCCGGGGAGTTCACCGTCTACACCACGATCAAGCCGGGCCACGCGGACCAACTGCGCCAGGATCTCGCCAACATCATGAGAGCGTTCGCCAAGGATCGGTCAGCGCTGCAGCAGATCGGGACACTGCACGACGCGCGGCATGTGATCTTCGACGACGACACGCAGTTCATGTTCGCCAGCGTCTTCGACGGCCCCTGGGACACCTACATCGACGATTTCGCCACGACGGTCGTTGGGGACAACTTCGACAAGATCTTCGCGCACTCGGAGGGGTTCCCCGGCGTCAAAGATCCCGGCGTCAAGGACTGGTTCGTCGCCCACCAGGCGCCGGCGCTCGCCTTCGTCAGCTCCTACCCGGACCTCACCGTCAAGCAGATCTGGAAGGACCAACGCGTCAACGAGGCGTTCCAGGCCGTGCTCGACACCCCCGAGTTCCGGGCCGCGCTCGAGGACTCGGCCAACGCAGCCCTGGTGGCCACGCCGGCCTTCCAGAAGCTGCTCGACGAAGCCTCCGCCTGAGGACGCGAACTCCCACGGTGCCGGGCCCGACAGCGGGTGGTGCCGGTGGGCGGGTCGACGTGCACGAGGTCCCGACCGAGAGAGGTCTCGGCCGTGAGCTGCGCGGGCCGATCGGGCGTCGCCAACGCGCCCGGCCTGCCGTGCCGGGCCATCACTGGACGCCTGAGAAGGAGGCACGGCATACATGAAGGCGATGGCGAGCACCAGCGCACCGAGCGTGGGTCTCGAGGTCGATGACATCCAGAGCGGAGCGCTCCACCCCCGGCCGGTGCCGTACGTGGGCAGGTTCTTCCTCCTGCGCGTCGATGACCCCGGCGCCGGGCGGGCCCTCCTGCGGCGGCTGCTCCCGGCGATCGACGGGGGGCTGCCGAGCTCCCATCCGGATCAGGACGCCTG
>JAODNO010000004.1 GCA_025465235.1 Pseudonocardia sp.
GCGTACTCAGCATCGAAGGCCGCGGTGATCGCGCTGACCAAGTCGCTCGGCAAGGAGCTGGCCACCACCGGCGTGCTGGTCAACGTGGTGGCGCCTGCCGTGATCAGCACCCCGATGAACGACTCCACCGCTCCGGACGTGCTGGCTCACATCACCAGCCTGATCCCCATGCGCCGGATCGGACGCGCGGAGGAGGTCGCCGAGCTGGTGGCCTGGCTGGCGTCGGACAAGGTGAGCTTCTCCACCGGAGCCGTCTACGACATCAGCGGCGGCCGAGCCACCTACTGACAAGCAAGGACCTGCCTGGATGATGGCCTGCTCGCCGAGCTGTTCACTGCGCTGGGCCAGATCGGCCAACTGTTCGTCGCGATGCGGCTCATCTGGCACGGGCACGGCGTGCCTTGATTCTCCTGGCGATCGGGTCGGCGCACCGCGACGCCGGACCGAGAACCCGGTCCGGCGCCGCATTGCGGGGCGGCGTCAATTGCTGCTGGTCGCCAGTTGCGTCCTCTTGCCGGCCGTCGCCGGGATCGTGGGGTTGGGCTCCTGGTCGGCCTGTGATCGGAAGCTCCGCAGTCGCAGGCTGTTGCCCACCACGAATACTGAGCTGAACGCCATGGCGGCGCCGGCGAGCATCGGGTTGAGCAGCCCGGCCGCGGCGAGCGGCAGCGCTGCGATGTTGTAGGCGAACGCCCAGAACAGGTTGCCCCGGATGGTGCGGAGGGTGCTTCTGGCCAGTCGAATCGCGTCCGCTGCGGCGCGCAGATCGCCGCGGACGAGAGTGATGTCGCTGGCCTCGATGGCGACGTCGGTGCCGGTACCCATGGCCAGTCCGAGGTCGGCCTGGGCGAGCGCGGCGGCGTCGTTGACCCCGTCGCCGACCATGGCCACGATCTTGCCTTCACCCTGCAGACGCTTGATGACGTCGACCTTGTCCGAGGGCATCACCTCTGCGATGACCTCGTCGATGCCGACCTGCCCAGCGACAGCGCGTGCAGCGGCGGCGTTGTCGCCGGTGAGCAGCACCGGGGTCAGGCCGAGCGCGCGCAGTTGAGCGATCGCCTGTGCAGAGGTCGGCTTGACGGTATCGGCGACCACCAGCACGGCCCGGGCAGCGCCGTCCCAGGCCACCGCGATCGCGGTGCGCCCCAGCTTCTCGGCTGCGGTCTTAGCACTGGCCAGCTCCGGAGTGAGGGGCTGGCTCCACTGCTCGAGCAGCGCCGACCGGCCGACGAGCACCGCGTGACCGTCGACGATGCCCTGCACACCGAGGCCTTCGAGGTTGGTGAAGTCCTCGATGTCAGGCAACGTGTCGAACCGCTCGCGAGCGCCGCGGGCGACTGCGGCTGCGATGGGATGCTCCGACGCGCTCTCCAGCGCGCCGGCGAGCCGCAGAACCTCGTCCTCGTCGACGCCGTCGGCCAGGTGGCTCGGGTCGACATGGATGGCGATGAGGGACATCTGGCCTGTGGTGACGGTGCCGGTCTTGTCCAGCACGACGGTGTCGACCCGGCGGGTGGATTCGAGCACCTCGGGACCCTTGATCAGGATGCCGAGCTGGGCGCCGCGGCCGGTGCCGACGAGCAGCGCGGTCGGCGTGGCCAGTCCCAGAGCGCAGGGGCAGGCGATGATGAGGACGGCGACGGCCGCCGTGAACGCTGCCGCGGCACCGGCGCCGGTACCGAGCCAGAACCCGAGAGTCGTCGCTGCGAGGGCGATGACGATCGGCACGAAGATCCCCGAGATTCGGTCGGCCAGCCGCTGTACGGCGGCCTTGCCGTTCTGCGCGTCCCCGACCAGGCGGGCCATCTGTGCGAGCTGCGTGTCCGAGCCGATCCGGACGGCACGCACGATGAGCCTGCCGCCGGCGTTGACGGTCGCGCCGACAACAGCGTCACCAGGTGAGACCTCGACCGGCACGGACTCGCCGGTGAGCATCGAGGCGTCCACGGCGGAAGAGCCGTCCTCGACGACGCCGTCGGTGGCGATCTTCTCGCCCGGCCGCACGACGAACCGGTCGCCCACGGTCAGCTGATCAGTGGGGATCCGCACCTCGGCGCGGTCGCGGAGGACGGTGACGTCCTTGGCGCCGAGCTCGAGCAGGGCGCGCAGCGCTGCGCCTGCCCGGCGCTTGGAGCGGGCTTCGAAGTAGCGGCCGGCGAGGATGAACGTGGTGACGCCGGCAGCCACCTCCAGGTAGATGTTCGAGGCACCGTCGCTGGGGGCGATGGTCAGCTCGAACGGATGGACCATGCCGGGCACGCCTGCGGTGCCCAACAGCAGCGCGTAGAGCGACCACAGGAAGGCGGCGAGCACTCCGATGGAGATCAGGGTGTCCATCGTGGCGGCGCCGTGGCGCAGGTTGACCCAGGCCGCGCGGTGGAACGGCCAGGCCGCCCAAATCACGACCGGTCCGGCGAGGGCCAGGGAGATCCACTGCCAGTAGGTGAACTGCAGTGCGGGAACCATTGCCATGGCGATGACCGGCACGGCCAGTGCGGTGCTGGTGATCAGCCGATCACGCAGCGGGCGCGTGGCGTCGGGCTCGTCTGTCTCGGGGTCGGTCCCGGTCGGCCCGGTTGTCTGGGGCAGCTGAGCGGTGTAGCCCGCGGCCTCGACCTGCGCCAAGAGCGTTGCGGGGTCGACTCCTGCGGGAGCGTTGACCCTTGCCTTCTCTGTGGCGTAGTTGACCGTGGCCGTCACGCCGTCGAGCTTGTTGAGCTTGCGTTCGATCCGGTTGGCGCACGATGCGCAGGTCATGCCGCCGATCGCGAGCTCGATGTCGGTGACGGGGGCGCTCGAAGGCCCGGTGGTGGTGCTCATCGTCTCTTTTCCTCTCCGCGATCAGTGGCCGTGGCCGTCATTGGCGGCGGGTGGCCCCGGAGCCGCGGGTGCGTTGGCGACAGCAGGCCCGGTGGGCACGGTGAACTCGGCGGTGCGCACGACCCCGTTGTGCCGGAAGTCCAGGAACAGCCGGTGGCTGCCGGCGGTGGGTACCTCGGCGACGAACTCGATCTGCGGGCCGGCTGGTGTGACGCCGTCGGCGGGCGCCCCCTCGGGATGCATGTGCAGGTAGGCGAGGTCGCCCTCGCGTAGCGCGACGAGGTGGCCGTAGGCGGCGAGATAGGGCTGCAGGTCGGTGACCGGCACGCCGTCCCGGCTCACGGTGAGCGTCACCGGTGACGCTTGCCCTGGCACGAGGTCACCCGCGAGCTCGACGGTGTATCCGTCGACCTGCGCGGTGCGGCTCGGAACATGACTGACCGGTTCGAACGCGCCGGCCGCGGCCAGGTCGATGCCGAGGGTGGTGCCCGCCTCGCCGGTGGGCGTGAAGTCGGCGAACGCACGGTAGGAGCCCCCTGCCGGCAGCGTCAGCGGGACGCTCCAGGTGCCGTCGGGTGCCATCTCGGGGTGGATGTGCTGGAAGCCGGTGGTGTCGCGGCGCACGACGATGAGATGCATCCGCTTGTCGTGTTCGACCGCGAAGTCGGTGACCGGGGCCCCGTCCCGGCCGGTGATGGTGAAGGCGAAGGTCTCGGTGGTTCCGGGGGTGCGCGTCGGAGCGGTGGGCGTGAGGGTGTAGCCACCCCTGCTCGACGCCAGCCCGCCGGGCTGGTCGGCTGCGTCGTCTGCGGGCCTCGCAGGCTCGGCGCCGGTGGCCCCCGCGACGGTGCCGCTGTGTGTGTCCCCGTGCCCGGCGCCCTCAGCGCCGGAGGTCGCGCCGTGCCCGGCCGCGTCTGCGGTCGTGCCGGTGGTGAGGGGACCGACAGCGGATCCGGTCGCCCAGCCCCCTGCGATGAGCAGGGCGAGCGCCGCACCGTAGGCGGAGAGCTTCACTGCAGTGTTCATGTCCAGTCCTTGCTGGCTGACGCGGCTAGGCCGCGAGTCGGTAACCGGCTTCCTCGACTGCCGTGCGAACGTCGGCGTCGTTGACCGGCTCAGTGCTGGTGACGGTGACGGCGCCGGTGGACAGTTCCACCGCCACGTCGGTGACGCCGGCGATCTCGCTGATCTCCTCGGTGACCGAGGCGACGCAGTGCCCGCACGTCATTCCGGTGACGGTGTACGTGGTCTTACTCATGACAGCAGTCCTCCCTGGGGACGTTGATCAGGACTTGACGAGTCGTGCGATCGCGGCGCTCGCCTCGGCGACCTTCTGGTCGGCAACGGCCCCGCCCTCGGCGGCGGCCCGGGTGACGCAGTGCATGAGGTGCTCGTCCAGCAGACCCAGCGCTACGGCCTCCAGCGCCTTCGTGGCCGCGGAGACCTGCGTCAGTACGTCGATGCAGTACTGGTCGTTCTCAATCATCTTCGCGATGCCGCGAACCTGGCCCTCGATTCGGCGCATCCTCTTGAGGTAGTCGTCCTTGTCGTCGGTATAGCCGTTCATCTCGCTCCTCCCAGTTACTCGGCCACCATACCATAGGGGGGTATCGTGTCGGCGTCTGAGGGAGGTCGGTCAGCAGACCAGCGGGTGACGGGCCCACGCACCACCGATGTTGTCGAGCCCGGTGGCGCGCCGCCCGTGCCATGGTGGCGTGCTCCTCTCCATCGCTGGCCCCCGGCGTTCGCGGGGTGAGCTACCTATACCCCGTGACAGTATATGATACGACGACGTCCGAAATGTCCGACACGGTTGGGGGCATTGATGCACGACGGGTTCCGCACCGACTGAGGAACCCACCACTTCGTGCCGACCGCGGACGGCGGCCTGCACGCCGTCATCGCCGACAACCCATCGGATCGGGAGCAGATCGAGCGCATCCGGCAGCACCTCCAGGAGGAGGCGCGCACCGTCGTCCCGATCGTCGGATCGGTCCCACCCTAGAGAGCGGGAGCGGCGTCCGCTCTGAGCACCACCGCGAGCGACCTGGGCACCTCG